>JANXRW010000044.1 GCA_025356655.1 Betaproteobacteria bacterium | reverse complement strand
GCACGAAAAGCAAGGCTTTGGATCAATATACGTAAAATATTATGGCACTACATTTTGCCTCAGAAATGAAGTCCAATGCTGACAAGGGTTTACGGCGCGCCAGCGTCAGAAAGGACGGAAAAGTGACAAAGATGGGCTAACCCGGCGCCTGCCGCCCGGGAAGCATCAGCGGGACAGCGCGAAGCCTCCGGCCAGCAGCGAAGATAGGCCGGGAAACCGCTCAAGTCCAACAGCCGACCGGCCGTTTGCCCTTGCGCGCGCCGTCTTGTGGCCAGCCGCCCACTCGACCATCGATTGAGCACTGGAGTGAAGCAATTGAAACCTCCCGCGCCGCCTCCCGCCGACACCGACCCCGGCCCTGTCGCGCCCGGGTCCCGGCTACCCCTTCTCGTGGGCCTGACGCTCGCCGCCCTCCTCGGCATCGTGGCGGCAACGCTCGCCAGCAGCCGCGCCGGCTATCTGCACACTGCGGAGATCAATAACCGCAACCTGTCGCGGCTGTTGCAGGAGCAGACAGAGGACGTCCTACACGGCATCGACGCGATGCTGGGTGGCTTCTGCGGCCTCTGGGCGCACGTCCCTCCTGGCCGGCGTCCGCTGCCGGAGGAGCTCAACCGCATGCTGCAGCAGAACGCCCAGGACAACGCGTACCTGCGTTCGCTCTTCATCCTCCATGCGCGCGGAATAAGGCTCCCGGGATCGCAGGATGATAGGAAGGTTATCAACGACCTGCATGACCGCGAGTACTTCCGCGTACATCGCGACGGCGAGCACGGAATCTACGTGAGCACCCTGCTGCTGGGGCGCAACACGGGACGCTGGGGCCTCATGCTCAGCCTGCGCCGGAGCAATCCTGACGGCAGCTTCGCTGGAGTCGTCGTAGCTACCCTGGAGCCGGAACTGCTCGAGCATACCTACGACGGCATCGACGTGGGTCCCGGCGGCGTGATCAACCTGCGCCACGAAGACGGCAGCATCACCGTGCGCGCACCGAGCATCGCGGGGAGCATCGGCCACAAGGTGCCCTGGAGCGCGCAATTCCTGGAGCAGCTCCACGGCTCGGGGCTGGCGGAGGGCGAAACGCGGAGCGCGCTCGACCAAATTGTGCGCCTCCACACCGCTAGGCGCATTCCAGGTTCACCGCTCGTGGCATCCGTGGCGGTGAGCAAGGCCAACGTACTCGAGCACTGGTATCACGAGGTGCGCGCCTATGGAGCAGCCACCTGTGCCGTGGCCCTGGTGATCGTCCTGTTGACGCGCCAGGTGCAGCGCGACGAAGCCCGCCGCAATCGCTTACTCGCCACCTTGGGAGAGCGCGAGGCGCAGGTTCGCCAGCACCGCGACCACCTGCAGGAACTCGTGGCCGAGCGCACCAACAAGCTGCAGGGAGCGCTAGAAGCTGCGGAGATGGCTAACCGGGCGAAGTCGGAGTTTCTGGCGAACATATCGCATAAACTGCGCACGCCCATGCACTCCATTCTCGCCTTCGCCAATCTGGGCCTTGAGCGTGCCGCCGAGGCACCCGGCGGCTAGCGCCTGACCCGGTACCTCCAGCGCATCGAGCAAAGCGCCAAGCGCCTGATGCACCTCTTGAACGACCTGCTCGACATCTCCAAGCTAGAGGCGGGGAAGATGGAGTACCGCTTCGCCCCGCACGACCTGCAGGAGCTGGCCGCTGGCGTGGCCGAGGAGTTCTCGGAGCCCGCAGCGGCGCGCGGCGTTCGGCGCCTCATTGCCCCCGCACCGGAGCCCTGTCACGGGGAGTTCGACGCTCTACGGATCGAACAGGTCCTTCGCAACCTGATCTCCAACGCAGTCAAGTACACGCCCGCGGACAAGGAAGTGCGCCTAGCCGTGACCTCCTCCCTGCTACCGGCACGCATCTGCTGCCCGGCTTGCGGTCCAGTGGCCGGGCTCCGCGTGGAGGTAGAGGACCAGGGCGTAGGTATCCGGCCGGAGGAACAGGAACTGGTCTTCGACAAATTCGTGCAGAGCAGCACCACGAAGACGGGTGCGGGCGGCACCGGTCTAGGGCTGGCCATCTGCAGGGAGATTCTGCATGCCCACGGCGGGGAGACCTTCGCTGCCTCGGCTGCTAGCGGGGGCGCGGTGTTCACGGCGAGCTTCCCCGCGGCGCCCTGCCCCCTGCACGCACCGCCGGTGCCAGCCCATCCGGGCTGAGGGCGACCCCGGCCGAACTGATTGGAGCTTCCAGACGAGCGCAACCTTCTCCGGGGATTCACATCTCTCCGAGTGGTTGCGGATCGTGGCAAAGGCCGCTTAGACGACCACGTCGTCGCCTTTCACCACCCGGTCACGGCTCAGCCCTGAGCCGCGACCTTGACGGCCGCTAGAGGGCTTGCGTGGATCGGCCGCGGTCACCTTCATGCCCATGGCTTCGAGGCCGGCCGCCGGTTTCGGCACCACCGGTCGGGGATCCTGCCCGGGTGGCAACTGATGGACGTCCTCCGAGCGCTCGACCGCCCCGTCCCCGGCCCTGCCCCCTGGGCGGCTGCGACACAGTCCTACCGTAGCGCTTCGCTTCACGGCGTCTCCCGGTGGGCCCCCGTCCGGTCGCCCATGGCCTCGATCCGCTCGACCACCGCGGGCCGGGTCGGACGCGGGCTGCGCGACCCAGGCGATCACGGCGCGGCGCGAATGGCTTCCACGGAGATCGTGAGACGCACCTCGTCGCTCACGTATTCCAGGTACTGGGAGAGGCCGAAATCGGAACGCCGCAGGCTGCCCACCAAATCGCCGCCACACACGAAGCGCCGCAGGACCAGCAGCTTGACGTTGCGGCACACAAAACGCTCGGCCCGCAACTGCACAGGGCGCTTCGTCCCGTGCAAGTCCAACTCGCCCAGGAACTCCTGCGGGAGCCCGTCGGCAAAGGCGGTGGCCCGCGCGGAAAAGTGCGCCGTGGGGAAATGGGCCACGTCGAAGAAGAGGTCCGAGCGCAGCAAGTCGTCCAGCCTGGCCACGCCGGTGTCGATGCTGCGCAGGTCGACTTCGGCGCTCACGGCGGCCTCCTGGGCGTCGAGCGTTGCGGTACCGCGAAGCACGTGCACGCGCCCCCGCAGGGAAGAGACGCCCGTGTGCACCACGGCGAACTGAACAAAGCTGTGATCGGCATCGAGCCGGTAGGACTCCCCCGCAAAGATGGTGCTGGGGAGCAAGCCGAGGAGCAGTGTTAGACATCGCAGGCAAACGCGCATCGCCACATCCTCGGCTCTAGGTCGAACACGCGTAGCTTAGCTTGCCCGCGCGGCCGGCGCCACAGGTTGCCGCGCCGGCCAGGAGTTGCGTTCAGCCGCGCGGATCGGGTACGAAGGGGCCAGGAAAGGGCTGCGGCTCCTGGCAGCAGGGGACACGCCGGGGCAGGATGCCGCGGCTGGCGAGCCGTTCACGCGAGTCGTACCAAACCGACACCACCTCCTCCGGGGAACTCGTGGCCGGGCGGAACTGCGTGGAGGTGATGACGGAGGACTCCAATTCGCCATGGCCGGTACCCAGGCGACTTTCAGGGGCCGCCGGCAGGGACTCCTGTGCCGGGCGCGCTGGGGCTCCCGCGGTGGATTTAGAGGCCATGGCGCTGTCCTCGCTGCGCGAGCGCGATGGGAGCGGGTCAGTTGTCGATGGCGCGGGAACGTACCGGCGCACGAGCGGGACTGGCATCTCCCGGTAGGCCGCCACGCCGATCACACCGACGTTGTCTGGACGCCCGGTGCGCCCCGCATAGCTGTCGGCCAACGACGTGAAGTAAAAGCGAGCCACCTCCTGCATGTTCTTGCGCCAGCCCGTAATCTCCGCGGATTCGTGCGCATTGAGCACGTAGCCACTCTGCCCGGCCGCCGCATCCTGTCCGGTGACAGCATTGACCCCATCCACGGACAACACCACAAGGACGCGCCCGGCACTTCGGTTGGTGAGTCGCACGGAGAAGCGCTCCTCCGGTGTCCCCACGACATAGCCACGACCTTGGCTCCAGTGCATGGGCAACGCGCTACCGCTCGCGCGGCTGACCACTTCCAGGTCGACCAAGTGACCGGCGAGGGCGGGAGTGGCGGGCAGGCAAAGCAGGAACGAGGCGCCGACGACAAGGGCTCGAAACATGGTGGACTCCTGTGATTGGGTGGCAAGCACAGGTGTAAACGAAGACGCTGGCGAAACGGGGTTAAAAACTCCGACAGCAAGGTCGACTTAGCGCAACTCGCGCAGGTCCTCCGGCAGCGCGTAGTCGGGCCACGCACGGTGCAGCGCAACGAGGGCCTGCACGGCTTCCTCCCGCCGACCCGCAGCACGCAGAACACGTACGCGCTCAACCCACAGTTGCGGACTCAAGGGCTCGCCCACCCCACCCGGCGCGGGGTCCGCTGCCCGTGCCCGTGCCGGCGCCGCTTCAGCTGTTGCCTTGACTGACACGGCAGGCGCCGCGTCGGCGGCGGACTCGGCAGAGGCGGCAGGCGCACCGGCAGTGGCGCCCGTACTCGCCGCCGGCGCCGCCGCGTGCCGTTGCGGCAGGGAATTCTCCAGAGCCCGCGGCAGCGCGGGCGCTTCCGCTTGCCGCGCCGTGGCGCTGGGCTCCGCACTCGCCTGCCCTAGTGGCGGGGCGAGGGTCTGCACCTCCGGGCGCAGTGCCTTGAAGGCCTGCGGTTCCTGCCGCGTTGCCAGCGCCTGGCCACCGCGCAATGGCGACGGCCGCGGCGCCGCAGTAGCGGGGGTCGCCGGGGTATCGAGGGCGGTGGGGGCGGAAGGGACAGCAAGGGGCGCAGGACCCGGTGCGGCTGTCCCTTGCGCCGGCACCGGGAGCGTGACCGCGGGAGCGGCACGCCCGGCCTCCTCCCGGGCACCTTCCTCGCGCTCCACCAGCAGAGTCAGCGTGCCTGCGAGCACGATCAGTGCCGCGGCGGAGACGGGTACCCGAAACCGCAACCACCAGGGCCATCCCGCCCGTTGGGGCGCAATAGCGGCGCGTGCAGCGGCCCGCAGGGCTTGCCCGGCGGCCTCGCCCGGTTCTGCCTGCGCGGCGCACCGGTAGATGCCCGACAACTCGTCCGGCAGGTCCTCACTCATGGGGTGTCCTCAGCCAACATCAGCCGAAGCCGCGCGCAAGCGTAGCGCAGGCGGCTCTTGGCGGTCTCCCGGTTCACCCCCATGGCGAGCGCTATCTCCTCCACACCGAGGCCTGCCTCTTCACGCAGCAGGAAGGCTTCGCGCTGAGGGGCTGGCAATTCCTCCAGCGCCGCTACCAGGCGCCGCGCCAGTTCCTCGCGCTCGAGTTGGCGCGAGGGCTCGCAGAGCGACGGGGCCGGGGCGGCGTCCAGCACCGCTTGCAGCGTGTCGCCATCGCTGTAGCTCTCCAGCAGTGATCGGGCATGGGAGCGAAAGTAGTCCATCAACCGGTTGTGCGCAATGCGAAAGAGCCAGGTGGTAAACCGGGCGGTGACATCGTAGCCCGCGCGCGCGCCGATGACCCGCATCCAACAGTCCTGCGCCAGTTCTTCGGCCAGTCCCTGGGTGCACTGCCGCAGCAGGTAGCGGTACAGGCGCCCGCGGTGGCGCCGGTAGAGTTCGTCAAAGGCCAGCGCATCCCCGTCCCGGAAGGCGCACATGAGTGCCTCGTCGGTGAGGTCCCCGTGGACTGGCGGCCCGTGCATGGTTTAACGTCCGCCGAGACCCTGCGGGGTTTGGCGCCAGCGCAATCAGGCCAAACCGAGCTTCTGGGCGAGCCCGATGCGCTGTAGCTTACCCGTGGCGCCCTTGGGGATCTCGTCCAGAAATACGATCTTGCGCGGCACCTTAAAGTCCGCCAGACGCGTAGCGGCGAACTCGCGAAGTTCGCGCTCGGTGAGCGCCGCGCCCTCGCGCAGCACCGCGACAGCCGCCACCTCCTCGCCCAGCTTGTCATGGGGTAGCGCGAAGGTCACCACCTGCGCCACCGCAGGGTGGTCCATGAGGACCTCGTCCACCTCGCGCGGCGAAATCTTCTCGCCCCCGCGGTTGATGATCTCCTTCAAGCGGCCAGTGAGCGTCACGTAGCCCTGAGCGTCCATGGCCCCCTGGTCACCGGTGCGGAACCAGCCCGCGCTGAAGCTCTGGGCGTTGGCTTGCGGGTTGTTCTCATAGCCCGAACTCACCCCCGGACCACGGATGACGATCTCGCCCACCTCGCCCGCGGGCAGCAGCCGGGCGTCCACATCCATCACGGCCACCTCAGGCCCGGCCGCCAGGCCAACACTGCCGGGCTTGCGCTGAGCTGGAGGCAAGGGATTGCTGCACATCTGATGCGACGCCTCGGTCATGCCGTAGGCTTCGATCAGCGGCGCCCCGAAGGCTGCCTCCAGTTCCGCGATGACCTGCGTGGGCATGGAGGACGACGAGGAGCGCAGGAAACGCAGGCGGTGGCGCTCTATGATCTGGCGATTGTGTCCAGCACGGCCGAGGATCGCCTGGTGCATGGTGGGTACCGCCGTGTACCAGGTGGGTCGGGCGGCGTCCATCCAGGTGAAGAAGCGTAAGGCGTTGAAGCCCGGCGTGCAACACACGTAGGAGCCCCGCCCCAGCGGGGAGAGCAGACCAGCAAGGAGCCCGTGGATGTGAAAGAGCGGCATGATGTTGAGCCCACGGTCACCAGGGACGAAGGCCAGCGTTTGCGCAATGGCGGTGGCAGAGGCCACGAGGTTCGCCTGGGAGAGGGGCACGATCTTCGGCCGCGAGGTGGTCCCCGAGGTGTGCAAGATAAGCGCACAGTCGGAGGCCTGCGCCCAACCCGCCGCTTTGGGCAAGGAGCGCGGCGTTTCCGGCGCCGTTAGCTCGAAGCATCCCGCCCCCGCCTGCGGGGTGGGGACGAGTTCGATCAGCGCAATGCCCAGACGCAGGGCCACGGCCCGCGCAGGGGTTGCCGCCCCGGCCTCCACGAGCAGGGCACCCGCCCGCAAGTCCTGCAGATAGAACTCGAACTCATCCTCGCGGTAACCCGGGTTCAACGGTGCCGCGGTAGCCCCACAGGCCACACCCAGAAACGCCCCCGCCATCTCGGGGCCGTTGCGCAAGACGATGGCAACCCGGTCGTTTCGCCCGATACCCCAGGCGTTCAAACTCGCGACGGTGCGCGAGATGAAGGCACGCAGGCCCTGAAAAGTCAGATCGGGCAGGCCCGGGGCGCCAAGCGCTGGATCTCCCTCGAGGCCTTCGCTTAGGAGTCGGGTAAGGGTCTGGCTTGCTGTCATGGTCACTCCGTCGGTGCGAGGCGCAGTCGCCCTCGGTGGGCCTGCAGGGTGTGGGCCAGGAGGCTGGCGGCTGCATGGATGGCATCGATATGCGGCGTGGCGACACCCGTGAGACGTCCGAGTTCGGACACGGCGCCCACGAGCGCGGCCAGTTCCAGCGGGCGGCCCTGTTCAACGTCCTGCAGCATGGAGGTCTTGTGCTCGCCCACCGCCTCGGCTCCGGCCATGCGCTTTTCCAGGGACACCTTGAAGCGGATGCCCAGGCTCTCGGCCACGGCCTGGGCCTCGGCCATCATTTGCGCGGCGAGTTCACGCCCCGCGGGAAAACGGCAGATCTCCCCCAGGGTGGCCTGGGTGAGCGCACTGATGGGGTTGAAGCTGAGGTTGCCCCAAAGCTTGGTCCAGAGCTCCGCGCGGATGTCGGACACGACCGGCGCCTTGAAGCCTGCCTCGCGCAGGGCCTCGGAGAGCGCACGCACGCGCGGGGTGTCGCTATTGTCCACCTCGCCCAGGGAGAACCGATTGCCCTCCATATGCCGGAGAACACCCGGCGCCACCCGTTCGGCGGCCGGATACACCACGGCACCGAGCACGCGCTCCACCGGCAGATGTCGCCGTACGAACCCGCCCGGGTCCACACTCTGCAGAACGGCTCCCTCGTGGGGACCGCCATGCTTCAGAAAGTACCACCAGGGGATGCCATTCTGCGCGGTGAGCACCACGGTGCCGGCGTGGAAGAGCACGGGCAGTTCCTCCACCACCGGCGCCACCTGATGCGCCTTCATGCCCAGGATCACCAGGTCGCAGGCCCCCACCTCGGCCATCTGCGCCGTGGCACGCAGCCGCACCACGACCTCGCTCTGGTCCTCGGCCTGCTGCAGGCGCAGGCCATCGCGCGCGATGGCCTCTAGATTGGCCCCGCGCGCCACCACGCAGACCTCCTGCCCGGCCAGCGCCAAGCGAACGGCCAGCAGCCCGCCGATGGCACCGGCTCCAATGACGCAGACTTTCATGGGGACCGTCTCGCGCGCCGCCGACTCACGGACGCAACCCTAACCGGCGCTCCTTGGCCCGCACCAGGTTGCCGAGCGCGTCGTTGACGGGCGCGGCCACCCCGAGCGCCGCCCCCGCCGGCCCGATGGCACCGTTGATCGCATCGATCTCGGAAGCGCGCCCGGCCATGTGGTCCAGGAGCATGGAGGGCCGCGCCTGGGGGATCTTCAACCCGAACTCGCGCACATAGGTCACGGGGTCCGAGAAGTCCAGGTGCACCCCCGCTGCCCGCGCCACCGCGTAGGCCTCGGCCGCGCAAGCGGCGGAAACCTTCCAGGCGTCCGCATCCTCGATCACCTCGATGATGCGCCGCTCGGTGAGCGTGCAGGTGGCGGAGAACGCCACGTTGCAAATAAGCTTCTCCCACACCAACTGCTGTATGTCGTCAAAGCACTTGACCTTGAACCCTGCGCCAGCCCACAGCGCCTCCACGCCGCGCAGGCGCTCGCTCACCGGGCCCCGGAGTTCGCCTAGGCGAACGAGCTCCCAGCCGTTGTGATGGGCGTGACCGGGCCCGCGCATGGAGGCACCGAAGCCCCCCACCACCCCGACCAGCATGCGCTCGGTTCCCAGCACGCGGGCCGCGGCATCGGGCCCACCCAAACCGTTCTGGATGGACAGCACCAGGGTCTGCGGACCGAGCAAGGGCAGCGCTGATTCCGCCGCTTGCGGCACGTGCATCACCTTCGTGGCGATGATCACCAGGTCGCACACCCCGGCATCAGCGGCCCGCATGGAGGCGTTCAAGCGCACCACGCGATCCCCCGACGCCCCTTCGACGCGAAGCCCGTGCGCGCGCATGGCGTCCACGTGCTCCGGCCAGGCGTCGATGGCCCACACCTCATGGCCAGCGCTGGCGAGGAGCGCCGCGTAAACCGAGCCCATGGCGCCCGTACCCAGGATGGCAATCTTCATTTCTTGGTCTGCTCCCTTGCAAATAGGATCACTGGAGGCGGCATCACGCCTCCTCGCTCCCCTCGAGGACCTTGCCGAACCAAGTCTCGATGCTGATCAAGCCACCGGCACGCTCGGCCTGCCCCTGCTCGCGAGCCGGGAGATCCTCCTGTACCAGATCGATCCGCTTCCACCCCGCCAGGGGCGTCTCGCAGCCGGCCCGGGGCACGTACCGCGAGGCCTTCAGCTTGTTGTACCGGTGTACATAGCGCGGACAGTTGGGCCAGACCTCGGTCGCCGCCACGCGCACCACCATTAGCGCTTCGGGGAACTCGGCGAGCAGGGGATCGTTCTCCTGCACCGTGGCATTACCCTGCACCCGCAGGCGCTGCGGCCGCTCGAAATCGATGAATAGCAAACCCACGGCCGCGTGGTCCATGAGGTTCCCAGCGGAATAGAACATGCCGTTGCCGTCATAGACGGGGAAGGCGAGGGTGCCGGCATCGAGCACTTTGACGAAACCCGGGTCGCCGCCCTTGTAGGAGACCGTGGGGCGCCCCTGGGAATCCACGGTGGAGAGGAAGAACAGGTCGCGCGTCTCGATGAAGGCACGGTCCATGTCACTGAACTCGGAGTGGACGGCAACCTGCGCGATCTTGTCGGCCAGCCGGCGGGTGTCGAAACGATCCTGCAGGGCGCGCTGCTGCGCACCGTAGAGCGTACTCATGCCTTCCTCCCAGTTGATCGCGCCGATCAGGGTACCGCATGCCTCCAGGCACCAGCGCCCGCGCGTGCGGGAAGCATACCAGAGCGCGAGCCCTGCTTAGCCGCGCGTGGCGGCGGCGAGCTCCTCGGCTTCGATGCGGTTCCACAGCCCGCGGATCATCTCCTTCATCAGCAGTGATTCCTGCCAGCGATCGGAGAGCTCATAGCCGTCCGCCCCGGTGATGGCGTACTCCTTCGGCCCCAGTTCGCAAAGAAAGGTGAGGGTGGCATCGGGCCCGGCGCGGCGGCGCCAACTGCGGATGCCGTATTCCCACCACTGCATGAAGAGTTCCACCCAGTGCGCCATGGTGGGGAAACTGATTTGCACCTGGATCTGTTCACGGCTGGCCACCCGCCCGTGGAAACCCCAGCAATTATCCAGCACGCGCTGCATGAGCCGGTGGTTATCCTCGCTGACCGGATACCAGAACTCCCGCCCCACCAGATAGTGGGAGAGGTCACCCGTAAGGCGCAAGTCCGGGAAGCAGTCGAGCAGGCGCAGCAGAAAAAAGAGGTCCGTGGTCATCCGGTCACGGTGCGTCTCGATGTGCAATGCCACCCCGGCATCGGCGGCCAGCCGGCGCCAGCCTTCCAGGTAAGGGATGCACTCCTCCACCGAGTGGGGCCGCACATCGGGCTGAAGGTTGACGTGCTCGGCACCCAACTCCCCCACGTAGTCAAGCACGCGCTTCAGGTCGTCCACGCTGCGGGGATAGCACTGCGCCTGCCAGGTCATGGCGTTCTCGCGGAGGAAGCCGGTCACCTTTCGGGCGAAATCGAAGTCGATGAAGCGCACGCCCGCGCCGTCGAATCCGGCGTCGCGGATCATCGTGAGTTGCTCCTCCAGGGGCCACTCCAGGTTGTCGGGACGGCGACGTTCCATGGCCCAGAGGGATTGGTAAACCAGCAGCTTTTGCATGGCGGTCCCCGCGCTCAGGCCTGCAGGGCCCGCGCATGGTGGCGCAGGTGGTCCTCCAGGAAACTCATGATGAAAAAATACCCATGGTCGTAGCCCTCCTGCCAACGCAGGTCAAGCTGCTGGCCGGAGGCCGCGCAGGCCTGCGCGAAGGCGTTTGGGTGAAGCTGCTCGGCCAAGAAACGGTCGGCGCTGCCCTGGTCCAGCAGAATGGTCCCGGGGAAAGCCTGCGTGCGCACCAGTTCCGTGGCATCAAAGCGTGCCCAGTCCGCCCGGTCCTCGCCCAGGTAAGCCGCGAAGGCTTTCTCCCCCCAAGGACAGCGACTGGGGGCGCAGATGGGCGCGAAGGCCGACACGCTGCGGTACTGGCCGGGCTCGCGCAGAGCGCATACGAGGGCGCCGTGCCCCCCCATGGAGTGCCCGAAGATGCCCTGCCGGGTGGGGTCGATGGGGAAATTCTCTGCCAGCACGCGCGGCAGTTCGCGGGTCACATAGCTGTACATGCGGTAGTGGGCTTGCCAGGGCTCGCGGGTGGCGTCCACGTAGAACCCCGCTCCCAGCCCCAGGTCCCAGTCACGATCCTCGCCTAGCGCGCCGGCCCCGCGGGGACTGGTGTCCGGCGCCGCCAGGGCGAGGCCCAACTCGGCGGCTAGACGTTGCGCCCCCGCCTTGATTGGAAAAGTCTCCTCGGTGCAGGTGAGCCCCGCGAGGTAAACCAGGACTGGCACGCGAGCCGCGCGCGCCTGGGGCGGCAAGAACAGGCTGAAGCCCATGTCCAAGCCGGTTTGCTGCGAGCGATGGGAATGGAAGCCCTGCACCCCACCAAAACACGCGTGCTGCGCCCGGGTGCTAACGCCCATCAATACACCACGACGCTGCGGATGGACTCACCGCGGTGCATGAGGTCGAACCCCTCGTTGATGTCGTCGAGCTTCAACGTGTGCGTTATCAGGTCGTCGATGTTGATCCGCCCCTCCATGTACCAGTCCACGATGCGCGGCACATCGGTGCGTCCGCGGGCACCGCCGAAGGCCGTTCCCTTCCACACCCGTCCGGTGACCAGTTGAAAGGGCCGGGTCTTGATCTCCGCGCCGGCGGGGGCAACGCCGATGATCACCGACACGCCCCAGCCCTTGTGACAGCACTCCAGCGCTTGGCGCATCACGCCGACGTTGCCGATGCACTCGAAGCTGTAGTCGGCACCGCCGCCCGTGAGCCCCACCAGGAAGGGAACCAGTTCGGCCTCGGGCATCTGCGAGGGATCCACAAAGTGGGTCATGCCGAATTTTTCAGCTAGCGCGCGGCGCTCCGGGTTGAGGTCCACGCCCACGATCATCGCCGCCCCGGCGAGCCGCGCACCTTGCACGACATTCAGGCCGATACCGCCCAGCCCGAACACGACCACCCTGGCACCCGGCTCCACCCGGGCGGTGTTGATGACCGCCCCGATTCCCGTAGTGACACCGCAGCCGATGTAGCAGACCTTGTCGAAGGGCGCGTCCGGACGGATCTTCGCCAGGGCGATTTCGGGCACGACCGTGAAATTGGCAAAGGTCGATGTGCCCATGTAGTGGTGCAAGCGTCGCCCGTCCAGGGAAAAACGCGACGTGCCGTCTGGCATGAGTCCCTGGCCCTGGGTCACGCGAATGGCCTGGCACAGATTGGTCTTGTGCGACACGCAGTACTCGCACTCCCGGCATTCCGGCACGTAGAGCGGTACCACGTGATCGCCCGCACGCAGGGATTTCACCCCGGGGCCCACCTCCACCACGATACCGGCGCCTTCGTGACCCAGGATCGCTGGAAACAGCCCCTCGGGGTCCGCACCCGAGCGGGTGAACTCATCGGTATGGCAGATGCCAGTGGCCTTGATCTCCACCAAGACCTCCCCTGCCCTCGGGCCCTCCAGGTCTACGACTTCGATGCTCAGTGGGGAGCCGGCCTGGTGGGCCACTGCCGCGCGTACCTTCATGATGGGCGCTTCCTCTTCGAGGGGCTCCCGGATGGGAGCGTCGAGGAGGAGTTTAGCGCAGCACGCGCCGCCGCTCCCGCCACACCCATCTCCCGGCAGGACCAACCCCCAGCCGCGCCGGGCATCAGTGCGCCTCGCCCATTAGAGGTATGCTCTCGGAACGCTGGGCGCTGCTCCTGCAGGCCCGGCGCCTTGCGTCTGTCGCACCCCACCCTAGCCTGAGGACCACCCATGCACCCAATCGCTCCCGCCGCATCGCTGGCGCGCAGCCTGCTCGCCCTGCTACTGACCCTGGGCGCCACCGCCAGCGTCGCTGGCGACTACGTGGTGCCCGTTTTCGTGCGCGCCATCGTCGACAACGCGGAGCGCACGGCGGATGACCGTAAGCTCGACGCGCGCCGGCACCCGCTGGAGATGCTGGCGTTCTTCGGCGTTCGCCCCGGCATGTCCGTCGTCGACATCGGCGCTGGCCGAGGCTACACGGCGGAGTTGCTCGCGCGCGCCGTGGGGCCCACGGGCAAGGTGCTGGCTCAGACCGACCCGATCATCGTGGAAAAATTTATCAAGACCACCCCGGCGCGCTATGCCCTGCCGGTGATGGCCAACACCACCTACGTGGTGCGCCCCACGGATGATCCGCTGCCTGAAGGCAGCGGCCCCTTTGACTTGGTGACGGTGATCTTCGTGTACCACGACCTGGTGTGGATGCAGCGCGACCGCGCCGCCTTCGACCGCCGGATGTTCAACGCGATCAAACCCGGAGGCTACTTGGTGGTCGCCGACCACCACGCCAACCCCGGTAGCGGCATTGCCCACACCCAGGACCTGCACCGCATCGAGGAAGGCAACCTGCGCCAGGAGATCGAAGCCTCAGGGTTCCGGCTGGTGGATTCGGGGCACTTCCTGGAAAACCCGCTGGACCCCCGGGACGCCCCCTACTTCAAGGCGACCGTGCCGGTTGACCAGTTCATCCATAAGTACCTACGTCCCTGAGCGCGCCAAGCCCGGGTACAAAAGAAACGCCCCCGGCGCATGTGAGGCGCGCCGGGGGCGTTTCGCTGCCGCCGAAGCGGCCGGCGACCCGCGGCGTGGTGGCTTATTTGTCGGTGGGGGCCGGGGCCGGGTTGGCCTGGCGATGATGCTTGGCGTGGTGCTTGTGATGATGGTGCTTGGCGCGATGGTGGCGGCCACCGCCGTCGGCGGCAAACGCGGTGCTGGTGGCGAGGGCAAAGCTGGCCAGAACCAGGGCGAGAATGGCTTTCTTCAAGATGTGGATCCTTCACTGGTGTTGAGGACGGCCGCACGGCCGGCCTGGGGACATTAACGGACTCGAGCCCGCTGCGTTGACCGCGCTGGCCGCGGACCACGGCAACCCGCTAGAATCCCCAGCCTGTCCCGCGCGCCGCACGGTAGGCTGGGGCGGCGGAGTGTATCACCGCGAGAGGAGCACCATGGTCGAGCAGGACGATATCGTGGCCGCCGCAAAACTTCTGCTGCGGCAGCATCGAGACGCACAGGCCTTCGACGCGCTGCCCGAGGCCCTCGCGCCGCAGGACATCGCGCACGCCTATGCCGTCCAGGAGGCCTTGCGGCGCCTGCGCGAGCCCTGGCTGGGGCCCACCGCCGGCTACAAGGTCGCCCTGACCTCGCGCGTCATGCAGCAAATGGTCTCCTTCGATTCACCCTTCGCTGGGCCGCTGCATCAGGGCGTCCTGTATGCCTCGGGGGTGCGCCTGCGCGCGGCGGACTTCGGCCGACTGGGCATCGAGTGCGAACTCGCCGCCACCTTGCGCGCGGACCTGCCGGCCGCCGGGGCCCCCTACTCACGCGAGCAGATCGCCGATGCCGTGGACACCTTGGCACCGGCCTTCGAGTTGGTCGACGACCGCCGCGCGGACTACACCCGCATGGCATCGCTCATCCTCACCCTGATCGCCGACAACGCCTGGAATGGCGGTGTGGTGCGTGGCGCCCCCCGCGAGGATTGGCGCCACCTGGACCTCGCGGCGCTGCGTGGCGAACTGCGCATCAACGGCGCGGCCGTTGCCGAGGGCCATGGCCGTGACGTCCTGGGCCACCCCTTCGAGGCACTGGCTTGGCTGGTGAACACCCTGGCCACCCAGGGCAAGGACGTGCGCAGCGGCATGGTGGTCATGACCGGGAGCATGATAGGGACGCGCTTCGCGAACTCCGGGGACGCCTTCGAACTGTCCGTCGAGGGTCTGGGCTCGGTGCGCGCCGGCGTGGTCTGATCGTTCACCCTTCTCTCACCCGACCCTGAGGCTTGACCCTATGCACACTGCGCAACGCCCACGCAACCGCTTGCGCTTAGCCCTTGCCTTCAGCCTCGCTCTCACCGCGCAGGGTTCGCTCGCCCAGGAGGCGAGCCCTGCCGCGCGCTTCCCGCAACTGACCCGCGAGACGCTGAGCGACGCGCAGCGCCCGCTAGCGGAGGAAATTCTCGCCATCTCCAGCGTTGGCCTCGCGGGCCCCTACAACGCCATGCTGCGCAGCCCGGTCATGGCACAGCGACTGTTCCAACTGCTCGATTACCTGCGCTTCCGAACGTCGCTGCCGAAGCGGCTCAACGAGTTCGCCATTTTGATCCAGGCCCGGCTGTGGACTTCCCAGGTGGAGTGGTATGCCCACTACCCCATTGCACTAAGAGCCGGCTTGAGCGACGCCGTGGCGCAGGAATTGCGCCAAGGGATGCGCCCCACGGCCATGCAAGCGGACGAGGCGGCGGTCTATGACTATTGCATGGAGCTCTCCACTGGCCACGCAGTGAGCGACGAGACCTTCAGCCGAGCGCGCAGCCTGTTGGGCGAACAGCAAGTGGTGGATCTGACGGTGGTGAGCGGCACTTACATCACCGTCGCCATGATCCTCGCCGCGGCCCAGGAAGGCGTACCCGCCGACAAGCAGGCACCGCTCGCTCCGCTGCCCCAGCGATGAATCCGCCCCGAGGCGGCCGAGGCTTCAGGAACTGCAGGAGAGCATGGAGCAGCCCGCGCGGTCGCGGGCCCAGTCCGGACGCCGACCGGCAAAACGCTCCAGGCCCGGTTGATCCTCGTAGGGGTGGCGCAACAAGTCCAGCAGTTCGGTGACACCCCTCGCGTCGCCCTGTTCGGCCCGGTCGATGGCCTCCTGCGCGAGGTAGTTGCGCAGCACGTAACGGGGGTTGGCCGCATGCATCTGCGCCCGGCGCTCGTGCACCGGTCGCGCATCGGCGCGCAGCCGGGCGCCATAGCGTTCCAACCAGTCGGCGAAGGCGGGCGCCGCCCGCTCGCGCTTGGCCGGGTCATAGAACGCCTCCGCGCCCAGTGGACTGCGCGGTGCGGCTTCGTCGAATTCTCCCAGAGCCCGAAAAAACAGCGTCATGTCCACCTCGGCATCCTGCATCAGGGCCTGCAGGTCACCCATGAGGCGCAGGTCGTCGTCGGTGCACTGGCGCAGCCCCAGCTTGGCCCCCACGCATGCACGAGTGGCGAGGTTGAAGGCCTCCACGTAGCGCTCCAGCCCCGCCTCCAGGGGTTTCGCATCGGCAAACACGGGCAGGAGCGCGTTGGCGAGTTGCTCGAGGTTCCAGTAGCCGATCTGGGGCTGGTTGCCGAAGCGGTAGCGCCGCCCCTGCGCATCGGTGGTGTTGGGTGTCCAGCCCAGGTCGAAGTCGTCCACCCAGCCGTAGGGGCCGTAATCGATGGTGAGACCGAGAATCGAGAGGTTGTCCGTGTTCATGACGCCATGGACGAAACCCACGCGCATCCACTGGGCCATGAGCCGTGCCGTGCGCTCGCAGACCTCAGTGAACCAATGCGCCCGTACTTCGGGGCTGGCAGGGGATCCGGCGGCGGCCAGTTCGGGGAAATCCCTCGCGATGGTGAAGCTGAGCAGGCGCTCGAGTAGCGCCACATCCCCCCGGGATGCGGGCAGTTCGAAGTTGCCGAACCGCAAGAAACTCGGTGCCACGCGGCACACGACGGCGCCGGGTTCCGCGCGCGGCCGGCCGTCATAGAACATGTCCCGCACCACCGACTCGCCCGTGCCGACCAAGGATAGCGCCCGCGTCGTGGGCACTCCCAGGTGGTGCATGGCCTCGCTGCAGAGAAACTCGCGGATCGAGGAGCGCAATACGGCCCGTCCGTCCGCGCTGCGAGAGTATGGCGTTGGGCCGGCGCCTTTCAGTTGCAGCTCCAATCGCTCGCCCTGGTCGTTGACCACCTCACCGAGGCTGATGGCTCGCCCGTCACCGAGTTGTCCGGCCCAGTGGCCAAACTGGTGGCCGCCATAGGCCGCACTGTAGGGCTCCATTCCCGGCATTAGGGTGTTCCCCGCGAAGACCTGCGCGAACTCGGGCGAGCGCACCCACGCCTCCTCCATCCCCAAGGCCTGCGCGAGCTCCGGCGACCAGGCGAGGAGGTGGGGTGCCGCCACCGGCGTGGGCACCACCCGGGAGTAGAGCGCGCCGTGAACCTGGCGTCGTCGCAGGCTCTGCTCCGGGTCGCCGGGAAGCTCGCGCACGAAGCGGTTGTCAAAAAGCAGGCTAGGCATGGCGCATTCCTCAGGCCCGGGCTATCGGGCGGTGGCGACGGGGGGGGCGAATACAGGACGCCTCCAGGATACGCGCGGTCTGAGAGCAGAGCCCGCCGGTCGGATCGAAGGCGGCATCCGGGGCATGGTACTCGAAGGCGGGCCCTGTATCGAGTTGGAGGCCCGTGGCGCAGCCAATAGAGGCCCTTGGCGCAAGCCGCTTGCACCCACGGGCGCATGAGCGCCACCGCCAAGTCCGGGCAGACTGCATCGAGAACCTGGCAGGCGCTGGCGGATGATGGCCGATGCGCTCGCCCCGGCCAGTTGCGCACGCTTGCCATGATTGTCCCCCCATGCGCCCTTGTTCGGCAGGGAGGAGACCGCATGAACCGCGCGGGCTTTGCGCTCATCGTGATTCGGGCGGGATATGGCGGATGCGCGCCACATGGGCGACGATTTCCTCCCGGCTGTAGGACAGATGCACCCGTCGGGTGGATGGCGGGCGCTGTGCGAGGCCGAGCCCGGGGCGCCACGCCAATGCGGGCCGGATGGGCCGTGGGGCGAACCCCCCGCCACAATTGGGGCACACGTCGAGCAAGACGCTCTGGACGCAGTCCGCGCAGAAGGTACACTCGTAAGAACAGATCCGGGCATCGGTGGAATGCGGCGGCAAGTCCCGGCCGCAGCATTCACAGTTGGGTCGCAGTTCGAGCGCCATAGGGGTGCTCCGCCGAAGGGAATCCGCAAAAGTCTAGCAGGCCGCGCTCGGTTGTAGCTTCCCCGGTAGAATCGGAGCTCCCTCCCCGCTGTGGAGCCCACAGGACCTGGAGCCGATTGCGTCATGACGCAGGAATTGTTGCTGATGTGTCCCCTCTACGAGCCGACGATGCGCCGGCTCGAGGACACCTATCGAGTCCACCGCGTATGGGAAGGCGCGGACCGGGACGCGCTGCTGTCGGCCTTGGGCGAGCGCGTACGCGCCATGGCCACCATCGGCCACGAACGCACCGATGCGACCCTGCTCGAGTGCCTACCGGCGCTGCGCATGATTGCCTGCTTCGGCGTGGGCTACGACGGTGTCGACCTCGCGGCGGTCAAGGCGCGCGGCATTGCGCTCACCAATACCCCCGACGTGCTGACCGAGTGCGTCGCCGACAATGCACTGGCGCTCATCCTCGCCACCGTGCGCCGCACGGCCTTCAACGACCGTTTCATCCGGGCTGGGCGGTGGTTGCGGGAGTCCGCCCCGCTCACCGACCGGGTGTGGGGTGAATCCCTGGGGATCGTCGGGCTGGGGCGCATCGGGCAGGCGATTGCGCGGCGAGCGGAGGCCTTCGGCATGAGCGTGGCCTACCACGGCCGGCGTGCACTGCCGGGTGCGAGTTACCGCTACTGTGCAAACCTGACGCAAATGGCGCGCGAAGTGAGCATCCTGGTCGTGGCCTGCCCGGGAGGCGAAGCCACCCGCGGCATCGTCAGCCGCGAGGTCCTCCAGGCCCTGGGCCCGCAAGGTTATCTGGTGAACATCTCGCGCGGCTCCACCATCGACGAGGAAGCCCTAGTGGAGGCCCTGTGCGCCGGCCGCTTGGCGGGCGCCGGGTTGGACGTCTTCACCGACGAACCCCACGTACCCGAGGCACTGCTCACCCGTGACAACGTCACCTTGCAGCCGCACGTGTCGAGCGGTACCCACTACACCCGCGCCGCCATGGGGCAGTTGGTCGTGGACAACCTGGCCGCCTGGTTCGCCGGCGAGCCATTGCTCACACCCGTATGAGCTCCCTTCGAGGAATACCACGATGAGTCCCTGCACGCCAGACTGGACAGCGGAGCGCGATCTGCCCCCGCTTGCATCACGTTACGTTGACGACGCGGCACTGCCCTGGCGCGCCACGGCGTTTCCAGGGGTACACATCAAGATCCTGTTAGAGGACAAGGCCAGTGGCCTCCTGACCACGCTGACCCGGATGGAACCGGGCGCCGTGCTTCCGCGCCACGAGCACACCGCCGTCGAGCAGAGCTACGTCATCGAGGGCCGCCTCGTGGACGACGAAGGGGCTGTGAGCGCGGGCCAATACGTTTGGCGCCCGGCCGGCAGTGTTCACACCGCCGTGGCGCCGGAAGGTGCCCTCATCCTCGGCATCTTTCTCAGCCCAAACCACTTCCTGTAGGCCACTGGAAGCCTTCGCTCAGAGGTTGCACCAGCTCACACTGGCACGCGCTTAGGCGGCGGCCCGCACCTGGCGGATGGGTCCGGCTGATCCCTCGATCCCCTCGGGGATTGCTGGAAGCGCGCTGCGATTGGCGTCGACGCGCGTCTGCACCGGCTAGGGCGCGCGCGGGGGGGGTGAGGACGCTGGCACGCGCGCGCCTCGATCTGCCTTGAGTTCCTCGCGGTAGCGGGCGTTCTCCTGCTGCTGCAAGGTTTTGACCTCGTCCCGGGCGGACTCGCGCTCGGCCTCAACCTCCTTGCGCTTCTCACGCGCATCCAAGACCTGCCCGCGCAGGGTCTTTTGGCGCTCCTGGGCCTTGTCGAACCCGTCGTCGGCGAGCGCGTCAAGCGCCTCCTGCAGTTCCTTGCGCCGGGCCTGGTGGGAGGCCTCCAGCCGCTCGAGGGACTGCGCCTGCAGCTGAAGGGCCTTGCGCCGATCGCGCAGCTCGCCGTGGGTGAGTCGGCCCGCCTTGAAATCCTCCTGCAGCAGCGCACGCTGTTTTTGCAGCGCCTCGCGCTGTTCGCGGGCTACCGCCACTTCCTGCCGCAACGCCTCCCCGCGCTCCTTTAGCGCCTGACGCTTCGCCTGCGACTGGACAAGCGCCTCCTCGGCTTGTGCCTTGTTTTTCTCCTGCACGGTCTGCACCTGTGCGCGCGCCTGGCCGAGCGCAGCAAGCTTCTCCCGGATCAATCGCCGCCGCTCCTCGCGCCGTTCGTCGATCAGGCGCTGAATTTCCGCGTGTTTGTTCGCGATCTCGGCCTCGTGCGGCCCCGGGCGGTAGAACACCGGGATGGAATCAAGCAGGCGGGGGCGCCGATGCGGGTGGCTGGAGGCGAAACCCGCCCGCTCCGGGGTGACCTCTGCCCGGCCACCGTCGGTTTCCACGTAGGTTTGTCCCGCGTAGACGCGGTCGTAGGTGCCGGCCTCACCCTCGGGAGAGTCCTGTGCGATGACCCGCGTCTCGTGGTCCGTGCCGCGCACACCGATGGTGGCCGTGGGCGTGCGCACCAGGTAGGCGCGCGCGTTGTACCTGCCAATCCAGCCGGTGATGGAACGAAGCCCGCCCGCGAGCAGCCGGAAGACCCCCGTGTCGTCCTCAGCGCCGCTTGCCCGGTAAGACACCACCTCGAAGCGGGTATTGGGGCGCAGCGCCATGAAGCCCGAGTCCTGCATGGCAAGGTGTATCTCGCCCTTGCCGCCCGTGATGAGCAGGTCGCCCTCGCTGACCGTGTCGCCGACACGCGCGGGCCGCGCGCCCGCCCCCCCGGGGGCGATCCGCGCATCGCCCTCGGCGAGCACGATGGCACCCGCCTGGGATGAGACCCTCGCTTGCGCCACCGTCTGCGCCACAGCCAAGGCACCGGTCATCAGCAGGCACAGCGCCAGCACCGCCGGGAACAGAGCCGCCAGCCCGCGCGACTGCCTGTCGCGATGCCCGGGGTTGCCCGGACGACATGTCCACATGACGATCCGCATAGATCACCCCCACCCGTTAATGTTCCCGACCGATGGCCCTGATGGCCTGCGCCCCCTATGTTAGCGCCACGGCGCACGCAGCGCCCACTCTAGCGGGCCCGCATGCGATTGTTCCGCGGATTGTGCTCCAGTTCACACAACCCCAGCGCCTCCAGCAGCGGCGGAACATACACGGCGAAGCGTCCCCGCAGGCCCCTCTTCAGGTCATACCAACCGCCGAGAGGATTGTCCGGGGAGCGCCCCCAAGCCTCCACGCTACCCTCCTTCGCCGGCTTTTGCTCATCGGCGCCACCCAGTTCGACCCAGTCCCCGACCGCCTGCAGCATGACATGGAGGTCGGCCACACAGCGCGCGTCGTAGTGCAGGACCGTCTTACCCACCGTGCACACCTGTACCGAGCGGCCGGCAATTTCTTCCAGGTGCAAGGTGAAATTCGAACTCCCTGGCGGTGTTTGAAGTTGCCAGGGATCGTCCTTACCGCGATTCAAGCCCACCACGGTCTACCTCCGCTTGCTATGCAAATCAGTCGTTGTAGGAAATTCAGGCGCCATCGAGCCTGGGGGTATCAACCGCCCAGATAGCGGTGGCCCAGCGCCGGATCGGCCGCCCGTTCGCGCGGCGTCCCCGTCCAAGCCACTTGCCCTCGCTCGATGAGGTAGTGCCGATCACCGATGGCGACCAATTCATCGAGGTACTTATCGATCACTAGGATAGCGAGACCGCCCTCTGCCTTCTCGGCGAAGAGATAGTAGGTCCCCATATTGGGGGCCAGCATGTAGAAGTTGATGATGAAACCCACATTGAAGAAGCGGTCCTTCCAGTCCGGATGGCGTGCCTTGGCCTGGGCCATGATGTAGACGCCGTAGTCGCGCGCGAGCCTGCCCAACTCCGCGGTTTCCTCGCCCGGGATGTCGATGGCGCCTTCGCGGGCGAACTGCACGTGATCGAGGTCCAACACTTCGTTGTTGAACCCCTGCAGCGCCTCTTCCGGAATCGCCACCAGCCGCACCGGGAGGTCTGGGCTGGAGAGCCAGACCGCCGTCTTGGTGAGGTGCTTCAGGTGTTCGAGGTTGACGCGGATATCGGCACGGCGACGGATTCCCCGCACGGTGGGAATGAGACCCACCGCCGTGTAAGGTTTGTCACGACCTTTAGCTCCCTTGAGTGGGCGTGTGCGCGTGCGCGTGTGTAGGGATGCGGGTGTCGATGTCCCGGTCCATTTCAATCTCCATTTCCAGCAGCGCGGAACTAAGGCTTTTGCCGTGTGCGTCGAGCCGCAGCGAGGTGGTGACCCCGGTGGCGAGCGCATGCTCGCAGACGAACAACAGCGCTTCAAGATCCGGCAATTCGAAGCGCCGCACCTCGCCCTGCACCAGTCCCGCGAGCAGCGCCTTGACCGCCTGCGCGCTCAC
The DNA here is from genome assembly GCA_025356655.1 of Betaproteobacteria bacterium. Lineage (GTDB taxonomy): Bacteria > Pseudomonadota > Gammaproteobacteria > Burkholderiales > SHXO01 > SHXO01. The sequence continues at coordinate 20,440 of JANXRW010000044.1, read as the reverse complement.
CTGGGCGCACAGCCGCGGGTAGTCCTCCGGCCGGTAGGCGATGAGCGACAAGATGGAGGTATCCCCCTTGTCTCCCGCGCGGCTGTGCGCGAGGTGGAAGAGCTTGTGTTTCATGGTCCGAACATCTCCACCCCCGTGCGCACGCGGTCGCGCGGGAGCAGGCAGGAGACGATGCCCACCTGCTCCACCACGGATTTGCGCGCACCGCCCCCGCCGGCGGGTCCGTTGGTATAGAGCGCCTCCACCTCCTCCCCCACGCGGGCCGCTCGCGCGGCGTCCTCCGCCCTCCCTGCCACGCGTAGTCTGACCTCGTAGGGGCGCGACTGCGCGCCTCGCTCCTCTCCGTGCAGGCTACTCACGCCCAGCAGGTCGACCTGCAACTGCGCGAACTCCCCGGCCAAGCGCTCACGCACGATCTCGCCCGCCAGCCGGCCCCGGGCCACGCAGTTGTGCCCGCCGTAGCTCATCTCGCCTTCGCCCACGAAACCAGCGCGGTAGCCCACGCTCACCTTCAGCGTCGAGCTCCGCGGGCTGCCTCGCCCGCCTTCCACACGCACCCGATCGGGTCCCGTCGCGCGCAGGCGTACGCCGCAGAAGTCGGCCACCACGTCGGGGGTCACATAGGCGGCCGGATCAGTCACCTCATAGAGCAGTTGTTCCTTCACGGTGGCTAAGCTGATGATACCGCCGCTCGCGGGAATCTTACCCAGTTCCATGCCGCCTTCTGCATCCACGTCAGCCCAGGGGAAGCCCAGCCAGGCAAGCCCGGGGACATCCTTCACGCCGGGGTCGGCGTAGTAACCCCCGGTCAGTTGCCCCGCGCACTCGAGCAGGTGGCCCATCACCGTACCCTGCCCCAGGCGCTCGTGATCGTCGAGCGACCAACCAAAATGGTGCACCACGGGAGCGAGGAAGAGCGACGGGTCGGCCACGCGTCCGGAGATGATGACCTGCGCGTCTGACGCCAGCGCGGGTAGCAGCGCCTCCACGCCCAGGTACGCGTTGGCTGACACCAACTGCGGGTAATGGGCCAGCGGCTGCCCCGTCTCCAGCGTGGGCTGAGCCGGATCGAGGAGCTCGAGCACCTCGTCGCCCGTGACCGCCGCCACGCGTACCGGCGTGCCCAGTTCGCGCGCCAGTTCCACCACCCGGCGGGCCGCGGCCAGGGGATTGGCCGCCCCCATGTTCGTTACCAGCCGCAGGCCGCGCGCTTTGATGAACGGCAGCAGCGGGCGCAACCGGCGCACCAGCAGCGGATCAAAACCCGCAGCGGGATCGGCGACCCGGCGCAACTGGGCGAGCGCGATGGTGCGCTCGGCCAGACACTCCAGCACGAGGTAGTCCAGGGCACCGTGCTCAGCCAGTGCAACAGCGGGCTCCAGGCGATCGCCGGAGAATCCTGCCCCGCTGCCAATGCGTAGGATCGGCTTCATCAGTCCCCCGACAGCCCGTGCGCTTCCAAAAAAAATAAGTCCTTCCAACTAGCGGGCTTCACCTTGATGGAGCCGATGCGGTACATGAACTCGGCCGTCTTGAAGACCTTCTCCGGCGTCAGTGTGTACGCGTAATCGGGCGCACTGATAATGCGATGGATGTCCTCGACGCTGTCACGCGAATCGCGGGCCAGTCCCAGGTAAGCCTTCGCCGCAGCCATTTTGTCGCGATTGATCAGCGCCATGGCCTCGGCTAGTGCGTCGAGAAAGGCGCGGTAGACCTTGGGATTCTCCGCACGAAAGCGGCTCGTGCTGCTCACCAGAACGGCCGTGGCACGTCCGCCCAAAATGTCGTAGGAGGACAACAGCGTGCGTACGCCCGGGATCCTCATTTCCTGCTCGTGGTAGGGCGAGGAGGCAAAGTGGGCGTTGACGCCACCGGTGCCGTTCATCAGCGCGAGCAGGGCGTCGGGATGCGCCAGCCCCACGGTGAGCGGGTCGAACCGAGCGTACTGATCGGCGCCGTATTCCCGGGCCGCCAGCATCTGCAGCATCACCGCCTGCGTAGACACCTTGATGGAGGGCAGTGCGATGCGGTCAGCCGCCCCCAGGTCGCGCGCGGTTTTGAGCTTGGCATTGCGCGTGTTGAGGAAGAGCGGGTAGCTCGTCATGGCACCGATGGCCTTGACCCCCAGACCGTCGCGCGTCTTGGACCACAGCGTGGCGAGCGCCGGGGCACCGACGGCTGCAAACTGCAGGCTCCCGCTCACCAGCCCGTCGTTCATCACGCTGGGCCCAGCGACCTTGCTCCAGAGCACCTTCAGATCGGCCAGGCCAGCCCGGCGCGCCTGCGCCTCCACCAGGTGATCGCGCTCCATCAGCATCAGCGGCAAAAAAGCCAGCCCGTACTGCTGGGCCACGTGAATTTCCGCCACCTCGGCACGCACAGGCAGCGACAACGCCACGACGAGTAACCCCAGAGACCTCCAGCCCATCTCCTCTCCCCCCGGTGCCGGTGCCCCAAGGCCCGCCCCTGTTAACCGCGCGTCGCGACGCCGACGCCGGCGCTAATTGTGCATGCCCCAGCGCTTTAGCGTGCGCTCCTCGATGGTCCGGAAAACCACCGCCTCCACCAGAAGCCCGATCAGCGTCACCGTGAGAAGCCCGGCAAACACCGAGGGGATCTCCAGTTGGTTCTTGTTCTCGTAGATGAACCACCCCAGGCCGCCGCCGCCCGAACTCACGCCAAAGACCAGTTCAGCGGCGATGAGCGTGCGCCAAGCGAAGGCCCAGCCGATCTTCAGACCCGTGAGGATACTCGGGAATGCGGCGGGAATGAGGATGCGGCACACAAAAGGGAGACCGCGCAGGCCATAGTTCCGGCCGACCATGCGCAGCGTCGGTGAAGTAGCAAGGAAACCCGCGTGGGTGTTGAGCGTCACGGGCCAGAGCACCGAGTGCACCAGCACTGCCACGAGCGAGGCGTTGCCCAGTCCAAACCACAACATGGCCAGCGGCAGCAGGGCTATGGCCGGCAACGGGCTGAACATGGCCGTGAGCGTCTCCAACAGATCGCGCCCGGGCCGGGAGGTGATGCCAAGGATGGTGAGCACGGCAGAAAGGGCGAGCCCCAGGCCGTAACCCGCCAACAGGATCTGCAGCGAGAACCCGCAGCGACTGGCTAGGCCGCCACTGACGAACCCCTGGACCAGGGCCACCACGGTCGCGCTGAAACTCGGTAGGAGGAGCGTGTTGCCCAGCCAACGGGCGTAGCTCTCCCAGATCAGCGCCAGCACCAGCAGGAGCACGGTCTTGCGCAGCGGAGCGCTACCGTAGAGCCGCTCGACGAGCGGCAAGCGCCGGACCAGCACCTCCGGGGCAGGAGGCGGCTCGCAGACGCGCTCCGGACGCGGCGGGCTCACGCGCGCACCGGTTCTGAGGCGAAGAGCAGTCGGTCGATTCGCTCACTCAGGCGCAGGCCACTGGCCGGATCCCGCGCGTCAGTGCCGTCACTTTCCAATTCGGCACGGACCTGACCGGGGTGCGGGGAGAGCAGCAGGATGCGATTGCCGATGCGCACTGCCTCCTCGATGGAATGGGTGACGAAGAGCACGGTAAAACGCGTGTCTTCCCAGAGCTGCAACAACTCCTCCTGCATGCGGCGGCGTGTGAGCGCATCGAGGGCCGCGAAGGGCTCATCCATGAGCAGGATCTGGGGCTCCATGGCCATGCCCCGAGCGATGGCCACGCGCTGCTTCATGCCGCCTGAGAGCGTATGCGGATAGCGCTGCGCATAGTCCGCGAGCCCGACCTTGCCCAGGTAGTGCATGGCCCGGTCGCGCGCTTCGGCGCCACGCAGGCGTCCGCTCGCACTCAACGCGAAACAAACATTCCCGAGCACCGTCTTCCAGGGCAACAATTGGTCAAACTCCTGGAAGACCATCATCCGGTCGGGGTCGGGGCGAGTGACCTGTTTGCCGTTCAGGCGGATCTCCCCCTCCACCGGCGCCAGATAGCCGCCGATGGCCTTCTGCAGGGAGGATTTTCCGCAGCCCGAGGGCCCCAGGAGCAGAAAGCGGTCCGACCGAAAAACCTGGAAGTCCACCCGAAAGACGGCCGTGACCAACTGGTCCCGGGTCTTGTATTGCAACGTGAGGCCCTCGACCTCCAGAAGCGGCGTGGCGCCGTCCATGCATACTCCTCGGGATGGGGCCAGCGGCATCTCCCTGGCCTGCGCCGGGAGAGTACACCAAAGCACGCGCGGCCGGCCCGCTCCCCGCCGGGGGCCGCGCTGGAATTGCCCCGTTGCGCGCACCCGCGCGTTACCCTCGGAGGGCTCATGACCAATGAACGGTTCCATGCCCTGGTCGAGCGCTTGGACGGGCTGGCCCACTGCGATCCGCGGGCCTAAGGCGCGGACGCGGCCGGATGAATGGCGCGCGACGGCTACCACCCGCAGCCTCGCCTCGCGCAGTTGCAGGCTCTCCTGGCGGTCGATCAGGCAGAGCCCAACGAGATCCGCCCGCGCGGGCGCTTCGATCCGCACGAGCTCTCGGCGCAGGCGCACGCGGACCTTAACGACCAACACCAAGCACTCGGGGGAATTCGCTGGGCGAACGTTGTGCGCAAACGCGTGCAGCACCTACCCGAACAAGCGTGCTTCGGGCTGGCCTACCCGGTGAGCGGCTTGTTTCCCTGGCAGCACCGGGCGGGCACCGCTGCAGTGGATGAGAAGCTTAACGACGCGCCAGCGCCATGACGAGCAGTGCAAAATTCTGGCCCTGACCCGAGGCCACACACGGCTGTGGCGCCGGCTCAGCTCAGCGGGCGGCACGCAAATCTGACCGCTCGCGGTGACCGCAGAGCCGAGGGGATCAGCACCGCACTCCACCCTGCGGTTGCCATGGGCTGCCAGGAGCGCAGGCGCGCCTCCAGCAGTCAGCCCGCAGGCAGGAACACGCCCCAAGGCCGGGAGGGGATTCCGGCCTTGGGGGGGATCAGGCGAGGGCCAAGCGCCGACGCGCGACCCCGGCCACGATCAGGCCACCACCGAGCAGCAGCGCCAGATCCTCGGGCTCCGGAACGGCTTGCGCGTAGGTCTGGAATCCGTTCAGGGTGAACTTAGAGTTAAAGAGGTTGAAGGCCAAGGGGATGCCCACCTTCTGGGTCGAGTCGAGTAGGCACACGGAGGTGTCCAGGACAGCGACCAGGGACAGCTTGCCGCAAAGGGCAGTGGCTTGGTTTGACAGACTCCCGGTCTCGTCGGTTTGGTTGGACAGGAGCGGGTTACTCAGGAAATAGGAACGCCGGATGAGGTGAATATTATCTTGATCGCCCACTAAGTCCACGCTCTGGCCCAGGCCTAGGTCCACGATCCCGTTGGCGTGATACTTACCATTTCGCTCCGACACGGGCCCGTTGAACTTAAACTCCACCATGGGGGTAACGTCCAGCTTGAGCGTCTGCGCCGCCTGCATGACCACGCCCAATTCATCATCGAACAGCGTATAGCCGAAGTTCGCGACGCCGGGGATCCCCACGTTGTTCTTCAGCACGTCCACGGGGAGTTTGCCGAGGGCCTCCAGGGTCCCGGGCAGGCTCATGGTCAGTTTGAACTGATCCTGGGTGGTGGACAGCGTCAATTTCTCCGAACCCGTGCCCGTCGGGGAAGCGACTCCGCCCGTCGTGGTCTTCGGCGTAAAGATCGTGACTTGGCCGATGCCTGGCGTCGGATTTACAGCGACGGGAATGATTGAGGGCCCGGTCTTGATCGTATAGGGCTCATTCACCCCCGGCACCGAAAAGGCAATCCCGCCCACGGACAAGGGCTTCGCCGACGTGGTGTCCACGCCCACCAGCGACGCCTTCCCGGAGTTGAAGCCCGGCGTGGGGGAGGTCGTCTTGCAACCCGCTAAGACGAAACATCCCTCGAGGGAAATGTTGTTCTGCACGTTGGCGAGCCCGGAGACCTGCGCCACCAGCGCGGGGCCGCCTGCCGTGATCGAACCGTTCCCGAAATTTCCCTGAACGCTGAAGGTCCTGAACTGGCGATTGCTCACCGTCGACGGAGCGATCACCTGGAAGTGCACACCCACCTTAGCACCGACCGTACCCCCGCTCACGTGGCCCTGGGCATAAACACCCAACTGTCCTGAACCCTGCACGGAAGCCTTCACACCTGTGCGCGTATCGATGTACTGCTCGGGAACGGGGTTGGTTATCGTCACATACTGCGCCGGGATGTGGACCGAGATGTACTGGTCGGGGATTGGGTTCGAGACACTGTAGCAACCGATGAAGGGGACGCAGATATCAACGCTCCCCCCGGTGCCCGGAACGTGCTGGTTGATGTCAATCCCGGTTCCCGGCACTAGGACATCGATGGTACCGCCCGTTCCCGGAACATGCTGATGGGCATCGCCGGTGATGCCGCCGAAGCTGAAGGTGTTGGAATTCCAGGTAGTGCCCTGAAAGCCCGTGTCGAAAGAAGTGCCCGGATCGGCGCTGCCCCCCCACATGCTCTGATCGCTCGTGCTGAAGTTGAAATCGTCGGTAAATATCGCCGCCTGCGCCGCGGAGGCAGCCAGAAGCAGCGCGGCCGCGAGAGGGGCAAGCCGGTATCGATGCAGGGATTGCATGGGTGCTGGTCTCCTAAGACTAGATGTACAACTTTTTTTGAAATATTTGGTGAAACATTTGTTTCCTAGCCGTGAAAGAATATAACACGCTACTACACAGGATCGACAATAGACAGGGAAATTTTTCCCACGAAACGGCTCGACAACCCGCCACCCGCCCCTCTAGAAACCGCCCGTCCCCGAGACAAAGGCTTCAGCGCCGGCACCGTTGCCGGGGTATAGTCGTGCGCTGGGGTGGCGGTAGGACAGGCGCCGCGGCGCGCCCCCTCCCTCACCCCGGAAGGCTCGACGAACAGCCCAGCAAGCTGGAGGAGCAGGGAGCGTGCGGCCTCCCTGCGCGACACATTCCTAGAACAGACATCCAAGGACTCACGCCATGGCGGATCAACCGAAGAACAAGGCACCCCTGCGCAGCAGGTTCTGGTGGAACAACCCCGACAACCCGGGCATGACCGCCCTGTATCTCGAGCGGTACGTGAACTTCGGCTTCACTCTGGAGGAATTGCATTCCGGGCGCCCCATCATCGGCATCGCGCAGACGGGCAGTGACCTGTCGCCCTGCAACCGCCATCACATCGAACTCGCGCACCGGGTGCGTGCGGGCATTCGCGACGCGGGTGGCATCCCGCTGGAGTTCCCGGTCCACCCCATCCAGGAGACGGGAAAACGGCCCACGGCCACCATCGACCGCAACCTAGCCTACCTGGGGCTGGTGGAATTGCTCTTCGGCTACCCCATCGACGGCGTGGTGCTCACCACCGGATGTGACAAAACCACGCCGGCCTGCCTGATGGCAGCGGCGACGGTGAACATTCCCGCGATCGTGCTCTCCGGCGGTCCAATGCTCGACGGCTACAACGAAGGCAAGTTGAGCGGTTCCGGGACTGTGGTGTGGGAGGCGCGCCGGCGTCTGGCCGCGGGTGAGATCGACTACCCCCAGTTCATGCAGATCATCGCCACCTCGGCGCCCAGCGTCGGCCACTGCAACACCATGGGTACGGCGAGTTCCATGAATGCCATGGCCGAAGCCCTGGGCATGTCGCTGCCCGGCTGCGCCGCCATTCCGGCGCCCTACCGCGAGCGCGGCCAGATCGCCTATTACACCGGCCAGCGCATCGTGGCAATGGTCCGCGACGACCTGCGCCCGTCGCAGATCATGACCCGCGAGGCCTTCGAGAATGCCATCGTGGCGGCCTCCGCCATCGGCGCCTCCACCAACTGCCCCATCCACCTGAACGCCATCGCCCGACACATTGGCGTGGAACTCACCAACGACGACTGGGATCGCATCGGCTACGAAGTCCCGCTCCTGGTGAACATGATGCCCGCGGGCGAATACCTGGGCGAGGGCTATTACCGAGCCGGTGGCCTGCCGGCGGTGATGGGCGAACTCATCCGCGCGGGGAAGATCCACGAAGGTACACTCACGGTGAACGGCAAGACCATGGGTGAGAACTGCCGTGACGCCCAGATCCAAGACACGAAGGTGATCCGCCCGTTCGCCGAACCCATGAAGTCCACCGCCGGGTTTGCGAATCTCAAGGGCAACCTCTTCGACAGCGCCATCATGAAGACCTCGGTGATCTCGGAGGCCTTCCGCGCCAAGTACCTGCGTCGCGCGGGTGACGAGAACGCCTTCGAGGGGCGTGCCGTCGTCTTCGACGGTCCTGAGGACTACCACCACCGCATCAACGACCCGGCACTCAACGTCGACGAGGACAGCCTGCTCTTCATCCGCTACGTGGGCCCGGTGGGTTACCCCGGGGCGGCCGAGGTGGTGAACATGCTGCCCCCCGACGCCCTCGTGCGCCGGGGCGTGGCGGAACTGCCCTGCATCGGCGATGGTCGCCAGAGCGGGACCTCCGCAAGCCCGTCCATCCTCAACGCCTCGCCCGAGGCGGCAATCGGTGGCGGCCTGGCGATCCTGAAGACGGGCGACCGGGTGCGCATCGACCTGACCAAGCGCAGCGCCAACATCCTCATCAGCGACGCCGAGTACGACCAGCGCCGACGGGATCTTAAACTGCCGGAACTGATCAACCAGACCCCCTGGCAGGAACTGCACCGCACCAACGTGGGGCAACTCTCCACGGGCGCCACCTTCGAGATGTCGGTCAAGTACCAGAAGGTCGCGCAGAGCTACGACCCCCCCCGCGACAATCACTGACCGCCCCGAGGCGGCTACCGGGTGGACGGAACGCCTACGGGCAAGCGGTTTGCCTGATCTGTTGAACTTACGGGCTCCATCGGCGGCTTGCCGATGGGGCTTCGTAATTTTTTACGTGGCCAGCGCCAAGGCGATGTTGCAGCGGATTTACCGACGCGGCGTGGCCTACAGGCGCCCTTTGGGCTGCTCTGGCGTTAGCGTGCTGCCCTAGCGTCCGGGCAGCGCCCTCACTCAGCGAGCGAATTCGCGCAGGACTTGGCCCGGTAAGCCCGCCTCGGGATCCGGTCCGCCCGCGTCAGCCATCAGCCTACCGTTGACCCAAACACCGTGCAGTCCCCGAGCGGCGGTGAGCAGGCGCGAACCGCCCCCGGGCAAATCGAAGTGCCGCGTGGGATCCGACCGCCCAACCTCCGCCGGATCGAGCAGCAGCAGATCCGCCCAGGCCCCGGGCCGGATGACGCCACGGTCCGGAATGCCGAAAAGCGCCGCCTGCTCGCTGGTCAGCTTTTTAACGGCCTGGGCGAGGCTCAGCACCCCCTTCTCCCGGACCCAGTGGCCGAGCAGGTGAAGGCCGAAGCCGGCGTCGCAGAAAAACGTGAGATGCGCACCGGCGTCCGACAGCGAGACGATGCTGGCCGGGTGCGCGAGCAAGCGGCCCACGGCCTCCTCGTCCGAGTTAAGCAGGACCGCGGTGAATACCGTGTCGAGTGCGTCGTCAAGCGCCAAGTCCAACAGCGCATCCAACGGGTGCACCCCTGCCCGCTCGGCGATGCGGGCGACGCACTGGCCCTCGAGCGCCCGGTGGCGCTGATCGCCCACGAGGGCGACGTGCACCTTCTCCCAGTCACCAGCGAACACCCGCCGCACCTTGACCGCCAATTCATCCTTGACCGATTGGCGAAACTGCGCGCTGGCGTAGAGCGCGCGGGCGGCCTCGCCGCGGGCCACCAAGGCGGGCTTCCAGGAACGCAGCCCCTCGAAGACGTAGGGCTCGCGCATCGTGAACTCGAATTTCAGTGGGCAGCAGGACACCGCCCCGTACATGGGCAGGCCCTGGGCACGGCCCGCGGCGATGCCGTCCATGTCCCGGAAGGCCGCCTCCGGCACGCCGGGGTTGTGCAAGATGGCCGCGGCGAGGAAAGGCCGACGGGCACTGGCCGCGAGCGACTGCAGCCACTGCGGGGTCGTGTCCGATGATTTCGTCATCATGAACATGCCCCGCCCGGTCTCCCCCAGGACGGACACCAGGGCATGAAACTCCGCATCTGAGGCCAACCGCGAGGGCATGGGCACGGCCCCCTCGCCGTTGTGCTGGTAGGAGGTGGTCGAGGAGAGTCCCACAGCGCCCGCGTCGAGCGCCTGCGCGATCAGCGCACGCATCTGTTCGATCTCGTCCGCGCGGGCGGCCCGCACGGAGGCCTCAGCCCCCATGACCCAGGTCCGCACCGAGGAGTGCCCGACGTAGGTCGCGAGGTTGGGTCCCACGCCGCGGCGTTCAAGGAAATCCAAGTACTCCGGAAACGATTCGAACGCCCAGTCCACCCCGGCGCGAAGGCTCTCCAGGGACATCCCCTCCACGTAGGTGAGGTTGCGCAGGTTCAAGTCCCGATCCGCGACGCGGCAGGGCGCCAGGGTGAAGCCGCAGTTGCCCATGACTGCGGTGGTCACCCCGAGTTGCGGGGAGGGTGAGGCCAGTGGGTCCCAGGTAATCTGGGCATCGTAGTGGGTATGGCTGTCGATGATCCCGGGCATGAGCACCCGCCCCTGGGCATCCACAGTCCGCCGCGCCGGCCCGGGATCGTCGCCCACATAAAGGATGCGCCCGTCGCCAACCGCCACAGTAGCGATGACCGGGGCAGAGCCCAAGCCATCGTGGATCAGGGCATTGCGAATGCTCAAGTCATGCATGGCGGCGTGCTCGCAGGGATTCGGGAAGCGCAAGCTAGCACGAGCCCCAGCGCGCCTCAAGACGTTAGAATAGCGCGGCTCCCTCCGCCGGGGGGGCCTCCCCGACCTGCGAGGAAGCCCGCATGCCCGATACCTTGTCCCTCCCACAGGCCGCGTCGCAGTTCTCCCGCATCTGCGCCAACGTCGAAGCGGTGATGGTCGGACAGGGCCCGACAGTGCGCACGCTGCTTGCGGCCTTCATCGCCGGTGGGCACATCCTTCTAGAGGACTATCCAGGAACCGGAAAGACCACGCTGGCCAAGGCACTGGCACGGTCCGTGGGAGCGCGCTTCCGGCGCGTTCAATTCACCCCCGATGTCCTGCCATCGGACATCCTCGGCGTGTCGGTGTTCGACCCGCGCGCCCAGGAATTCCACTTCCATGAGGGACCGGTGTTCACGCAGATCCTCCTGGCTGATGAGATCAACCGAGCGTCGCCACGCACGCAATCGGCATTGCTCGAGGCGATGGCCGAGCAGCAGGTGAGCATTGAGGGCCGCACGCATGCCCTGGGGGATCTCTTCTGCGTGCTGGCCACCCAAAACCCCGTGGAGTTTCGCGGCACCTACCCGCTGCCCGAGGCACAGATGGACCGTTTCATGGTGCGCCTGTCACTAGGCTACGTGGACCCCGAGATCGAGGTGACTATTCTCACCGCCCAGGAGCAAGGCCACCCGCTCGAGCGCATCGGCGCCTGCGCCAGCGCCGAGGAGATCCTGGCGCTGCGCCGCCAAGCCAAGCAGGTACGGGTGAGCGACGAGGTCAAGCGCTACGTCGTGGACATCGTGCGCGCCACCCGCACCCTGCCCGCGGTGCAGTTAGGTGCAGGCCCGCGCGCTTCACTCGCGCTCGCCCACTTGGCCCAAGTGATGGCGCTCGCCGCCGACCAAGCCTTCGTGCGCCCGGAGCAGGTGCAGGAACTTGCGCCCGCCGTGCTCGCACATCGGTTGGCACTGGCGCCGGAGGCGCGTTTCTCAGGACTTCGCGCCGAGACACTGGTGGCAGACCTGCTGCGGCAGTTGCCCGTGCCCGCCTGAGGCCCGCTATTTTGCCCGTGCCCGCCTGAGGCTTGCCATGTGGCGCACCGCGCACGCCCTCTTTGGATTCCTGGACGCCCTGTCGCAGATATCCCGGCGCTGGTTTTCGCGCAGTGGTTTTCTGTTCCTGGGCACCCTGGTGATGGCGGGTACCCTGGGCGTGGACACCACCCAGACACTGGCCTACCAGGTTTTTGCTCTCCTGCTGGGCCTGCTGGGCGTGGCGGTGCTCGCCTGCGCGCGGCCCGTGCCGGCGTTCACGGCGCACCGGGATCTCCCCCTTCGCGTCACGGTCGGCGAGGCCTTCGAATACGCAGTGGAAGTGCACCTGCGCAGTGCCAGCCCCGCCGACGGCCTCGCACTGCGCGACGCACTGCGTGACCCGCGCCCGCACCTGGAGGCCTTTCTAGCCGGCCCGGGGCTACCCACCTACCGGCGTTGGAAGCGCCTGGAACAGCGTGCGTTGCGCCTGCGCGTGGAGGAATCTGTCGGCTGCGAAGCGCTGCCCGACGGGGGGGTGCGCTTTCGGCTGCGCGCGGTGGCCTTGCGCCGGGGGCACGCCTGCCTCGACCAGATCACCCTGCTCCGGCCAGAGCCGCTCGGCCTGCTGCGACGCCCGCGCAACCTGTCAGCCCCGCAGCGCATCACCGTCCTGCCGCGCCGCTACGCGGTGGCGGCACGGGCATTGGGCGGCGGCAGGCACTATCAGCCGGGCGGGGTGAGCTTCGCCACGGGGGTAGGCGACTCGCTGGAATTCATCGGGCTGCGCGAGTACCGCCCCGGCGACCCGTTGCAGCGGGTCGACTGGAAGGCCTGGGCACGAGCGGGCGAACTGGTGGTCAAGGAGTACGAGGACGAGTTCTTTTTCCGCCAAGCGCTGGTACTCGACAGTTGCACCGACCATCCGACGGATCCCAGCGTCGAGGAAGCGATCTCTGTGGCCGCCTCGCTCCTGCTGGCGATGGACGCTCCGGACTCGCTAGTGGACCTGCTGTTCGTAGCCGGCACCCCGCACTGCCTCACCCTCGGCCGCGGCCAGTCCCCGGCAACCGCCATCGCTGATGTACTGGCGGGCCTCGAGGCGAGTCCGGCCGCGGACTTTGAGGGCCTAGCCCAGCGAGTACTCGCCCGTCAGGCGCTGGTGAGCAGTTGCCTGCTCGTGCTGCTCGACTGGGATGCGCCGCGTCAGGCGCTGGTACAGCGTCTGCGTGCGCTGGGCCGGCCGGTTTGGGTGCTGCTGGTGAGCGCCCAGGCGCCGCCGGCGCCCCTGCCCCCCTGGGTCCTGCCTCTGGTGCCGGGGGCTATCGCCCAAGGGCTCGCCCGCCTGTGAGCACGCCGATGCCCCTGCTGGTTGCTTCGCTGCTGTTCTGGAGTTTCCAGACTGGGTTGTGGTTGCCCGGGGTGCTGTTGACTGCGGCCCTGCTTGCCGCGCGCCTGCGCCCGCGCCGGTTGCACCTCGAGCAGGCCGACTTCGCCCGCGTGTCCGACCTGTTCGCGATCCTGGTCGTGCTCGCCTACGGCTGGCTCTATTTCACCCTGCACAACCCCCTGGCGATGATCCGCCTATTCCAGTGGATGCCACTTCTGCTCGCCCCGCTGCTCCTCGCGCAACAGTATAATGGGGCGGCTACCGTGGACCTGCGGGCGCTGCTTCTCAGCCTGCGCCGGGCGAAGCACAGCCCCGGAGCCATCGACCTGGCGCCGGCCTACTTCGCACTCCTGTTAGTCTCAGCCAGTGCCGCCAACACCCAGGGCCCCGGGTTCCTGGCAGGAACGGCAGCCCTGCTGGCCTGGGCGTGCTGGGGCTCACGGCCCCCCCACCACTCGCCCTGGGGCTGGGGGCTGCTGATAGGAGCGGGCTTGCTGCTGGGAGTTGGCGTGCAACAGGGACTGCGCCAGGGCCAGCAGTGGCTGGAAGCCTCCGTGAGCGACTGGCTCGATCTGGAGGCGAGCCGCAGCGATCCCTACCGGAGTTCCACGGCCATCGGCAGCATCGGCGCGTTGAAGGGGTCCTCACGCATCATCGTGCGTGTGCGCCCCCCCCGGCCGCTAGCCGCGGCGCTCCTGCTGCACCGGGCGAGCTACCAGCGCTATGTGTCCGGAACCTGGCTCGCGGGCAACGCACGCTTCGCTTCATTACCCGAGGGTGCGGGCGCGTGGACGCTCGCAGGCGCAGGGGTGCCCGCTGGTGCGGACAGCTACGCCATCACGGAATATTCAGAAGGCGGCGATCCGGTGCTGTCGCTTCCCGCTGGCGCGGCCCGTGTGGCGGGCATGACTCAGGCGGCCCTGCGGCGCAACCCGCTCGGCACCGTGCAGGCAACGCACCGGCCTGGATACCTGCGCTACGGCGTGGAAGTCACGGCGACGGCGCCCCTGGGCGAGCCACCCGGGCCCGAGGACCTCGGCCTGCCCCGGACTGAATCCCCGGTTCTCCTCGCTACGCTGCGGCAACTGGGGCCCGGCACGGAGGAGCCAAGGCACGCGATCGCGCTGATCCGCGAATATTTCCGGCGGGACTTCCGCTACAGCCTCTACCAAGCCGCTGGCACGCGTGCCTCCCTCCGTGAATTCCTGCGCCGGGATCATAGCGGGCACTGCGAGTACTTTGCCTCCGCCACCGTCCTGCTGCTGCGCGCCGCCGGTGTGCCCGCGCGTTACGCCACCGGCTTCTCCCTGCAGGAATACTCCAGCCTCGAGCACCAGTACGTGGCCCGGCTGCGCCACGCCCATGCCTGGGCTAGGGCCTGGGTCGACGGCGCCTGGGTGGACGTGGATACCACGCCACCGAACTGGGCTGCCCTGGAGCAGGAGCAGGCTCCTGTCTGGGGCCGACTCTATGACTTAGGCGCCTGGGCAGCTTTGGCGCTCGACGGCGCCGGCGAGTTGCCCGGCCGTCTGGCGGTGGGCCTCGCGCTGGCCTGGGTCGCCACCCGCGTGCTCTGGCCGATGTTCCGCACCCAACGTGCGCGCACACGGCGCGCAGCGGAACGATCGCCCGCCGCACGCGGCCTCGGCACCGACTCCGAGTTCTACCTCGTGCTGGCGCGCCTCGCGCAGATCGGGCACACCCGGCCCGCCTGGCAGCCGCTCGATCCCTGGCTGAACACACTGGACCCGGTGCTGCCCGGCGAGCTGCCCCGACTGCGCGAAATGGCTAGCCTGCATTGCGCCCACCGCTTCGATCCCCAGGGGCTGGACCCCGGCGCCCGCAGGGCGCTGGAGCGCCTCTGCCGGCACTGGCTCACGGAACACCCGGTGCCGGGGCATAGGCCGCAAGCGCTCAACTCGCGGCCAGCGCGGCCGTAATTCCCCTAGGAGAACCCCAGGAGCCACGCCCATCGAATCCGATTTCTCCGCCCGGCAAACCGGGGCGATGCCCAGCGGGACCCAGGGCCCGCTCGCGCATCGCAGGCGCATGAGCCTGGGCGCGCGGTTCAACCTGCTCAGCATCGGCGTGGTGTTGCTCGCGTCGAGCCTTGTAGCCACCGGCATAATCCTCCAGCAACGCTCGCGCGACGAGCACGCGTTGCTGGCGCTCAGCGCCTACCTCACCAGCATGCTGGCGCAGAACGCGGCTGCGGACTTTACCAGCGGCAACCCAGCGGCGCTGCAGGGACTGATCGACGGCGTTGCCACTAACCGGAACGTGGCCTACGTCTGCCTGCGCCGCAAGGACGGCAGTGTGCTCGCGAGCCGCCAGATCACCCATCCGGTGCCGCGACTGGACCTGATCCATCTGGAGGACCTCGCGCCGCCGGTACGCTACACGACCTTGCGTGACACGGTGCAAGGGTACGACTATTACAACCTCGTGGCGCCCGTGCGCGCGCTCGAACAGGCGCCATCGCCGGCAGCACTCGCGGGCCTGCGGCGCGACCTCACCTTGGGCTACGTGCAACTGGGCGTCTCCCAGCGCGGCATAGCCGAGCAACTGCGCGAGGACATCGTCTCGGCCACACTCATCAGTGGCGTGGTGGGCTTCTTGGCGGTGCTGCTCACCCTGGCCTGCACCCGGCGGGTGGTGGCCCCCCTTCGCGCGCTATCCGCGATTTCTCGGCACATCGGGGAGGGCAGGCTGGAACAATCCGTGGGCGTGGCGCGCGCGGACGAGATTGGCGATCTGGCCACGGCGCTTGAGACGATGATGGACAAGCTGCGCCAGTCCCGTGCTGAGTTGGCGGCACATGCGAACGGGCTCGAGGAACTGGTGATCCAGCGCGCCGGCGAACTGCGCGAGAAGACCGACCACTTGATCCTCGCCGAGCGGCGCCTCGCCCTGGCGCTGGAAGGATCCAGCTTGGGCCTGTGGGACTGGGATGTGGCCTCCGGTGAGGTCTACCTCGATGAGCAGGCCTCGTTACTCGTGAGTTCGGTGTCGAGGGCCGCCACTTCCAGCATGGAACTCCTGGCGGTCCAAATCCATCCGGATGACATGACGCGCGTGACGGAGGAGACACGGCGCGCGCTGAAGGCCCCGGATGGAGCCCTGCACCTTGAGATGCGCATCCTGGCGGGCGATGGCCAATGGAGATGGCTTCAAACGCGCGGCAAGGTCGTGGAGCGCGACGCCGCGGGCCATGCGGTGCGCTTGGCCGGGACCCACGCCGACATAACCGAGCGCAAACAGGCGGACGCGGCACTGCTGCGGGCCAAGGACGCTGCCGAGGCGGCCAACCAAACCAAATCCCAATTCCTGGCGAACATGAGCCATGAGATCCGCACGCCGATGAATGGCGTGCTGGGCATGACGGAGCTTTTGCTCGACACGCCGCTAAACGACGAGCAGCGGCATTTCGCGCACAGCGTGCGTCGAAGCGGCGAACACCTGCTGCGACTGATCAATGACGTGCTCGACTACTCGAAGATCGAGGCCGGCAAAGTGAAGCTCGAGCGAATCGCCTTCAATGTCTGGGAGTGCGTGGAGGACGCCGCAGGGTTGTTTGCCGAGCAGGCCGCCGCCAAGGGCGTCGAACTGGCCTGTTTCATCGACCCGCGAGTGCCGGTGACTATTGAAGGTGATCCGCTCAGGCTCAACCAGGTTCTCACCAACCTACTGAGCAACGCGCTGAAGTTCACGCAGCACGGCGAGGTGGTGTTGAGCCTGCACCGCGACACCGAGGCGCTACGCTTTACCGTCCACGACAGTGGCATCGGCATCGCGCTCGAGGCGCAGCAGAAGGTCTTCGACGCGTTTTCTCAGGAGGACGGTTCTACCACCCGGCGCTTCGGCGGTACCGGCCTGGGCCTCTCTATTGTGCGGCAGTTGGTGCGCGCCATGGGTGGAGAGATCGACCTCTTCAGCACGCCGGATCAGGGTTCCACATTCTGGTTTCTGCTCCCCCTCGAGCACGGCGCCCACAGCACCCCTCCCCCGCCGGACATGGCCTACGGCGCGCGCGCCCTGCTCGTGGAGCCCAACCCTACTCTGCGCGAAATCCTGGAGCAGCAGTTGTCCGGTTTGGGCGTCGCCGTGAGCCCGGCCGCCAGCCCGTTGGAGGCAAAACATCTCGCCGACGCGCAGGCCGGCGGCTTCGACCTCATTCTGATTGACCGTCACCTTGGCGAAGCGGACGGCCTGGCGCTGGCGGCGGACTTGGTGACTCGCCCAGGCTGCGAGGGACGCGCCGTGCTCATACTGAACGGGGTTCGCGACGCCCACGAGGCCCCCGGATTCGACAGCAGGAGCCGGTTGGGCTGGATAACCAAACCCGTGCGGCAGGCGGCACTGCGGGAGCGCGTCCAGGAACTCCTTGGCACCGCCCAATCCTTCGCCGCCACCTTGCCACCGCGGTTGAAGGCAGTGCCCCCGCCGGCACCGCGCGCCTTCCCCGGCGCTCGCGTGCTGCTTGCCGAGGACAACCCGGTGAACCAACTCGTGGCGGTGAAGATGCTCGAGGGCGTGGGCTGCACGGTCAGCGCCGTCGGCAATGGCATCGAGGCGCTGGACGCCTGTGCAGTCTTGCCCTTCGACCTGTTGCTGATGGACTGCCATATGCCGCAGATGGACGGATTCGCCGCCACGCTGCTCTTGCGCCAGCGCGAGCGGCTGAGCAAGCAGCGTTTGCCGGTGGTGGCGTTGACGGCCAGTTCCTCCGATACCGACCGTCAGCGCTGCAAGGAGGTGGGGATGGATGACTTCCTATCCAAACCCTTCACCCGGGAGGCGCTCGTGGGCATACTGGGGCGCTGGATCGAGCCGAAGACAACTGCGAAGGCCCTGCGCGCAAGGGGCGTATGATCCGCGAGCGGCCTGCTGCGGGGGAGTCCCCCGGCCATCCCAACCACCCGGTTCAAGGAGAATTGTCATGATCCACTGCCGCCTCTCGGGCGCGCTACTGCTCGCCGTTACCCTCGTCACCAGCACCAGCGCGCTGGCGCAGCAGCCGCCGAGGGAGAGCCACGGCATGCACGCGAGCACTCCGACGGTGGTGGATCTGGGTGCCGAAATGGACAATGTCGAGGGGCGGCAGTTGCGCCTACGCGTGCTTACCATCGACGCCGGCGGCGCCGTCGCCCTACACAGCCACAAGGGGCGCCCGGCGGTGGTGTACTTGCTGGAAGGTACGCTCACCGAGCACATCGAAGGCGGTGAGACAACCGATCATCACGCCGGCGACACCTGGACCGAGGCCAAGAGCATCGTGCACTGGGCTGAGAACAAGGGCTCGGTACCCGCCCGACTGGTCGCGGTCGATGTCTTCAAACCCTGATTAACCTCCCGGCCCGGCGAAATCATTGCGTAACCCCCGTCGGGACGGAGCAAGGGCCCGTCACCGAAGCGCAGCGAAAATGCACAGTCCTCCCCCCGGTTCCAACCGCCCGGGGTCAGGCGGCAGGGACGGTGCCCGGGGATGCCCGCCACGCAGGCGAGGAGCCACCGCGCGAGCTCCTTACCATCCGACCTGGCCGCAATTTCTCTCCCTTCCACCACGGGATAAGCCACGGCCCGCACCAAACCGTTCAGATGCGGCAACTCCCAGGCCCTGCGCATCCCGGCTGAACCGGCCGACAGCGGTGGGGACCGTGATCGGGTCATCGAACGTGCGGGCAATGAACTGCGCATTCGTCCTGCGCTGCGCCGCATGGGGACGGGTTGCCAAAAGCCCGCGGTGGCTCATCAGTCCGAGTGATGAGTCCTCTTACCAGCCCTCGGGGGATGCTTTCCCCTCTCCCCCGTTCCAGTGGTTGCGTGAACTGTCGGGGCTTTCTGCTAATCTCTGCTTACCGATCACCATCGGGGGAGGAAGTCGTGGGGGACACCGTTAAGTACCTGTTGGAACTGGCGTCAATGTCGGCTCTTTAGCCGCGTCTGCGATCTGTTTCATCATCTTGTTTTGGCTCCTTCGGCCATTGTTGCGCACCGTGCAGCACGCGCAGCAGCTCGATGCGGTTGCCCTTGATGCGATAAATCACGATGAACAGGCTACGGCCTATGACCAGCTCGCGGGTGCCTTGCTTGCGCCCTGAGCGGCCCATCTCCGGGTGCTGGACCAACTGGCCCATCTGGTGGGCTATGCGGTCGCCTTGCTGGATGGCTGCGCGGGGGTTGTCCTGGGCGATGTAGTTCAGCTGCGAGTCACGGTCAGCTATCGCCCTGCGAAGCCATACCAACATCAAGCGGCTCTCCCTCAAGCACGCTTGACCAGCTCGGCCCGTTTCTTGGCCCAGCTCGCGTTCGCTTCCTCGTTCGTCACGCACTCGGCGGCCGGGTCGTCAGCTTCGGCCAGGCCGATTTCCACCTGTTCCCGAAACCACTTGTCATGCGCCGCCGCTTCATGGGCGTTGCGCAGTCGTTCCGATGCGTCCTCGCGGGACTTGCCCACTAGGGCAACGTCGCTGAAGTTGGTAGCGTCCAGCTCGAAGCGGGCAATGTGAAGCTCTTTCTTCAGGTAGTCCACGCAACGGTCAAGGCTGCGCCACATACGGGGCTTGTCGCTGCGCTGTGCCCCCAGCGGCTTTTCTTGCATCCCCAGCTTCAGGACTACGGACCAGCCGCCAGGCTGGCCAATGATCGATGCGCCATGGATCGCGGACGC
Organism: Betaproteobacteria bacterium; assembly: GCA_025356655.1. Classification (GTDB taxonomy): domain Bacteria; phylum Pseudomonadota; class Gammaproteobacteria; order Burkholderiales; family SHXO01; genus SHXO01. The sequence goes on along the minus strand of JANXRW010000044.1, from coordinate 679 downwards.
TTCGACCATCCGTTTTGCCATGGCGGTGTCTATGGTGTGGCTGCTCATGTTGATTTCTTCGCACAAATGACGGTTTGTCAGTAGTTATATGTTGAATTTTATATATAGTTTGTGCAAGTCTTACTTATGGAAGTGTTCCGTTTGCTTGACATAACGCCCGTTGCACGTAGTGACGGAGCGTTTGCGCGTCCGCGAAAATCTGAGCGATTGCACGCGCTTGGCCAGGCATAGGTCATCCGTCACGCTCTGGCCAAAAACCGGCGATCACCGATACCGGTGGGGTGGCCTTCACGGGAGATTTGAGCGATTACACGTACAAAAGGTAGCGTGTACACGCCTTGCTTTTGCCGTGCCGTGTCGTTTGACCGTAACCGGTTCCCCAGCGGCGTTCTTCCCCGTGGCCTCGTCAGTCGCCACACTGCAGCCATCTCAACGCGGTGGAGGGCAGGCAGATGGCGGGTGCGCGTGGGCGCAGTGGGGCGCAGTGGGGCGCAGCGACGTGCAGCGAGACCGAGAGCAGGCGGCCCAGATGGTTGGTTGTCGGGGTGATCGAGGGAAGTCGCGCGGATGTGAGCTTCCCGGCCGGGATGCGGGTGGACAAGTTCCTGTACCACATCCCGCTGTACCGCCAGCACCAGCGGCTGGAGATGAATGGGGTGCGGGTGGGCAGGAGCTGGCT
>JANXRW010000040.1 GCA_025356655.1 Betaproteobacteria bacterium | reverse complement strand
TGCACGAAAAGCAAGGCTTTGGATCAATATACGTAAAATATTATGGCACTACATTTTGCCTCAGAAATGAAGTCCAATGCTGACAAGGGTTTACGGCGCGCCAGCGTCAGAAAGGACGGAAAAGTGACAAAGATGGGTTAGCGGGAAGCGCTCCCACGTGGGCGCGCTAGTGTTGCTTCAGCGGGTAGACCGGACGCTCGGACTTGTCCAGGTAGTAGGGCAGCATTTGCGGGATCAGCGCCGCAAGTGCCTGCTCACGTTTCTCCCCCGAAGGGTGGGTGCTCAGCCAATCGGATTTCCCGGCACTCCCCGTTGCTTTGACCATTTTCTGCCACAGCGTGACCGCCGCCGCGGGGTCGTAGCCCGCACGCGCCGCGAGTTCGATCCCGATCCGGTCCGCTTCGGACTCCTGCCCCCGGCTGTTGGGCAGGCTGATGGCGACGTTGGCCGCCTGTTGCAGGGCCTGCTGCACCGCCGGGTTGTTGCCGTTCGATCCCAATAGCGCGACCGTCACCTGCAAGGCCCCATTGGAGGCAAGTGCCACGGACATGCGCTCGGCTGCGTGCTTGGCAAGCGCGTGGGAGATCTCGTGCCCCATGACCTCGGCGATCTCGTCGTCACTGGGTCGGATCTGTTGGATCAAACCGGTATAGATCGCCATCCGACCTCCCGCCATGCACCAGGCGTTGATGGTCTTCGGGTCGTCGATGACGGCGATCTGCCAGTCCCACGCCTGCGTCTCTGGGCGGTAGCGGATGGCCTGGGGGATCAGCCGGCTGGTGATTCGTTCCACGCGGGCGCGCAGTGCCGGGTCGTTGTTCACCTTGCCTTCCTTCTGCAAGGGCGCGAGCGTATCGCTATAGGCCTGCCTGGAGGCGTTGATGGCCTGGCTTTCGGGTACCAGGAGGAACTGGTTGCGACCGGTTACGGGCGCGGACGCGCATCCCGCGAGCGAGACGAGAACAAGGGCGGCTACTGTAGGCGCGGCGGGCAGGCGCATGAATTCAATCCCAGGAGGTTTCAGGAGGCCGGGCCGCCGTCGGGGCGCCCCGGTATTCCCACATGTTACCGCCGAACGCCCCTACGCACTCGCCGGCAGGCCCCCCGGGGCCAGCCGGGGAGGCGCTGCTGCTCTAGGACGTTGGTGAGCCCTGGGCGTGGAGGAGGTGGCGAAGGCCGGGGAGCAGGCGGGTGGCTGCAACCACGCCGAGCTCCTCGCGCAGCCGGGTCGTGTCTGCCGCAGACTCCAGGATATCGCCCTCGCGCGCCGGTTCATGCAGCACCTGGGCGTCGACGCCGGAGGCTTCTCCGAGCGTGCGAATGAGGTCCAGCAGCGTGACGCTGCTGCCCGTCGCCACATTGCACACGCCGGTGCAGGAGCGGGTCAAGGCGCTTACGTTCGCGCGGGCAACGTCGCCCACGTAGATGAAATCGCGAGTTTGCTGGCCGTCCCCGAAGACGGTGAGCGGCTGGTTCCCGCGGAGCCGGTCGGCAAACCGACTAATCACCCCGGCGTAGGGTGAGGAGGGATCCTGACGCGGCCCGTAGACATTGAAATAGCGTAGTCCCAGGGTGCTCAGCCCGTAGAGCTCGCCGTAGAGCGCCGCGTAGTGGTCATCGATGAGCTTCTCGAGGCCGTAGGGGGACTGGGGCGCCACCGACGAGCGCTCGGTGAGCGGCAACTCTGCGGGTACGCCGTAGACAGCGGCGCTAGAGGCATAAACAAAGCGCGAAACGCCGCACCTGCGGGCCGCGTCGAGCACGTTGAGGAAGCCGGCCACATTGGTCGCACCGGAGGCAACAGGCTCCTCCACCGAGGCCTGAACCGAGACCTTCGCGGCCAGTTGCAGGACGTGGGTGATGCCTTCCATGGCACTGACGACGTCCGCCGCGACGCGAATGTCGCCCTGGCGGAACTCCAACGCTTCCCGAGTGGGCAGGTTCCGCCGCTGGCCCGTCTCGAGGTTGTCCAACACGCGTACCCGAGCCCCCTGCGCAAGCAGGAGATCCACCGTATGGGAACCGATGAAGCCGGCCCCTCCCGTCACAAGTATGAACATGGAGTCTTTGTCCCCCCCTTTGATGCCGCGGACGCGGCGGCTCTTACCGGGCCTGCTGTCCCTGCGTACTGAGGGCGCGCAGGTAGAGGCGTTCGTAGGTGTCCGCCACGCGCTCGATAGAGCAGGTGGCGAGCGCGTACTCGTGTCCGGCGCGCGCAATGGCTGAACGCTGTTCCCGATCCTTAGCCAGCAGTTCCATGGCACGCGCTATGTCCTCAGGGTCATTGATGTCTACCAGCAGCCCAGCCTTGCCGTAGTCCAGGGTCCAGGGAACCGAGCCGCTGCGCTTTCCGCCGATCACCGGAAGGCCCACGGCCATGGCCTCGATGATGGCCATGCTGTGGGCCTCCTCGCGCGAGGGATGCACCAAGGCGTCCACATCTTCGCCTAGGCGGCGCATGAGTTCGGCATGGGGGGTGCGGCCGGCGAACTCGATGTTCTCGGCGATCCCGGCCGCCTGCGCCCAGCGCTCGGCGGTCTGGCCCGGGCCGTAGTCCTGGCCGAACATGACCATGCGTGCGCCAGGTAAGCTGCGGCGCAGGATGCCAAAGGCGGCGATGGCCGCCTCCCCGTTCTTGAGCGTGCCCCAGTTCGGGAGCACGGTGGCGAACACCGGGTTGGAGCCGGGCTCGCGCGGCACGGCGCGTAGCTGGAAGAATGCGCCGGGGACGCCATTGGGCACGATCTCCGAATCGCCGCGAAACAGGCAATAGCGGCGCAGGTGTTGCTCCACATAGGGCGACACGGCGGCCAGCAGCGGGATGCGGCGGATCGATTTCAGCGCCATCAGCGTGCGGATGATCCGGTAGGGAATGAAGTTCAGCCGCAGGATGTTCCAGGGCGCGTCATGGGCCGTGGCCACCGTGGGCAAGCCCGTGGCTTGCGCTGCCAGCGTGTTCTCATAAACCCACTGGGCGTGCAGCACGTCGGGTTTTTCGCGGGAAACGGCGCTGATGAGATAGGCGATTTCCTCGCGGAAGAAGTCCCGCGCGCGGCGCGGGCGGAAGGGGCCGATGCAGATTCTCACCCCGCGACACTCGATCACCACCTCCTGAGTTACGGTCGGATCAAGCGTAAAAATCACCAGGCGGCGGCCACGTCGGATCAATTCTCGGGCAAGTAGGTTCGCGGGCGAGCCGCCCAGGCCCTTGGGATAGCCGCCCGCGCGGACCGCCTCCGGCATCAGGTCGGCGAAGTCGTCCAGGGCGACGGGGGAGAGCATCCCGATGAGCTGATCCATTCCAGAGCAAGACCTTTCCCGGGGCGGGCGTTGTAGATTCTGCCAGGCGTTGCCTGAGCGCGCACAAGCTCCGGCGCCGGTGCCCGAACCCGGTTCGAAGCGGCCGTCGTTGGCGGCGGGTTTGCACGGTAGGGGCCGACCAAGGATGGGGCTTGGAGACCTCGGTGCGCGGGTGAGGGCCCAGCAAAAAATGGTCCATGCCGGGGCAATAACCGTCTGGCACGCCTTCCCAGGTTGGAGCTATTGGGGAAATGGGCCGCAGGGCACCGCGGCGCGGCCCAGCGAGGCGCCCGCCGCGGCGGCAGGCGCCGGATGTGGTTTAGCTCAGAGCAGGCTCTTGGCCACGGCAATGGCCGCGTCCATGTCGGGCAACTGAGTGACTTCCGGCACCACTTGCAGGTAGCGCACGACATTGTCCTTATCGGTGACAATGATGGCGCGGGCAAGCAGGCGCAGCGGTTGGATCAACAGGCCGTTGTTCATGCCGAAGGAGGCGTCTTTGTAATCCGATAGAAAGGTCACGTTCTTGACCTTACCGGCCTTGGCCCAGCGCGCCTGAGCGAAGGGGAGGTCCATGCTGATGGTGATGAACTCGACGCGCTCGGCGGTGCGCGGATCCTTCTCGGAGAGTTGGTGGGTCTGCGCGTCGCAGGTGGGCGTGTCAAGCGAGGGCACGACGCTGATGATACGGACCTTTCCGTGGGTGTCGGCCATGTGCACCGGCCCCATGTTGCCGGCGGTCAGCACGGCGTCGGGCAGCATCTCGCCCACGCGCACCGGGGTGCCGTTGAGCGGGAGGGGATTGCCCATGATGCTGACGGTTTGACCTTCACCCGGCAGCGTGCTGCCTTTGGCGACTTCGATGGCATTGTCCTCTGCGCCGGCGCAAAAAGCCGCACCGGCCAGTACGGCCGCCACGAGGGCGGTAACGAGTGCTTTCATGATCATTCTCCAGTGCAGTGGTGGCTTGTAGGATGTAGACGACGTTCCGGTGCGGCGGCCACCTAGTGCCGCACCGGAGAGGCCCTAGGCGAGTACCCTAGCATATCCGTGCAACAGCCACGGTTTTCCCGGGAAACCGCCCCGAGCCCCCGGAGCCCGCCCGGTGCCCGGGCTCGCGTAATATAGAGCAGGCTCCGGCTTCCCGATTTGGTCCCCCTATGACCGTCAATGCACCGCTCAGTTTCCTTGATCATCCTACGGACAGCGCAGGCCTGACCTATATCTATCCGGTGGTTTCGCGGCGGGCCGGTGGGCTCTCCGTGGGCATCAATCTGAACACGAACCAGGCCTGCAACTGGCGCTGCATCTACTGCCAGGTGCCAGGGCTAACCCGGGGGACCGCGCCGCCGGTGGACTTGGCGCGCCTGGAGGCGGAACTCGAAGGGTTCCTCCTCCGGGTGGTACAAGGCGACTTTCTCCTGCGCAGCGTGCCCGCGGACTTGCGGCGTCTCCAGGACATCGCTCTGGCTGGCGACGGCGAGCCCACGACGGCGCGCGAGTTTGCCGCAGTGGTTGCGGCCATTGGGCGGGTGCGGGGGCGCCTGGGACTGGGGGCCAGCGTAAAAACCGTCCTCATCACCAACGGCAGCCTGCTGCATCGGGAAAGCGTTCAGTCGGGCATTCGGGCGTTGGCGAGCCTGGCGGGCGAAGTATGGTTCAAGGTGGACCGTGCCGATGCGGGCAGCATGGAGCAGGTCAACAGCGTGCGCGGTTCCCCCGGGCGGGTTGCACGCAATTTGCGGCGGTGCGCCGCGCTCTGCACTACCTGGTTGCAGACCTGTATGTTCGCCCTGGATGGGCAAGAGCCCAGCGAGTTTCAACGCGAGGCCTATCTGGCGTTCCTGAGGCACCTACTGGGCGAAGCGGTCGACTTGCGTGGCGTCCTGCTCTACGGACCTGTGCGGCAGTCCTTTCAGCCGGAGGCGCCACGCATCTCTGCCTTGCCCGAAGCTTGGCTCCGAGCGTTCGCGGGGCGGATCGAGGCACTGGGCCTCGAGGTCCGCTTAACGCCCTGAACGGGAACTGGCGGCGACGGCTGCCGCGCGGCGCACCGGGACCTTGCGCTGCGGGCCACGGAGGGCCTCCTGGCGCAGCGAGCGGTACAGCGACGGATCCGAAGCCTTCAGGTACGCGATCATTTCGCAGTCCCCGCGGTTGATCTTACGCACGTCAATCTGGTCCACGTGGACTAAGCGCAGGAGTTCCTGTACGGGCTTGGGCATGTTGCGGCCGCTCTCGTAGCGCGAGCCGCCGCTTTGCGTGACACCGATCCGGCCCCAGAACTCTTGTTGGTTCAAACCGAGACGATGGCGGATGTCTCGGGGGTTGAGGACTTTGTCTACAATTTTCATTTCTCTGACCTTCCTTGATAGTGAAGCGCTTCAATGGGCTTTCGGCGATTACCTGTTTGTCCTTTTGCCCGCAGGAATAATTCCTAGTTCTGTCCCGGGCTCCGGCAGGAAGGCAGGGGCTGCTCGCCGCCTGCCGAACCACTCGGCCGTGATCAGGTTCCCCTTTGGCATTGTCGCTGGGACGCGTGGCTGGACTGAGTCAGTGCATAGCAAGTGCAGGGCCAGGTAGGTTCCGGGATGCACCCAGGCCAGCGGGTCAACGGGGCATGCCAAGCGACTGCGGCGTCATCACCGCGGCCTGGCGGGGGCTTGACCCGCCCTCCTCATGGCGATGGGCTATGCCGATGCAAGGCGCATCGGCTCCCTGCGCGGATGACCTTTGACATGTTTGCCTTCGGTATAGGACCTCAGATTGCGTCATTGGCATGACGAAAAACGTGAGCTAATGACGCGGGGCTACAACGGGCGCTAGCCCTTTGTCAGCGGTCTGTGAAACCGGAAGCGTGGGGTAAGTGGCCTGCCATGTGTGCGTGGCGACGTCCGAGGAACGGGCGATGGGTAAGCGAGCGGAGGGGTAAGCGAAGAGGCTAAAGGGACGGCCACCGGTCGGTGGCCGTAAATGTCAATTATTTAGCGATCTGCCGCTCGCGCATCTCGTCCAGCGTCTTGCAGTCGATGCATAGCGTGGCGGTCGGGCGCGCCTCGAGTCGCTTCAGGCCGATTTCTACGCCACAGCTGTCGCAGTACCCGTAGTCGTCGGCGTCGATCTTGGTGATGGTCTCCTCGATCTTCTTGATCAGCTTGCGTTCGCGGTCGCGGTTGCGCAGCTCCAGGGCCATGTCCGATTCCTGGCTGGCCCGGTCGTTCGGGTCGGCGAATATTGTCGCTTCGTCCTGCATGGTGTGCACCGTGCGGTCGATGTCTTGGCTCAACTCGCCTTTGAGGGTGGAGAGAATTTTCCGGAAGTGTTCAAGCTGCTTCGGGCTCATGTAGGGCTCGCCCTTTTTCGGCGTGTAGGGCTTGAACGGCGTATGCAGATCAGAGCTCATCTGGGCTGGCGTCCCGGAAAAAACTCGCTTTAATAGCAGAAATTCTAGCCAACGGCAAGTGGGCTTGCCCAGAAGCCCGGGCGGGGCGCCGGTTGTTCCGAGGAATGGTTGCCATGGGAGGTCGGAGCGGCTATCATTGTCGGCCCCCGGGGTGTGGCGCAGTCTGGTAGCGTGCCTGCTTTGGGAGCAGGATGTCGGAGGTTCGAATCCTCTCACCCCGACCACCCTCAAGCGGTACGATTCCTGCCCGTAGCTCAACTGGATAGAGCACCAGCCTTCTAAGCTGGGGGTTATGGGTTCGATTCCCGTCGGGCAGGCCAAGGTCGCGCGCGCTGCGGCCGGCGCGACCTGCCGGACGGCGACCGCTGTAAATGTGGCACACGTCAGTTCAATGGTGGCTGTAGCTCAGTTGGTAGAGTCCCGGATTGTGATTCCGGTTGTCGTGGGTTCGAGTCCCATCAGCCACCCCACCGTATCTCTTTGTAGATCAACAGCTTAGAGAGATCGGTTCCCTTCCGTGGGCCAAATTTGGGCCAAATCTGAAATCGGAAGGGATGCGAAACGGCGCTTTGAGGGGTCATTTTTCGACCCTGATCGACTGCCTTGCAGGTGGTCCCCGGACGGTGTCCTGAGGTTCTGCAACGCTGCCCCGGACGCCGCTCGCAAAGAGCAGCATCAGCCTCCTCGGGCAGCGGTTCGGCAAACCGGAGTGACGGGAACCTGAGCGGGTCAGCGAGGTCAGTCTGATCGGTCGTCGGAGGGCGCACGCATTGGCACCTCTGTGTGCGGCGAGCGGCCGGCCCTCAACCGGCCGTGTCAGGTCGACCCGGTCAGGTTTATGGTTTGGCCGGCGTGTTGCGTTCGGTCCCGGCCTTCGGGGCGATCGCCGCTTCCAGGCGCTCCATTTCCCGGTCGTTCTGCTCCCCGTCCAGCCACTTAGCGTAGGTGCGGTGGAACATCTCCACCGAGTGGCCGAGCTGGCGCGCACAGAACGCTGCATTCATGCCTGCCATCAGCATGACCGTGGCGTAGGTGTGTCTCATGTTGTAGGGCCGACGGTAGCGGATGCCCAGCCGCTTCAGCGTGGGTGTCCAGAAGCTGCGCCGAAACGCGCGCTCGTCGATCCAGGGCTTGCCCATTCGCGGATCGTTGAAGACCTCCCCGCCGGCCAGCTGGGTGTGGGCTCGCTGCCGCTGCAGGGCATCCAGCGCCCTGCTGTTGAGCTTGACGGTCCGGGCGACGTTCGTCTTGGTCCGGTCCTTGTGTACGCCCCGCACGAGGGCCTCGGCGATCAGTACGCTGCCGCTGGCCAAGTCGACGTTCTGCCAGCACAAGGCGAAGACCTCCGAGGTGCGCAGCCCGGTCCAGAGCCAGAACTCGACCATGTTCGCCGCCTGGCCGGTATGTCGGTCTTCGAAGTCCGACACGATGCGGTCGACTTCCTCCCTTGAGAAGGGATCCGGCGGCTCCTTTTGGTACCGGGCGCGAGGAATCTTCCCGGCCGGGTTGGTGTCGAGGAGCCCGTCGGTGACGGCGAGCTCGAGCGCCTCCCGCAGAACGCTCACGTAGTTGTTGATCGTCTTTCCGGACAAGTCGGGTCGGCCCGCAAGCACCGCGAGGATCTGGCTGTGCCTCAGCGCGCGCAGTTGCTTGTCACCGATGCCCGCCTTCCAGAAGCGGATCGCGCTCTCGTATGCTGCCTTCGTGCTGAATTCGATTCTCTGGCTCGCGAGCCACGTGTCCAGCTGGCTTCCAATCGTCAGCGGGGTCGTCGCATCGGCCGATGGAAACGTCTCGGCCATGTTGAAGATGCCGAGTGCCACCTTCCGGTGGACGTCGTCGGCCAGGCGGCGGGCGAATTTCAGGTTGGCCGCCGTCGGCGGCAGCGGCACGCCTGCGTGAGTGAGACGCTTGACGTGACGTTTGCCTTCGAAGGTGAAGCGCAGGCGAATGCTGTCGCCGTGAACCTCGACGTTGCCTAGCCCTTTTCGACCCATGCCTCGTACCCCTTCATCGAGATGAAGATTCCCCCGTCCGGGGATCGCCGGTACTCGCGACCGTAAAGCCACTTGCCATCTTCGATCTTGCGCCGGATAGCTTTCTCGGTCAGCCCGGTGATGTTCGAAGCCAATTGAATGGTGACGTAGGGGGCCGGCGCCAAATGCATCGGTGTTGCGGTGGCCGACATCGGCCTTGATGCCGGATGACCACCGTGCCCTGGATCGTCTCTGGGAGCGGCTTCTCTGGAACCAGCGGCTCGCGACGAGCCTCTGAACTGCCCCACATTGTCCTTCACTTCTTCGCGCCTCATGCCCGTCCTCTCGTTCCCTCCCAGGCCTAGCGCGTTTCGCGTCCTGCGGTCTCGCGTCGTCCGCACTGCGCACACGCGCCTGGCCGGCCTGTCGAACCCGCGGCGGCGCTAGACCACCTGGGAGCCAGGGCGCGGCAGGATCGGTTGTCGGGGGGGATGGCCTGCAGGCCAGCCGCCGAGATGGCAAGGTCGATCGCGTTGCGCCGTGCAGCGGGATACGGATTTCGCTCGCAATGTGTCGGGTCATGACCGGCTGATCGACTTCTCTCCCGCGGGACAGGTTGGGGCAACTCGCGGGCCTGGCTGGTCCGATCCGGGTCGGTGGCTCTTTGATCCGACCCGCCGCCAACACCCTGCGGTCTTGCGCTGGTCGTTGACCGGTGTCGAACGGCGTACTGCATTTCTCGCTTCATTCGCACTCCCTTGCTTGCTCATTGAGCCGCTGAGGCTCTCCAGCCCTGCGCCACTCGTGGCGGTTCGGCCGATCCGCTGATTCGCCTTCCGTGTCGCGCGCGATAACGCCGTGGCGCCGCGCGCCCGGCGGGGGCTCTGCGATGGGCTCCCCGGCGTCTGCTGCTGTGGATCGCCGTCTATCTCCATCGATCGAGAACGCCCTCGATTTCCGGATACGGAATCCCACCCAAATTTGTCGGCTCGGTCCCCGTGCCGCGAAGTCAACGCCTGTTTCCTTGGCTACTTGCTGACTTAGCTCTGCTGCCAATTGCTCGTTCCTCCCCCCGGTCAGGCAACCGACGGGGAACGAAATGGCGCTCAGGCATGGGGATGGTCTCGAGAAGTGGGAAATCGCGGTCACGAAGAAACTGGTGGGTGAGTTCCGAAGACGATCTCGAAGCCTCGCGCGTGAGGAATTCGACGACCTGGTCCAGGACTGCCTGGCGCACTGGATCGTCGTGCGCCTGAAACTCGTACCCAAGCCGGATGCGCCGCCGGTGGGTTACATGGCCCAGGTCATTCGCAACAAGCTCACGGACCTGATTCGCGAGCAGGCCGCAGAAAAACGGGCTGGCGATCTGGGCGCGCTGTCCCTCGATGCCACGGTCGACGGATCAGAGGACGGAGCAACACTCGCAGAGCTGCTCGGCGAGTCCGACGCCCTGTATCCGGGGGACGCGGGCGGCGCCAATCGTCACCACGTGCGCATCGATGTGGGCAGGGCGCTCACGCGCTTGACACCCGCGCAGCGCCGTCTTTGCCTGATGCTCGGCGAGGAAGGGCTGTCGATCAAAGAGGCGGCCGAGAGGCTACGAATCCCGCGCGGCACGCTCTACGAGGAGATCAAGCGCATCCGCAAGGTCTTCGCGGATCATGGGCTTGGCGACTATCTCAAGGAGTAGCCCGACACTTCTGCCGCTGATTCCGTATGCCTGACCACAGACCTGAATAGGCGCGGAATCGATGATCAAGTTCACCGTCACAAGCACCAAGGGCGGCGTCGGCAAGACGACGCTCACGGCCAACCTGGGGGCGCTGCTGGCCGACATGGGCCTGCGTGTGCTGCTGATCGACGCGGACGTGCAGCCGTCGCTGTCGAAATACTTTCCGCTCGCGACGCCGAAGCCGGCGGCCGGTCTGACCGAGGTCATCGTGCGCGGCCAGGTCACGGCCGCGTGCATCACGGCGACAGTTTTCCCCAACCTGGACATCGTGGTCTCCGATGACCCCGAAGGCCACCTTCCCAACTGGCTGCTCAATCGCATCGACCGCGGGTTCCGGCTGCGCTTCGCGCTGCAGTCGCCGGTGGTGGCCGGCAACTACGACTGCGTGTTGATCGACACCCAGGGCGCCATCGGCCCGTTGCAGGACGCCGCAGTCCTGGCCGCCGACATCCTGGTCTCGCCGATCACGCCGGAGATTCTCTCGGCGCGCGAGTTCAAGGACGGAACGATGGAGCTGCTCGATCGCCTCGAACCCGGCAGCGCCCTCGGCGCCACGCTGGGGCCGGTGAAGGCGGTGATCTATCGGCAAGACCGCACCGCCGATGCCCGCTTGATCGCCAGTGGCATCCGCGAAGACTTCATCCGTCTCAAGGGCCGGGTCTCCGTGCTCGACACGGTGGTGCCACATGCCAAGGCCTACAAGGAGGCCGCGACGCTGCGCATACCGGTGCATCGGCATGAACGCCGCCGCGACGGCGTGATGCCGAGCGCCAGCACGGTCATGCACCAGCTGGCCTGGGAACTCATTCCGAGCCTGCTGGGCGTTCACGCCGATGAGCCCCATGTCCAGGCGCCGTCGATATGAGCCACAAGGTCTCCGTCGATGAGCGTCGGCGGTTGGTGGCCGAGTCGCTGCAGGTGGGCAACCCGGGCAACCACGCGCGCGATCTGCCAGGCCAGATCGATGCGCGCGGCGATTGCCAGATCGAACTGACGGTCGACGAGATCCGGCCCTACGAGAACAACCCGCGCCGGGCGACGAACGCCAGGTTCGACGACATCAAGGAGTCGATTCGCACCGGCGGGCTCAGGTCGCCGCTGACGGTGACCCAGCGCCCGGGCGAGGTGCACTTCATCGTCGAGGCCGGCGGCAACACCAGGCTTCTGGCGCTGAGGCAACTGTGGGCCGAGACGCGGGACCCACGGTACCGCAAGCTCGTGGTGCTGTTCCGGCCGTGGCGCTCGGAGAGCCATGTTCTCACCGCCCACCTGATCGAAAACGAGCAGCGCGGTGAGATGACGTTCTGGGACAAGGCCTGCGGCATCGTCGCGCTGAAGGCGCGCCTGGAGGCCGAGCAGGGGCGGGTGCTGACACTGCGCCCGCTCGAGGACGCACTGCATTCGCTCGGCCTGTCGGTGAACACCGCGACGCTCGGCCTGTACCTGTTCGCCACCGAGCGGCTGCGCACGCTCGGCGAGGCGCGGGTCGATCTGTCCGGCCTCGATGTCAAGACCTTGCAGCCGCGGCTGAACGCGCTCAAGCGCCATGCCCATGCGCGCAAGTCGATGCCAGAGGACGAGCTGTATGCCACGGTCTTCGAGCCGGTCTTCAGGCGCATCGCCGAGAACTATCCGCACAGCGGCACCTTCAGCGTGGCGGCAACCTGCGAGGCGTGCGAAGTGGCGATGGCTGTGCACCTCGGCGAAACGGTTGACGCGCTGCGCGATGCTCTGCGACCGGGGCCGGCTCGCGGCGGGCAGGGCGACGCCGCCGCCGACGCGTCCCATGCCGGCGATGCGACGCACGCCACCGGTCTCGCGGCGCCATCAGCGCCGACAGGTTTGTCAGCGGTGATGGCCGGAGACTTGCTGGATCGTGTGCGGACCTTTGCGGATGTGGCCGGCTTGGGCGGCTGTGTTCAGCCGGCGCCGGGGTCGGCAGTGGGTTACCAGCTCGAGGTTCTTCCGCAGGCCGAATCGAACCCGCCCGAGCGGCGACGTGCGTGGTGGTTGCTCGCCGGTATCAGCGGCCAGATCGATCGCGATGCGATCGCGCCCGTATCGCTGAACCCGGAGTTCCTTCTCTGGCTCGCGGACCCTGCCGATGCAGCGGCCAATGCCTTCTGGGCGGTGCTGGCCAGCCTCAGGCGCGCCCGTGGCCCGAACGGCGGTCCGAACGACGGGCGGGATGCCGAGCGCGACTCTTTGGCCGATTCCGGGGAGGTGTGATGCTCCCGCTGCACGACACCCAGGTTCGCCTCGTCCTGCTCAACCACGTGACGCTGCGCCTGGCCGAGGCGCGGCCCGACGAACTCGACGCCTTCGGCATCGCGAACGACCAGCTTGCTCACCTGCGGCAGCTGTCGGCGCTCGATCTCAATCGGCTGGCTGCCATGCGCACGCTGACCATTGGCGTTGCGCTGGATGGCGAAGCGCTGCAGGCGGGGCTGCGGACCGTCGCACTGGTCAACGAAGCCAAGGCGCTGGAGGCGTACTTCATCCGCCATGGTGCCTCGACCCATCTGATGAGCTCGCTCTTCAAGATCCGCCGCAAGCTGACCCTGAAGTGCCGCCGCGATCTCGATGCACGCCGGCCTTCAGGTCGCGTGCCGCTGCCCGATTACGCGATGCGTGAACGGATCTACCAGGTGTGGCGATCCATCGGCGAGCCGGCGCCGCGCGTTCGCTACTACCAGTTGCACCAGGCGTTTGCGCAGCTGCCGATCGCCGTGCTGGAAGTGGTCATCCGCGACTTCGAGGCAGACGCATGAACGCGCGCATCGAATCGCTGGGCATCACCACCGACCTGCTGCTGGAAGTCTTCGACATACCGGTGAGCTTCCATCGCTGCCTCGTGCCAGTGGCCGGCGGCGTCACGTCGGCGCTGATGCTGTCGCAGGCCATCTGGACCACCCAGGGACTGGAGCCCTCGTCCGGCGGCTGGTTCATCCGGTCGCAGGAGCAGTGGACGCAGGAGACGGGTCTGTCCCGCTGGGAACAGGAAACCGCTCGTCGCGCGCTGCGCCGAGCCGGCCTGCTGGAGGAGCGGCGCGTGGGCATGCCCGCCAGGCTCTGGTTCCGGGTGTGTGCCGACGTCGTCTGGCGGGCCTTGCAGGCCGGTGCAGGCAAGGGCGGCAGGTGACGATGGCGCGGGGTCACCGTGGCTGAGCAACCGGGCAGGGCAGACGTGGACCCGCCGGCGTGGGAACGTTCCACCCTTGCCGCGCCAATGTCGGTGATCTGGCCGCTGCTCGGGCGTCATGTCGCGTTCCACCGGCGCCTCGTCGATCTGACGGCCAACGTCAAGGCGGCACTCCTGCTTTCGCAGTCGATCTACTGGACGCGCCGCGGCCGCGACATCGCGGACCACGGCGGCTGGTTCCACAAGACCACCGAGCAGTGGTCCCTGGAAACCGGCCTGTCGCCCAAGGAACAGGCCACCGCCCGCGACGCGCTCAGGGCGCTGGCGATCCTCGACGAGCGGCGCATGGGTATCCCCGCCCGCCTCCACTTCCGGCTGATCGTGGAGCAGTTGGGCAGCCGGCTTTCCGAACGGATCGCCCGCGATGGCCAGGCTGCCGACTGGAACGACAGGGTGGTGCTGGCTGAGCTGCTGGGGCCCTCGGTGGCGTATCACCGCGCGCTTGCGGGCATAGGCGGTGGTGTGCATGCCGGCCTGATGCTGTCGCGGGCGCTGTACCTCACGCGGCTTCAGTACAAGCGCCAGCTCGATGCGTGGATCTGCAACTCGGCCGGGCGCTGGTCCGAGGAAATCGGGCTGACTCGCCGCGAACAGGAGACCGCCCGCCACGACCTGGCCCGCGCCGGGGTCTGGGAAGAAGCAGTGCGGGGCATACCTGCCAGCCTGTTCGCGCGTATCCGGCTGGACTGCCTGCTGTCGCTGCTGACCGACGGCTCGCCAGCGGCCACTTGTGGCGCTGCTCGCACCGCGGAACAAGTCTGCGTGGAAACCACAGGCAGCGTTGCACAGAAGGGCGAATCAAGTCTGTGGCATCCCCACATTGTTGTTTCGCCGAAACCGCCATCACTGTTTCGCCGAAAGCGCCAATCTATATATTGAACAGAGTACAAGTGATTCAGTACAACCACAGAGCACGGCGCGCGAAGCGAGAGCGCCAGGTCCGGCTGGCGGTGGTGGTGGTGACCTGATCTTTCCAGACGTGTTGCTGCCGCAGGAGCGCGATGCAGCGCGCCTGCTGCTGCGCCAAAGCGGCGAGCAGGCCCAGGTGCTCCTCGACGAACTCGCCGGTCGGCTGCAGGCCAAAGGCGTGCGCAGCAGCCCTGTCGCCTACCTTCGCGGACTCATCAGCCGCGCCGCTGCCGGCAGCTTCGTTCCGGAGCTTGCACCGCGCATCGCGGCTGAGCGTCTGCAGCGGCAGAAAGCCGTTGACCAGCGTCATGAACGCGAGGCCGAGGAACGACGCCTGGAAGTCGAACGCGCCACACCCGAATACCAGGCCAAGACCCGTGCTCAGCGCGAAAAGATCAGCAGGCTGATCGACGACATGAAGCAGCGCATGGGCACAGGCGGGCGGCCATGAGCGAAGCACGCCGTTCCGCCGATCAGCCGACCGCATCCCGTCCCGAGGAGTTTTCCATGCCCACCCCAGACACGTCTTCATCGCCCTCATCGCCAGCAACGACCTCGCTGGGCCAGCTCGCCGACGAGACGCCCGACGTGATGACGCTGCACACGCAGGATGCCTACCGGATGTTCACGGGTCGTGCAGCGGATTCGCAGCCCAAGGCGCCCGCCATCCCGGGCGGCCGGCGCTTCGCAGCCGTTCTGAAATCGATCTGGTACCTGTCGGCCAACGACAACCCGTATGCCGACTGGATCCTGATCCGCGTGTACCAGTCGCTCGTCACCATCCGGGCGCAGATGGCGCAGGCCATCGAAGTGCGCGAGGCCGAGTTCGTGGCACTCCGGCGCAAGGGGCTGAGCCTGTCGGTGCTGAGCTCGCGCAGCCCGGCCACTGTTGTGCTGGGTTTTCGCAGTCCGTACGGGTACGCCACCGCCGAGGCGATCGTCGAGTTCGACTATCACGTGCGCATGGTGAAGACGCTCGTGCTGAAGGACCGGCTGAGCGACGCCGACGGCCGCGCGGCCATCCGCGAAGTCGGGCGAGGCCTGCGTGCGCTGTTTTTGGAGCCGATCCGCTGGGAGCGCAATCTGCTGCGCGATGAAATGCTCCCGTTGAGCCGGCGCGACTACCTGCCCGGGGCCGATGACGTGGCGCGACAGCGGGTGCACGCCGCAGTGGCGCTGTTTGGTGAAGTCCCGCGCGCTGTCTTCACCGCTGCCGAGGCGCCACGCCACTCGCAGCGCCGGGTCACGCCCACCGCCGCAGAGCTGCGGCTGTTGCAGCAGGTGTCGCTGAACATTGACGCGCAGCCGGCGCCAAGCGCACTCGTTGAGGGGCAGCTGCTGTGATGCGTCCAGATCGCGTGCTCCTGCCCCAGCCCGGCGCGCCCGAGCTGCGGATGCTGCGCGCCATCGCGCAGCAGGCGATCGGGGACGCTCTCCGAACGGGCGCGGACCACGCCTCGTTTCGCGGTTATCGCATCGAGGCCAGGCGCCTGCATGGGGGCTGTGGCGGTAACCCGCTGATCGAACTGACGCTCAGCGCCATCGGCGAAGTCGGCTTCCTGGACCGCGCGTTCATTGAGGTTGCATTGCGCCCGCAATGCGGATCAGCATGTGGAATCTGCTTCTCTGGGGCGCATGTCGATACGTCGCGCCCCACCGGGTCTCTCGCTGGCTGTGTCAGCCCGTTTGATGCGCGTCATGCATCGCCCGAATCCGGTCAGATCTCCTGAAAACCGGGAGCCGCAAGGCTCGGAGATGTTGTCAGTCGCTTCAACCCAGTCGGGGAGTCCCATCCCCGCACTGGGGGTGGTCTCTCTTTTTCCATGTGTTCCATGTCCATAGGAGGCCATCATGTCCGAGTCATCTCAAGCCAGCAGCCCGTCGCACTTCTTCAATCTGCACGTCGAAGGCGTCGGCTATCTCAATCGTGTTCGCACGATCAAGCCGAAGAAAGGTCAGGAGTTCCTGGCCTGCACCGTCGCCGCCCTGCGTGGCAGCGACAGTGATGTCAGCTACACGAAGTTCGACTGCCGTGTCAGCGGTGCTGACGCTCAGGAAGTCGTCAAGCGGTTGGAAGCTGATGTCATGGCCGACAAGGCCGTGATCATCGGTTTCAGGATCGCTGACATCTACCCCGAAATGTTCACCTTCGAAAAGGGTGAAAGGAAGGGGCACCCTGGCGTCGCCATCAAGGGGCGTCTGCTGCGCATCAAGTTCGCCAAGGTCAACGGCGAGTCCATCGATGTGCCGCAGCCCGCCCAGCCCTTGGAGCGCGACAGCGTTCCGTTCTGACCGCGCGACGTTCGTCGTCGTTCCATCCCTTGGGGAGTCTTCTCCCCAAGGGGCGGAGCTCTCCGATTTCTTGATGAGGAGAGTTCCATGTGTCCCAAGATCGAATCGTTGTCAGACACCGACTTGCTCGGCGTGTTGGTCGGCCCTCGCCACGCAATCCATCTGTTGAGGGATTCCAGTGGCAGCCTGTCCCAGCTGCTGCACGAGCCGTTCCCGGTCGAGTACGCACAGCCTCGGGTTGCCTCGAAGCTGAAGGCAGCCGCCGAGTTGGTCCGTCGTTCCTTGGTCGAGGCCATCGCGCAAAAGGATGTGCTGGCCTCGCCCGCTGAAGTTCGAACCTTCCTGCGCGTCACGCTGACCAAGCGAGACCACGAGGTCTTCATGGTGCTGTTCATGGACGCGCAGAACCGGGTCATTGCCTCGGAAGAGATGTTCCGCGGCACCTTGACCCAGACCAGCGTGTACCCGCGCGAAGTCGTCAAGCGCGCTCTGGCACACAACGCCGCGGCTGTGATCCTTGCGCACAACCACCCGGAGTTGCGCAAGACCCATGTCGGGCGCTCCCTGTCGTCAGAGGAGGAGTCGGTCACCGTGTTCAGGGATGACACCCTGGCCGCGGATGATCGGGCCTTCTTCCTGAAGGTGCGCGACGTGGTTGAAGCGGCCGTCTCGGAAGCCACTTTCCGCCAGGTCGCCATGAAGCTGCAGAAGACCCGTGGCATTCGCCTGACCGGCGATCCCGTGAAGACAGTCGAGGTGGTGGCCAACCGCTACACGCTCAACGACACCGAGCGTGCCGGTGTTCTGCGGCATCTCATCATCGAAGGCGATTTGTCAGCGTACGGGCTGGTCAACGCCGTCACGCACTACTCGCAGGACGTCGAGGACTACGACCGAGCCACCGAGTTCGAGGCGTTGGGGGGCAAGCTCATCGAGCTGAACCCCGGCGAATGGAAGGAGTTGGCCCACGCCGCCTGAAGGACACGGAGCGCCGTCACCTGCGGTGCTTGCGGGTTCATTCCCTTGATCGAGTTCACCCCCCTCGCCCGGCGCAACCTCACGGTTGCCCGAGCATTTTTTCGGCTGTCAGCAGTGCTGACGCGGGCTCATGAGCCGTTCGTCGTTGGCGGACTGCCGAGGCAGTTCCAGGCACGGGCAGCCTGAGCGAGGAGCCTTTCGATTGCGATTGACGCGACTCCCAAAATGGGAGATACTGGAATAGATGAGGGTCATCGCAAAGAGCAGCCTGAAGAAGTTTTGGGACCGACCTGGCTGCGCTGATGCGCGTGGCCCGCTGCACAGCTGGTACGACGAGGCCGTCAAGGCGACTTGGGCGTCACCGCAGGACGTCAAGGACCAGTACGCCAACGCCAGCATCTGCGGCAACAACCGCGTGGTGTTCAACATCGGCGGCAACAAGTACCGGCTGGTGGTGGAAATGCAGTACCGGGCGGGCATCGTCTGGGTGAAGTTTGTCGGCACCCATGCCCAGTACGACCGCATCGATGTGGAGAACGTGAATGAATATTAAGCCGATCCGAAACGACGACGACTTGAAGGCGGTGTTCCGCCGGCTCGAGTCCATCTTCCAGGCCGAGGAGCAGACCCCGCAGGCGGACGAGCGCGACGTGCTGGTGACGCTCGTCGAGGCTTATGAGAACAAGCACCATGACTTCGGCCCGGCCGACCCGGTCGAGGCCATCAAGTTCCGGATGGAGCAGCAGGGTCTGACGGCGCGTGACCTCGAGCCATTCATCGGGCCGAGTGGCCGGGTGTCAGAAGTACTCAATCGCAAGCGACGCTTGAGCCTGCGCATGGTCAAGAGCCTGCATGACGGGCTGAAGATTCCCTACGAGAGTCTGCTGGCCGACGTTCACTGATTGCAGAGTGACGCCGATGCCCCCCGCCTTCACCCGGTACATCGGCATCGACTATTCCGGTGCCCAGACGCCCGAGGCCAGCCTGAACGGGCTTCGGGTCTATTGCGCCGATGGCGCCGCCGCAGCACAAGAAGTGGTCCCGCCACCGAGCCCGCGCAAGTGTTGGGTCGCAGTCTAAAGCGCACTCCACCGGCAGTTTGGTAATGCTCTTGGCCACCGGGAAGGGGGGCTGGGCGGTGGAGCAGCCAGAGGCAGGCGGCGGTGCGGGCGTGTAGGGGGGAGGTGGCGCAGTGGAGTGCGCAGCCCGCCAGCGTGAGGTGCGGGTG
>JANXRW010000038.1 GCA_025356655.1 Betaproteobacteria bacterium | reverse complement strand
GCACGAAAAGCAAGGCTTTGGATCAATATACGTAAAATATTATGGCACTACCTTTTGCCTCAGAAATGAAGTCCAATGCTGACAAGGGTTTACGGCGCGCCAGCGTCAGAAAGGACGGAAAAGTGACAAAGATGGGCTAGGTGGTTGCAAGGTCGGGACGGCTGGCCTGGGGCAGCCTGAGGAGGCTGCCGTCAGCGCAGCAGGATGTAATACAGCAGCAGCAGGTTCAGGCTCACCGCCAGCACGGCCACAGCCTGCCAGCGCCGCAACGGGTCCCCAGCGAGCGGCCGCGGGCGCGGTGCCGACACCGGATCGATCTGCGCGCGCTCGAGGGCGAGCAGGAGTTCCTCGGCCGTCTCGAACCGCTGCCCGGGGTCTCGGGAGAGTGCCCGCAGCAGGAGGTTCTCCAGCCAGGCAGGTACATCCGGGCGATACCGGGTCGGCCGCCGGGGCTCGCCAAAGCGTGGGTGCTGAAAGGGCTCCACCTCACCGTAGGGGAACTGGCGCGTCAGGAGCTGGTAGAGCGTCACACCGGCGGCATAGAGATCGCTGCGCACGCTGGCGCGTTCGCCCGCGAAGAGCTCCGGCGCCATGTAACTGGGAGTTCCGGGGTTGCCCTCCAGTTCCGGATAGGGGACGCCGCCCGCGAGTGCCACGCCCAGGTCCAGGATGCGTAGGGTGCCATCGGATCCTTCCAGGAGGTTCGCGGGCTTGATGTCCCGGTGCAGAATGGAAAGCCGATGCAGGCTACCGAGTCCGCGCGCGAGCGCGATGCCGGTGCGCACCACGTCAGCTACGGCAAAGTGCCGACCCTCATCGAGCTGTTGTTGCAGATTCGCCCCCTCGTGGTAGGTCGCCAGGTAGTAGAGGAAGCTGCGCTGCCCTGGGGGCAGCGGGATCACCTGCGCGAAGCAGGCGCTAACCAGACGTTTGGCTAGCCATTCCTCGGCCAGGAGGCCCTCGCAACTCACCGGGTCGCCGGCTAAATGGGGCTGCAGCGTCTTCAGCGCCAGCCGTCGGCCCGTATGCGGCTCGCGCACCAGGTAGAGCAGCGTGGCGCGTGACTCGTGCAGCGTTTCCAGGACTTCAAGGCCGTCAACCTGCTGTCCTGGGCGCAGGCGCCCTGGCAAAGGCAGGCTTCGGTCGGAGCCCAACAGGTCGCGCCAAAGCCCGCCGCCCACCGCGTCCACGCGGACCACCAGCGCCGTGACGTTGTCCGAGGAGCCGGCGTCGAGTGCAGCCTGCACTAGGTCCCGGGCGCTCTGCTGAGGGTCCTCCTGGCGCGACAGGAGAGCTGCCATGCGCGCCGCGTCGAGCGCGCTCCACAGGCCGTCGCTGCAGAGTAGGAAGACCTCGCCGGCCTGCAAGTCGCCGTCCGCGTAGTCGATGACCAAGTGGGCATCCATGCCCACGGCGCGGGTGAGCACGTGATCCATCTCGGCGCGGTCCCAAACGTGGTCCGTGGTGAGCTGACGGCACTGGTTTGCCTCTAGCCGGTAGATCCGGGAGTCCCCCACGTGGGCCAGGCAATAACGCGAACCGCGCAGCACCAGCGCGCTCAGGGTGGTGGCCATGCCCGTGAGCTCGCGACGGGCCGCCGCTTGCGAAAGCAGCCAGCGATTGAGCGCCGAAATCACGCGATCGAGTGCCAGCGCGATTCCCCAAGTCTCGGGGGTGGAGTAATAATCGGCGAGCAGTCCTCGCACGGTGTATTCAGCCGCCTCGGCGCCGCCCGCATGCCCACCCAGCCCATCAGCCACCGCCAGCAGGACGCCCCGAGAGGCCTGTTCGGGCGCTTGCGGTTCCACGAAACCAAAGTAGTCCTCGTTGGCTTCCCGTCGGCCGCGCTCGCTTGCATAGCCCACCCGTACCCGAAGCGACCCCGACTCTGGCAGGGCCTCCGCGGCCAGTGGCGCGCGACGGATGGCGGTTGCGCCGGGAGCGGAACTCATCAACGACGCTCAGACCTTGGCCAGGGCTACGCCCACCGCGCCCCAGGTGGTGCGCCAGCGGCCGCGAACGCCCAGCAGTCCTGCCAGGGCTGCGGCGGCGAGCAGTGCGAAAATCACCAACCCGGGCTGGTAACTACCCGTGAGGTGTTTGGAATAACCCAGCGAGGACGCCAAGTAGAACCCCCCCACACCGCCGGCCATGCCCACGAGTCCGGTCATGACGCCGATCTCGCGCGAGAAGCGCTGCGGCACGAGTTGAAACACGGCGCCGTTACCCATGCCCAGGCACAGCATCGCGAGTACAAACCCAAGCAGCGCCATCCAGGCTTGCGGCAAGCCCACGCTGACCACCAGCAGGAGCACGCAGGCGGCGATGTAGACCACGGTGAGCGAGCGGATACCGCCGATGCGGTCAGCAACCATGCCGCCCAGGGGGCGCACCATCGAGCCGGCCAAGACGCAGGCCGCGGTGAAGTAGCCCGCCTGCACCGGTGGCAGTCCGTACTGGTCGTTGAAGTAGATGCTGAGCGAGGAGGCTAGGCCGACGAAGCCGCCGAAGGTCACGGCGTAGAAGAACATGAACCACCACGCGTCACGATCGCGCAGGATCGCGAGGTACGCCCCGAGAGGCTTTGCCGGCGGGCAGTTCGGGCTGTCTTTGGCCAGCATGAGGTAGACCACCAGCACTAGGGCCAGCGGGATCATCGCAAGCCCCAGGGTGTTTACCCAGCCTACCGCCATGGCCAGGCCGGGAGCCAGCAGGGCGGCGAAGACGGTGCCAGAGTTGCCCGCGCCGGCAATGCCCAGGGCCGTGCCCTGGTGTTCCGGCGGAAACCAGCGCGAGGCCAGGGGCAGTGCTACGGCAAAGGATGCACCCGCGATACCCAGTGCCATGCCCAGCGCCAACACCTGGCCGAAGCTATGCACCCCGAGCATCCACGCGGCACCCAGCGAGGCGATCACGGCCACCTGCGCGATCGCGCCGGTGCGCTTCGGCTTGAGGTGGTCCACCAGCACTCCCAATACGAGGCGTAGCAGGGCCCCCGCGAGCACTGGGGTTGCCACCATCAGGCCCTTCTGCGCCGGGCTAAGGGCGAGGTCACGGGCGATTTGCACGCCCAGCGGTCCGAGCATGACCCAAACCATGAAACTGACGTCGAAGTAGAGGAAGGCGGCGAATAGCGTGGGCATGTGCCCGGATCGGACAAAGGAGGATTTCATGGGGGCTCCGGAGTTGAATGGCGGGTGTCAGGCGACGGGTTCGGCGGCGAGCGCCGGGAGGCGCAGGTAGACCTGTCCCCCGTCGAGGCGCACTTCAAAGCCGGGCGTGCACCCCTGGTCAGGCGCCACGGCCACCCCGTCCGCCAGCCCGATGGTCCATCCGTGAAGTGGGCAGGAAACGTGGCGGCCGAAGACGATCCCCTGGGACAGGGGGCCGCCTTTGTGCGGGCATCGGTCCAGCAGTGCGAAGACCTCTTCCCCGGCGCCGCGGAAGACCGCGATGTCGCCCTGCGCGTGGCTCACCACGCGCGCGCCTAGCGGCGGCAGGTCCTTCAGGTCGCACACCCGTTGCCAGTTCCAGAGCGTGGAGTCGGTGGCGCTCATAGCGTGATGGCCTCGTATTCGTGGGATTGAGCCCCGGCGATGCGCTCTTGCCAGGGGTCGGTCGCGCCCTCCAGGCAGAACAAAAGCCTCTGATACAACTCCAGGCGGCTGGTCGCGTCATCGACCACCTTCATGCGGATGTGGTCCATACCCACGCGTTGGATATAGGCCACGGTGCGGTCCAGGTAGCGCGCCTCCTCGCGATAGAGTTGGAGGAAGGCGCCGGTGACTTCAAGGACCTCGTCGGCGGTGCGCACCTTGACCAGGAATTGCGCAGCTTCGGTCTTGATGCCGCCGTTGCCGCCCACGTAAATCTCCCACCCTGAGTCCACACCGATGACGCCGACGTCCTTGATCCCGGACTCGGCGCAGTTCCGCGGACAACCGGAGACGGCCAGCTTCACCTTGTGTGGGGCGTACATCCGCGCAAGCGCACGCTCCAGGTCGATCCCAAGCGCGGTGGAGTCCTGCACGCCGAAGCGGCACCACTCCGAACCGACACAGGTCTTCACCGTTCGCAGGGCCTTGGCGTAGGCGTGCCCCGAGGGCATGTCCAGATCCGCCCAAACGCGCGGCAGGTCCTCCTTGCGCACACCCAGGAGGTCGATGCGCTGGCCGCCAGTTACCTTGACCCCGGGGATGGCGTACTTGTCCACCACGTCCGCGATGCGGCGCAGTTCCGCCGCGCTGGTCACTCCGCCGAACATGCGCGGGACCACGGAGAAGGTCCCGTTTTTCTGGATGTTGGCGTGGGCGCGTTCGTTGATGTAGCGCGACTGCGGATCATCCTGCGCCTCGCGGGGCCAAGCACAGAGCACGTAGTAATTGAGCGCAGGGCGGCAACTCGCACAACCATCCGGGGTGTGCCAATCGAGGAAGGCCATGGCCTGCGGTATCGAGTGCAAGTGATGGTCCCGGATGGCCCGGCGTACTTCCTCGTGGGTAAGCTCCGTGCAGGTGCACACCGGCTTCTGGGCCGCGGCTTGGGGCGCGTAGGCGCCGCCAATGGTGGAGGCGAGCAGCTGCTCGACGAGACCGGTGCAGGAACCGCAGGAGGCCGATGCCTTGGTGTGCTTGCGCACGTCATCGACGCTAAATAGGCCCGACTCCTTGATGGCCTTGACGATGGTTCCTTTGGTCACCCCGTTGCAGCCACAGACCTCCATCGTATCGGGCATGGTTACCGCCCGGTTCTGCCCCTGGTGCCCCGTGTTCCCCAGGTGCGATTCGCCGAACATCAGGTGATCGCGAATCTGTGCCACGTTCGTGCCATCGCGCAGCAGTTGGAAGTACCAGGCGCTATCCACGGTGTCGCCATAGAGGACCGTGCCCACGAGCCGTTCATCGCGCAGCACCAGCTTCTTGTAAACACCGCCGCCAGGGTCCTGCAGCAGGATCTCCTCGGTGTTCTCCCCGCCGGTGAAGTCGCCCGCTGAGAACACGTCAACGCCGGTCACCTTCAGCTTGGTGGAGCTGATGGATCCTTGGTACCGGCCGATGCCCAGGCGCGCGAGGTGATTGGCGCAGACCTTGGCCATGTCGAAGAGCGGCGCCACAAGCCCGTAGGTGAGCCCTCGGTGGGCCACGCACTCGCCCACACCATAGATGCGCGGGTCGTGTGTCTGCAGGGTGTCGTTGACGACGATGCCGCGCTCGCAATGCAGGCCCGCGGCGCGCGCCAAGTCCACGTTGGGCCGGATCCCCACGGCCATGACCACCAGATCTGCGGGGATCTCCTCACCGCCCTTGAGCACGACGGCGCAGGCATGGCCATCTTTGCCCGTGATGCGCTCCGTTTGGCGGCCGAGCAGGAAGCGAAGGCCCTTGTCCGCGAGCGAACGCTCGAGCATCTGCGCTGCCGAACGGTCGAGCTGCCGCTCCATCAGCCAGGGCATGAGGTGAACCACGGTCACTTCCATGCCGCGCTGACGAAGGCCGTTGGCGGCCTCCAGGCCGAGCAGGCCACCGCCTATCACCACCGCGTGGGAGTGGCGCCCCGAGGCCTCGATCATGGCCTCGGTGTCGGCGATGTCCCGGTAACTCAGCACGCCCTGCAACTCGCACCCCGGAATTGGCAGCATGACGGGCGCGGATCCGGTGGCGAGCAGCAGTCGGTCATAGGGCGCGGAGGTCCCGTCGGCGGCCACGACGCAACGCCGGCTGCGATCGATGCGCGCCACCGGGTTGGCCAGATGCAGTGTGATCCCTTGGTCGCGGTACCACTGCTCGTCGTTGAGCATGATCTCGCGCAAAGTCATCTCACCTGCGAGTACGGGCGAGAGGAGGATTCGGTTGTAGTTCGCGTGACGCTCCGCACCGAAGACCGTGATGTCATACAGGTCTGGCGCCAGCTTCAGCAGTTCCTCCAGGGTGCGGGTTCCGGCCATGCCGTTTCCCACCACGACCAGTTTTGCTCGTTGCATCGTTAAGTTCTCCTTGTTGCCACGTGAGCCGCCCTCGGGCGGAGCCTCGGCGGGCGAGGGCCTAGGCGGCCACCGACTCCGGCCCGGGCAGGGTTCCCAGTTCGGCGCAGGCAACCGCCTGCCCCACAAAAATCAACGCCGGGCTTTCCATCCGCGCTGCCGCTGCGCGCTCAGCGAGTGCGCCCAGCCCGCAGCCGATGACGCGTTGTCCTGGCAGCGTGGCGGCTTGCACCATGGCCGTTGGCGTGCTCGCAGGGAGGCCCGCGGCGAGCAATGCCCGGCAAATTCCCGCAAGCCCGGCCACGCCCATGTAGATGGCGAGCGTGGTCCCACTGCGAGCCAGTGCGGCCCAGTCCGGTCCATCGCCCGTCTCGCTGTGGCCGGTCACCAGGGTGACGCCGTGGTTGGCTCCGCGCAGGGTGAGCGGCAGACCGAGCGCGGCGGCGGCGCCGACCGCAGCGCTTACCCCGCAAACCACCTCCGCCTCGACTCCCGCACGGCGCAGCGCGGCCAACTCCTCGCCACCGCGCCCGAAAATGAACGGGTCGCCGCCCTTGAGTCGCACCACGCGCCAGCCGCCGCGGGCGAGCCGCACCATGAGGCGCTCGATGAAGGCCTGTGCGGTGGAGCGGCACCCGCCGCGCTTACCCACGGGAATAATCCGTGCCCCGGCCGCGGCGTGGCACAGGACATCGCGATTAACCAAGTCGTCCACCAGAATGACCTGCGCTTCGCCGATCCGGCGCACGGCCTTCAGCGTGAGCAGCTCGGGGTCCCCCGGGCCGGCGCCCACCAGGCTCACGCGCCCCGGCCCCCTCATGCCGGGCTCCGCGCGAGATGCGCCTGGTACAGGCGCGTGAGCTCCGGTACGCAGGAGCCGCAGGTGATGCCGCAGCCCAGTTCGCGCTGCAGTCCCGGGACATCCAGCCCCGCTGCCAAGCAGGCTTGGATCGCGGCTTCGGCCACATTCGTGCAGGAACACAGGATGCGCCCGCGCAATCCGGCCGCCGGCGGCCGTGCCACGGGCGCCAAAGCCGAAGGCCGCAGCGCGTCGAGCGGCGCGCCCTCCGCCATGAGCTCTTGAATCCACCCCTGCGCGGCGGTCTCCCCGCTGAGCCGAGCGCCGACCACGACCTGCCCGGCGAGCATCAGCAGCTTGCTGACGTCCCGACGCGAATCCTCGTAGCGCAGGGCTGTGGCGTCCGGCACCAGCTCAAATGCCAGGTCCAGTGCCGCGAGCAACTCCGGGGCAGCAGGCCCGGGGCCGGCGGCACGAAATACGGCCAGTGGGTGGCTTTGCCCATAGAGGCCGCAACTGGCGTAGGCGAAGCGGCCCAGCAGCCCGCGCGCGGCCGCTAGGTGGCGCTCGGCATCGCCAGCGCGCAGCGCGATCAGCTCCCAGGGGTAGTCGAGCTTTTCCACTTCGACGGCGCAGTGTTTGAGTTCCGGCTGCCGGGAGATGGGGTCCAGGTCGCCCCGCGTGAGGCGGTTGCTACCCCCGCCGGATAGGAAGCGGCTACTCCAGTGCATGGCCAAAAATACCTGGGAAGGCCGTAGGTCCTCGCTCTGCGCCACCCGCAGGATCAGTTCGCCGCGGCGACTGCGAACCCGCGCCAGGTTTCCCTCAGCCAAGCCGCGCCGCGTTAAATCGTCGGGATGCATGGATAACTTCGGTTCGGCGGCGTGGTTGAAGAGCTGAGGGACCAGTCCGGTGCGGCTCATCCCGTGCCACTGATCGCGCAGGCGGCCGGTATTGAGATGCAGCGGAAACTGCGCGTCCGTCGATTCGGCTGCGGCACGGTAGGGTGGTGCGGTGAAGCGCGCCCGGCCGTCGGCCGTGGCAAATCGTCGGTCGGTATAGAGCCTAAGCGTGCCGTGCCCCGTGCCCTGGTCCACCGGCCATTGCTGGGGGCCTTGCCTGTCGAGGCGTTCGTGGTCAAGCGCGCTGATATCCAGGTCGCGCCCTCGGGTCGTCTCCCGGTACTCCCGGTAGACCTCCGCAGCAGTGGCGTGAGCGAAGCCGGCGGCTTCTTGGGGGCGTTTCAGGTGGCAGGCGAGGCGGCGTGCAAAATCCTCGGCAATCACCCAGTCCGGCCGCGCCTCGCCGGGGGGGGGAACCAAGGCCCGCACACGCGAGACCCGGCGCTCTGAATTGGTGACCGTGCCCTCCTTTTCCCCCCAGGTGGCCGCCGGCAGGAGCAGGTCGGCGAAGGCGCTGGTGTCGGTGCCGCTGAAGGCTTCCTGGACAACCACAAAAGAGGCGCGCCGCAGTGCCTCCTCCGCGCGGCTCTGGTCAGGCAGGGAGTGCGCCGGGTTAGTGCAGGCGATCCAGACGGCTTTGATGCTGCCGTCATGAAGTGCGTCAAACAGCTCAACCGCGCTTTTCCCGGGGCGCGCGGAGATGGCCTGCACGCCCCAGAAGCGCGCCATTTCCGCGCGGTGTTCCGGATTGGCAAGATCGCGGTGGCCGGGGAGCAAGGTGGCCATGCCCCCGACTTCGCGTCCGCCCATGGCGTTGGGCTGTCCGGTCAGCGAAAGCGGGCCGGCGCCCGGGCGGCCGATTTGTCCGGTGGCCAAATGCAGATTGATGAGCGCGGTGTTCTTGTCGGTGCCGGTGGCCCACTGGTTGAGGCCCTGGCAGTACAGCGACAGCGTCGGCCCAGCACCGGCAAACCAGCGCGCGGCGGTGACAATGTCCGCGGCGTTTACGCCGCACAGCCGCGCGGCCACGTCGGGGCTGTACTCGGCGACGAGGCCGCGCAGCGCCTCCCAGCCGTTGGTATGCGCGTCGATGAAGGTCTGGTCGCACAGTCCATCCCGAAGCAGCACATGGAGCATGCCGTGGAACAGGGCCACGTCGGTGCCGGGCAATAGGGCCAGGTGCAGGTCGGCCAGCGCCGTGGTGTCGGTGCGGCGAGGGTCGACCACGACGATTTTGAGCGCGGGGTTACGCCGGCGCGCGTCCTCCACGCGGCGGAAGAGCACCGGGTGGGCCCAGGCGGCATTGGAGCCGGCAATGAAAAGGCAGCCGGCGAGATCGATATCCTCGTAGCAAGCCGGCGGGGCGTCCGCGCCAAGCGCGAGCTTGTAGCCGCTCACTGCCGAGGACATGCACAGGCGCGAGTTCGTGTCGATGTTATTGGTTCCGGCCAACGCGCGCACCAGCTTGTTGAAAACGTAGTAGTCCTCGGTGAGTAGTTGTCCCGAGAGGTAAAAGGCCACGCTGTCCGGCCCGTGGGCTTGAATGGTCTGCGCGAAGCGTTGGGCGGCCATTTCCAATGCGTCGGCCCATCCCATTTCAGTGAGCGCCGCACTTCGCGAATGCCGCCCCATTGGTGCGCGCAGCCGGGCCGGGGCCGCCGTGCTCAGGTGCAACGTGGAGCCCTTGCTACACAGGCGCCCGAAGTTTGCGGGGTGCAGCGGGTCACCGCGAACGGCGCTCACCCGTCCCCCGGTGGCCGAAGCGATGATTCCGCAGCCGACGCCACAGTACGGGCACACCGTACGGACTTCGCCGGGGTTGAGACCAGCCGTGGCGGCGGCGGGGAGGGTGACCGTGCCTAGGCTGTCCACGGCTCAGGCCTGCACCGGTTCCACGGCGGAACCGTCCCACACGGCGCCATCGATTAGCCGCACCCGCCTGGAGACGCCAGCGGGTAAGGCCACGCCAACCTGTTGAGCGGCTTCGCGATAGAGCCCCACCTGGTTCACCGCAGCCGGAATGTCCGCGAAGGGCTGCCCTGCTTTGAGGAGGCCCCACCGCCGCATCTGGGTCAAGAACCAGAGTGCATCGGAGATCCAGGGGAAGTTCACTTGGCCTTCGTCGTGGAAGCGCAGGGCATGGGGATCCTCCCACTGCCGACCCAGTCCGTCGTTGTAATGGCCAAGGAATCGTGGTTCGATGACCTCGCGGGAAGTCGCCAGATAGTCCTCGGTGGCGAGGCGGGCTGCCACCGCAGGCCGGTTGCCGCGGATGTCCAGGAAACGCGATGCCTCCAGTAGGGCCATGATCAGTGCCCGGGCGGAGTTGGGGTTGTCGCGGACGAAGGTGGCCGTTGTGCCCAGCACCTTCTCGGGATGGTCCGGCCAGATCTCCTGGGAGGTGGCGACCGTGAAGCCCGCGCGCCGGTCGATGGCGTGGGCGTTCCAGGGTCCCCCCGCGCAGAAGCCGAGGATTTCCCCCGCGGCCAGGTGAGCCACCATCCGCATCGGCGGGATCACGGTGCTCTGGACATCGCGCAGCGGGTCGATGCCCTGGGCAGCGAGCCAATAATTTAGCCAAAGGGCATGGTTTCCCGTGGGGAAGGTCTGGGCGAACAGGTGCTCGCCCGGGTGGAATTGCAGCCAGGTGCGCAAGCGCTCGCCGCTGGTGACCCCCGCTGCGCTGAGCCGTCGGGACAGCGTGATCGCTTGGCCGTTGCTGCTCAGCGTCATGAGCAAGGCCAACTCGCGCTGCGGCCCGCCGATACCCAGATGCACGCCATAGACCAGCCCGTAGAGCATCTGCGCCACATCCAGTTCGCCGCTGAGAAGCCGGTCGCGCAGCGTTGCTCAGGACGGCTCCCGGCTCAGCACGATGCGGATCCCATGTTTGCGGTCAAAGCCTTCCGTGGCTGCAACGACCAGGGAGGCGCAGTCCGTGAGCGGCAGGAATCCCGCCACCAGAATCGGCTTCTCCGGTGCATCGGACCCGCCCGCCCAGACGGCCGCGCGCAGGGCGGGATCAACCCCCAATGCCGGCGATGGGGCTGCGTCCTGTGTCCGGTCCTGATCTTGCATGGGTGGGCCTCCCGACCAAAAAAAAGCCCCTCGCCACCGCCTCAGGGAGGAGTGGCGCGGGGCGTCGTTGCCGTTACCAGCCATCGGCGGCTGGAGGGTATTTTGTAAGCCCCGTCGTTGGGACTTGGCTTCTTCTATTGCAGATCCCGTGCCACGCGTCCGGCCGCCGACCGGGGAGGCTAAAAAGCCTTTAAATCAATCACTGCGGGCGTGGGCCCATGCGACAGCGCCAGCGCGTGATGGCGCAGCGTTGGTGCGTTGTCATGGTGCCATGCACCATTCGGGCGCGCCCTCAGGGTTGTTCGATGAGCAGTTCACGCAGTGCGATGACCTGCTCGGCGATCTCGGCGACACGCTTGGAGGAGGCCATGGCCGTCTGCCGCAGCATGCTGTAGGCCTCTTCCTCAGAGATGCCTCGTGCCTGCATGAGGATGCCCTTCGCCCGATCGAGGAGCTTGCGCTCCGCGAGGCGCGAACGCGCCTCTGCCAGTTCCCCGCGCAGCGCCTGGAGTTCGGCGAACCGGGCTACGGCCACGTCCAGGATGGGCTGCAGCCGATCTGCCGCCAAGCCGTCCACCACGTAGGCGCTGACCCCAGCACGTACGGCGTCGCGGATCTTGGCGCTATCCGGGTCGGCCGAGAACATGACGATAGGGCGAGGGTCGTCCCGGGTGATGACGCAGATATGTTCCAGCGTGTCTCGGTCGGGGGAGGCAGTGTCAATGATGATGACATCGGGGCAGAAGTCGCGGACCAGCCGCACCATTGACAGGACCGATGCTGCGGGCGCAATCACTTCGTGCCCCGCCTGCAGCAGCCCGCGCAGGAGCGTCTCTCGCCGGACCACATCGTCCTCGAAAACCAGAATCCGTGACATCAGCAACTGTCCTTGGCCCCCCGCGAGATGGGAAGGCGCTAATTGGCTTAGCAATTGCCGGACCAATGGCGCGAGCGGCACCCGGAGGGGGCCTCCCGATTTCCGTTCACCGCCCGCAGCATAGGGATGCCAAAGAGTAGCGCCCAGCCGCGGCTGTGCAACGCTTGCGAGCGCGCCGCGTCGGAGTCCCCGGACCAGCGGCTGTCGGCCACCGTGAGCATCAAACTAGGCGGGTCCAAGAAGAAGTCGCGCAGAATAAGCGCCGGGAGGAACTCCTCGTAGCAGATGAGCACCAGCGCGCGCTCCGCGCCGATGCGCCGCACACCGGGCCTTTGCCAGTCCGCCTGCGCAAGCGGCTCCCCCAGGGGCCGCCACAACACCAGGGGCAGCGGTTGCCGGGCGGGGAACTCCCGCCAGCCGGAGGAATCCAGGGCGAGCAGGCTGTTGCGAAAGCCGGCACCTTCCCCCACCTC
Organism: Betaproteobacteria bacterium; assembly: GCA_025356655.1. GTDB lineage: Bacteria > Pseudomonadota > Gammaproteobacteria > Burkholderiales > SHXO01 > SHXO01. The sequence continues at coordinate 5,715 of JANXRW010000038.1, read as the reverse complement.
GACGGCTGCACCCACGAGCACCGTCGCACCCGAGCGCGTGTGACGCCGGAGGTCTGCTTCCCAGGCTGTCGCCAACAAGGGGCTCCAGCGCCCGGCAGCCAGTTCCGGCAACACCACCACCTTCGCCCCTTCGCGCAGGCCACGGCGGGCCAAGCCAAGCAGCCGACGGCTTTGCTGTAGTGTGGTGGGAAGCTGAGCAGGGAAGGGCTCCGCCACAGTCCCTACGGCGAGCCAGCCCGGCGGCGGTTCGATCAGGGGATAGCCTCCCTGCAGTGCTTGCGCGCAGAGCAGGCCGAAGGCGATCAGGGGGGGTAGCGCCTCGGCCCGGCGACCCTCACCCCAGCGGCGCCCGCCCAGGGCGAGCCACGCTTCTAACACCAGAGTGCCCAGGAGACCAGCCCAGCCCGCGCCAGGGAAAAGCCACCCGGCACAGTGCACTGGCTGCAGCCATGCGCAAAGGCCTAGCGGGGGCAGCAGGCTTAATGCGCTGGCGGCGAGGAGACGACCGACGATGCTCGGGCGGGACGCCTCCATGTCCGGGTGCAGCGCTACCCAGGGCAGGGCCGCCGCGAGGGCCAGCACCACCCACAGCGAGACTCCGAGGGGAAGGCCGGGCCAGGCCCCATACAGGCGCAGTGCCGCGCCGGGAAGCGCGCGGGTTCCGACAAGGTAGTAGGCGAAGAACAGGCAGCCAGCGGTGGTGGGCCGGGGAGCTAGGGCCCAGGCGAAGGGCAGTAGCGCGGGAGCCAACACGGGCGAGCCCGGCTGCCAGCCCGCCACCACCAAGGTCGCCCCCGCGAGCAGCGCGGTGCGGTGGCGCACGCGGGCGGGCTCAGGGTCGCGGCGCCTCGCGCAGTCGCGCCCGCACCGCGAGGCAGGCCATGCGAGCGGCCAATGCCACGGCACGCAGTCGCGCCCGGGTAAGCGCCTCGCCACGCACGCGCAGGTCATCGCCGACCAAGCCTTCGAGCCACAGCAGGTTGAGCAACAAGAGGAATGCGTCGGCCTGCAGAAACAGATCCCAGTGCGCCCGGGAAAGCGGCGTGACGATCCTCGCCTCCACCGCTTGAGGCGAACTGTAGCCCCGCGGCAGACTGAGCTGGGCCTCGCCCAGCTGCGCGGCCAGGACCTTTTCCTCGGCCTGCAGGTCATCCCGGGCTCGGTCCAGCGCGCGCCGAAGCGGGGCCTCGGGCAGGCCGGCGGCCTGGGTTGGCAGGCGCAGCAGGGGTGGGGCGATGACAGCCAGGAAGTGCGCATTCTTCGCCGTCAATTCGAAGGTGGAGCGGAAGAGGCTGAGCGCGAGGGGATGACCAAGGCTTCCGCAGCGGGTAAGACAGGCGCCACGGAAGCCGCTGAGGAAACCCTCGGCAGCGGTCGTGGCGCGGCTCGGGGTGGAAAAGCGTAGGGTGTCGGGCATGGCACGTCCTGGGAGCACGGGTGCCCATGGTGAGCCCGCCCAGAGCGGGCAGCACGTCCAAGAGCGAGTCGATGCGCGCCATACTCCACGCGAGCATAGAGCCGCGGTGTCGAGGCCCCGAGGACAAACCGGGCGGTGCGATGTACAGTGGCGGAAGCGATCAGGCGGCCCCGCCTGCGGGTGCCAGGATTGACCTGTGCGGCCAGCGGGCAGAAGGGTCCCGGCAAGGGGGGAGCGTATGGCACGTCAACGGTACATCCTGTGGGTCACGCTGTTGCTCGTTCTCGCCGGTTGCGCGAGTGACGTGGGTCACCTCGAGAGCAATCGTCAGAAGGGTTACGAGCGCAAGCTCGACAGCGTCTTGATCGTGTCGAGCCTCTCGGCGGAGCTCTCGCCGGCCTTCGGCGGTGCCTTCAATGCAGGGCTCGTGGAGCGGTTGGAGCGCCGTGGCGTGCGCGCCCAGGCCCTGTCTCCGGCCACGGCGGAAGAGTTTGCCGGGATGGATTTCGTGGCCCGAGCACGCGCTGTCGGGGCGTCCTTCACGCTCTTGGTGCAATCAACCCGCTCGACGCGGCTCGCCGGTGGCGTGCGTCAGGCGGAGATCGATCTCAGCCTCTACGACAACCAAGTGGACCGCCGCGTCTGGCGCGCCAGCGCGCCTCTGGGAGGTGCCCCGGTGTGGCGCAGCAGTGCCAACGACGAGAGCGCTGCCCGCATGGCGCAAGAGGCTGCGGACCGACTTGCCACCGATGGTCTGATCTAGGCTGCCCCCAAGGAACCGAACCCATGCGACGACGCGCGCTCCTGACCCACACGTTGGCCCTCGCAGCGGGCCTGTTGGCCGGCTGTTCCGGCAGTGTGTCCCTGAAGGCCTCGAGCCAGGGCACGGCCGGCCCGCGCCTCTCGCGCCTGCTCTTGGTCACGGATTTGCGCGATGGCCTTGGAGGAGATCTTGGCGCCGCCATCGAGGCCTCGCTACGCGAACTCCTGGTGGCCCGTGGTACTGACCCGGTCATGGGGCAGTGGCCGGAGCGGCTCACATTGGAGCGCACTGAGGATTTCATCCTAACGCAGGCGACCAACGCCGGGCGCGAAAGCGCGCTCGTGGTGCAGACCGCGCGTGTTCGGCGGGGCGGGGTGATGCCCGGCGGCGAGGAAGTCCTGGACATCCGTCTGCTGAAGGCGCCCGCGGGTGCGGTGCTGTGGCGCGCGGAGCTCAGCTTCCGTGCCTCTCTCGTGCCCTTCTCGGAGAAGGCCGACGGCCGTCGGATCGCCGAGGAAATTGTAGCGGCCCTGGGGCGCGACAAGCTGCTTTGAGTCGAGGCGGGTGCCCCGCCCGCCGAATGAACCGATAAGGGTCAGCTCTGGGGAGTATTCCGTCACCTGGCGCGAATATCCCCCCATCACTCCGCCATTGCTCGGGGCGTGTTTGACCCCCCCTGTCTGCGTCCTTAGTCTCCCCCCTGCCAGCCCTGCTGTGGCGTCATGCCGCCGCAGTGGCGCCGGGCACCTGTCGCCCGGGCGTGGTTGTTCGTCAGCTGCCAGATGCCAGGAGCATTGCGCTCCCTGCTAGGCCTGCCATTGCGGCGGGCCCTCCCCCTTGCTGGGGAGTCCGGTTCCGCGGTTCGCCGCGGTTGATGTAGGAACCCCTCTGGCGGGTGTCTCTGTGCCCGTCCCTGGGGTGCAGCGGTGCTCTCGGAGGACCACGAAGGAGTAAATGCCATGTTTGGAAGATGGATTGTCCTGCTGGGGCTGTTGCTGACCCTGCAGGCCACGGTCGCCCTATCGCTGGGACGTGTCGCTGCATCGTTGCCGTCGCATCAGTCCGCCACGGGGTCCGCGCTCCTGCGCTGAGACCCTTGGCCTTGGTGCTCCGTCGCCAGTCGGTGACCGGCGCAATTGCTTGCAACCCCGCCGGGGCGCTTCTGCCCCCGGTAGGGGCGCGCTCCGGCTTTTTCATTGGAGGATGTCTCATGTCCCTCATCAAAGCCGCAGCCGCAGTTGGCTGCTTACTCGCCTGCGCCGCCGCGCCCGCTAGTGGCGGCCATGGTCCTAAGGAAGGCCATTCCATTCACGCCGCAGCCTTCGCGCTCGGCCTGCGCCGGATGCGACTGGCTTTCCCTTTCGTCAGTTTGCTCCGCCGCGAGGCGGAGGGTAGGGCGCAACCCGAAGCGGTCCTGGAGGAGACCGCGCGAGCGCCCGTGGTACTTGCAATCGCTCCTGGGGTTCGCTGCACGGTGAGCTTCGAGCATCGCACCGCGCGTCGCCTGCTCGAGATAAGCGACGAGCGACTGGCCCGCCGACTGGGGTCAGAGCGACCGCTCGAGCCCCTCGACCTGGACTACGGACCCGGCCTGGACGAGGCGCAGATCTTGGAACGCACCCTTCGGGAGTGCGCCCAGCTTGTGGGCCCGGGCGAGGAGATGCCTGCCGCTGCGGTGCAGGTAGAAGCGCCGCCGGAGCAGCCGCAGGAGGTGCATCGCGGCGTGTTGCTCGAGCATGGGGAGGCGGCGCGGCTCATCCGCGGCACGCCCATCGCGGGTTGCTACTGCGTGGATCTAGCGGTTCCCCCCAGGGGTGCATCCCGGCGTATTTGGGGGAACGACCTGCGCTTGAAGTTGCAGCGCGCCCAGGTCCGCCTGGGCGATGAAGTGGAGTTGAAGCTGGTGGGGACCCAGCGGGTGCGCATCTCCGAGACGCGTCCTGATGGTAGCCGCAGCCTGCGCGAAGTGAATAAGCGCATCTGGGAAGTCCAGGTCTTACAGCGGACTTCGTCCTAGAGGTACCGCCGCCCGCCTTTCGCGGGCGGCCCCCCGGGTGCGTCGCACCCGTCGCCCCGGCCCGCCGCCGGGTTCAGCTCAAGCAAGACCGCGCGGCGGGCGGCGGTCCTCTACAACCTGAGGAGCATCCAGATGGCATCTTTGAACCGCGTGCAGCTCATCGGCAACCTAGGCCGGGATCCCGAACTGCGTCACACCAACCAGGGAGACCCCGTGACAACGCTTTCGGTGGCGACTACCGAGCGCTGGAAGGACCGGGAGAGCGGTGAATTGAAGGAAGCGACCGAGTGGCATCGCGTAGTGGTGTTCGGGCGTGCGGCGGAGGCCTGCGCCGCCTGCCTAGTCGTTGGTGCGCAGATCTTTGCCGAGGGCTCCCTGCACACGCGGCGCTGGACCGATCGCGACGAAATTGAGCGCTTCAGCACGGAGATCCGGGCCGGCGAAGTGAAATTCCTCGGAACCGCGCGCCGCGCGGAATTCCCCGCGGCCGCCGCAGAGGCAGCCCCAGAACAGGAAGGCGGGGTCGAATCCCCCGCCGAGCCTGCGACGCCCAGGCGAACGCGCAAAGCCGTTGCGAGCGTGGAGGCCGGGGTGGACGTCCCCTTCTGAGCATCCCAATCCAACGCGAGGTGCTAATTGCCGAGCAGACCCGTTGGGAGCAACGGATGCAGAAGGCGCTGGTGCAGATGAACATCCAACGGACCGAGGTGCTCAGCGATGTGATGGGCGGCACCGGGGAAGGCGATCATTCGCGACATCGTGGCTGGTGAACGCGACCCGAACCGCCCGCCCCGCCATTGCCAGGGTCGTGTCAAGGCGGGCACGGACGACATCGTCCGTGCCCTGACTGGCAACCGGCGCCATCAGCATCTGTTTGTTCTCGGGCAGGCTCCGGCGACGTACGACGACCTTGAGCGTCGCATGGCGGAATGCGATGTTGAATTGCGTACCCTGATGGCCCAATGGCACTGACTTAAGCGAACCGGTAGGCGACCGACAGGCGCACACGGGCCACCGGCCGCGGCTCCATGAGCCGTGGATAGGGTTTGGGCCGGCGCTTGGCGGCCCGCGGTTCGATGCGTCCTGATAGTGATCTCAGCCTGGCGGTGGCGATGACCCCCAGGACCAGATGCCACGTGGCCTTGGTCTGTGCGCCCGCGTGGCCTCGGGCCTCAGCGGCATGGGCTCGCAACGCGCGGCCACGGCCACGATGGCGCGGCACCCGTGCACCCGGTGCTCGCGTGCGCCCAAGGGCTTGCCGCGCCGGAAGTCGCTCCTACTACTGGCATGTTGCTGCATCACCTCATCCACCCCCGGTTCCAGCAATTCTCAATGTGACGCTTAGGTGGTCGGGGGGCTGGCGCTGAAAGGGGTTTGGGGCCTCCGCTCAGAGTCTGCAGCAGTTCGTGGGCGTCCTATGCCAGGTAGACCCCGATGCGCTTGGGACTGGCATTGTGGCGCGGGTGCTCGCGGTCATTGCGGCCACGGCCACTGTGAGGCCCCATTCGATCCCGTTCG
>JANXRW010000013.1 GCA_025356655.1 Betaproteobacteria bacterium | reverse complement strand
CCCTCGCAACGCCTCAAGACCAACCTTGGCCTTGAACTCTGGCGTATGTACCTTGCGCTTCTTCGCTTCAGTCATTTCTTCTCGCTCTCATGATCAGCACACAGCTTAAACCGCTGTCCTGAAATACGGATCCACTTTAGGGGTCTGCGGATCCGGGCGGTGATGCAGAACCGCGCCATGAGCGGGGCCGCGGGGATCAACACCGAGCGCGTGGATGCCTTCACCTTCGCGCTCGGTTGCGGCCTGGCGGGTATCGCCGGGAGTTCCTTCACCATGCTCGCCTCTACCGGACCGGTAACGGGACAGCAGTACGTGGTCGACACGTTCATCGTGGTGGTTTTCGGGGGCGTGGAGAGCTTGGTGGGCACGTTTTCTTCGGCGTTCATCATCGGCCAGATGCAATCCACGATGGAATATTTCCTCAGCGGGTCCATGGCCAAGGCGGCCATCCTGCTGCTGGTCATCGTGGCCTTGTACTTTCGGCCCAACGGCCTGTTCGCCGCCAAGGTGAGGCGTTGATGAGCGATACCACTCTGGGCGCGCCGGCGCCCGCGCAATCCCCCGACCTGCTTGTCCGCCTCGCGGTGCCGCTTCTGGCGCTCTTGCTGGTCCTGGTCTTCCCGCTCGCGTTGGACATCTTCCGGCTAGGCCTGGTGGCCAAGTACTTGAGCCTGGCCTTCTGCGCCGTGGGCATCGTGCTCTGCTGGGGGTACGGCGGCATCTTGAGCTTGGGCCAGGGCATCTTCTTTGGCTTGGGGAGCTACTGCATGGCGATGTTCCTGAAGCTCGAGGGCGCGGGTGCGGCCGATTCCTCTTCGGGTACGGCGCTGTCGGCTTTCTACGGATCGAAGCTGCCCGACTTCATGGTATGGAACAGCCTCGAGAAGCTGCCCTGGTGGTGGGAGCCCTTCCACTCGGTGTGGTTCACCCTTGCCGCCGTTTTGATATTGCCCGCTCTGGTGGCCTTTCCGCTGGCCTACGCCAACTTTCGCAAGCGCGTGGGCGGGGTCTACTTCTCCATCATCACGCTAGCCTTCGCCTCCATCCTGTCGATCATGATCATCGGGCAGCAGGGCTATACGGGTGGGATCAACGGCATCACCGACTTCAAGACCTTCGTCGGGTTCGACTTGGACGCGCCCAGGGCCAAGTACGTCCTCTACTTTGTCACCGTGGCGCTGCTGATCGGTTGCGTCCTGGTCGCGCGCTTCATCGTCCGCAGCCGCCTGGGCCGTATCCTCGTGGCCATTCGCGACCGCGAGGACCGGGTCCGCTTCTCCGGCTACGACCCTGCGCTGTTCAAGGCGTTCATCTTCGCCTGCGCCGCCGTCTTCTCCGGCATCGGCGGGGCGATGTTCACCTTACAAGTGGGGCTGGCCTCGCCCTCGCTGGTGGGGATCGTGCCCTCCATCGAGATGGTCATCTGTGCCGCAGTGGGCGGACGGCTCTCGCCGGTGGGGGCCGTTTACGGAACGCTGCTCGTGGGGTTCGCCAAGATATTTTTCTCGGAGAACTTCGTGGACTTCTGGCTCTACTTCATCGGGGCGCTCTTCATCATCGTGGTGATGTTCCTCCCCACCGGACTCGCCGGTTTGCTCGAGCGGTTGCGCGGCGCGGCAGGGCGGACACCGTCATGAGCGACGTGATTCTCGCGGTCGAGGACCTCACCGTCTCCTTCGATGGCTTCAAGGCCGTGGACGGCCTGAACTTCTACGTGGAAAAGGACGAACTGCACGTGGTGATCGGTCCCAACGGCGCGGGCAAGACGACGCTCCTCGACATGATCTGCGGCAAGACGAAGCCCTCGTCGGGGAGCATCCGCTTCAAGGACCTGGACCTCACCGGCATGATCGAATACCAGATCACTCGGGCGGGCGTAGGGCGGAAATTCCAGACGCCGTCGGTCTACGAGGACCTGTCCGTGGAGGACAACCTAGAGATCTCCTATCCCAAGCAGCGCAACGTGCTGGGCTCGCTCTTTTTCCGCCGTGACCGCGACCTGCGTGAGAAACTGCAAAGCGTGTCCGATGCGGTCTACCTGCGGGAGTCCCTGCCGGTGAAGGCGGGCTTCCTCTCCCACGGGCAGAAGCAGTGGCTAGAGATCGGGATGCTGCTCATGCAGGACCCTGAGCTGCTCCTCCTCGACGAGCCGGTGGCCGGAATGAGCCAGCGCGAGCGCGAACTGACGGCGGAACTCCTCGGGCGCATCTCGCGCGGCCGCTCGACGGTCGTCATCGAGCACGACATGGGGTTCGTGCGCAGCATTGCCCACAAGGTCACGGTGTTGCACCAGGGCAAAAAGCTCGCCGAGGGGAGCATGGAACAAGTCCAGAACGACCCGCGGGTCATCGACGTCTACCTGGGGCACTGAGGCCATGCTGAGCGCGACGGGCATCAACATCTACTATGGCGATAGCCATGTGGTCCGCGACGTGGACTTCCATGTGGCCGACAACGAGGCGGTGGCGATCCTCGGCCGCAACGGCATGGGGAAAACCACCTTGCTCAAGGCCCTCATCGGGATGCTTCCCATGCGCCAAGGGTCACTCAAGCTCGACGGGCGCGAAATCGGTGGTCTGCGCAGCTACGAGCGGGTGGCCGCGGGCCTCGGGTTCGTACCCCAGGGCCGCATGATCTTCCCCCACCTCACGGTAGAGGAAAATATCCTGGCAGGCATGGAGAACGCACCGCAGGATGCGCCACCGGCCTACATCTACGAGACGTTCCCGGTGCTGGGTGAGATGCGGCTGCGCCGGGGCGGCAATCTCTCGGGTGGACAGCAGCAGCAGCTTGCCATCGCGCGCGCGCTGGTGAGCAACCCCAAGGTGCTGATACTCGACGAGCCCACGGAAGGCATCCAGCCTTCCATCATCAAGGAGATTGCGCAGACCCTGCGTCGCTTGAAGCAGGAGCGAGGGTTCGCGATCGTGCTAAGCGAGCAGGTCCTTTCCTTCGCCCTCGAGGTGGCGGATCGCCTGCTGGTTATGGAAAAAGGCGGGTTCGTCCACGAGGACACCCGGGCCGGGGTGGATACCGCGCGCATACACGCCTATCTCACGGTGTGAGCGGGCGGACCAATCGCCCCGATCGAAGTTGAACTGGAACACCCTACCAACCAAGGAGAGAGCAAATGATGCACGGTGACATCTCGAGTAGCAAAGACACCGTCGGCGTAGCCGTCGTCAACTATAAGATGCCGCGCCTGCACACGAAGGCGGAGGTCTTGGACAACGCTCGCAAGATCGCCGACATGATCGTCGGCATGAAGTCCGGGCTCCCCGGGATGGACTTGGTGATCTTCCCCGAGTACAGCACGCACGGCATCATGTATGACGCCAAGGAGATGTACGACACGGCAGCCGCCGTCCCGGGAGAGGAGACGGAGATCTTCGCCGCCGCTTGCCGCAAGGCGAAAGTGTGGGGCGTCTTCTCGCTCACCGGTGAGCGCCACGAGGAGCATCCCAACAAGGCGCCCTACAACACCCTGATCCTGATGAACGACCAGGGCGAGATCGTCCAGAAGTACCGGAAGATCATGCCCTGGGTGCCCATCGAGGGCTGGTACCCGGGCAACTGCACCTACGTCTCCGACGGCCCCAAGGGCCTGAAGATCAGTTTGATCATCTGCGACGACGGCAACTATCCGGAGATCTGGCGCGACTGCGCCATGCGCGGGGCGGAACTGATCGTACGCTGTCAAGGCTATATGTACCCGGCCAAGGAACAGCAGATCATCATGGCAAAGGCCATGGCCTGGGCCAACAACACCTATGTGGCGGTTGCCAATGCCGCCGGTTTCGACGGGGTGTACTCCTATTTCGGCCACTCCGCCATCATCGGCTTCGACGGGCGCACGCTGGGCGAGTGCGGCGAGGAGGACTACGGGGTGCAGTACGCCGCGCTGTCGACCTCGCTCATCCGCGACGCCCGGCGCAACATGCAGTCGGAGAACCATCTGTTCAAGCTGCTCCATCGCGGTTACACCGGCCTGATCAACTCGCGCGAGGGCGACAAGGGCGTCGCTGCCTGCCCCTTCGACTTCTACAAGAAGTGGATCACCGATCCGGACGCCACCCGGGAGATGGTGGAGGCGCTCACGCGGCCCACGGTCGGTACCCCCGAGTGTCCCATCGAGGGGATTCCCAACGGCACTGAAGCGACGCACCGCTAGAGGGCGCGTCATGACGCAGGAACTCGCGGGGCTGCTCTCAGCCCTGCAGTTCGGCGATAGCTTTTTTCCGGGGGGCGGCGTGTCGCTGTCCTGGGGGCTGGAGGCGCTCTGTGCCGACGCCGCGCTGGGGCCGGGCGAACTGGCCGCCTTCGTCGCCGCGCAATTGCGCCTGCGCTGGGCCCCGGGCGAGGCCTGCGCCCTGGTGGCGGCGTGGCGGGCCGCCCCGGAACCGGGCGAACTCTTTGTCGTCGACTGGCACGTGGAGGCGCTCACCTTGCCGCGCGAATGGCGCGAAGGCTCCCGGCGGGCGGGCGCCGCCCTGCTCCAGGTCCATGGCCGGCTGGGCACCGCCGGTGCGGTCGACTATACGCGGGCCTGTGCCGCAGGCCTCGCCTGTGGGCATCTGCCCGTGGTCCAGGGGCTGCTCTGGCGCGCGCGCGGGCTCTCCGAGAATAGCGCCCGCGCACTCTCCGCGCATGGGCTGGTCACGGGCCAGGTCGGGGCGGCCCTGCGGTTGGGGCGTATCGGTCACGTGCAGGCGCAGGAGGTGATGTTGGCGGTGCGTCCGGTGTTGCTGGAACTGCTCGCGCAGGCGCCCCCGCCCCTTGAGGAGATGGCCGGCGCGGTGCCGGCCACGGAGATCGCCGCGCTGCGTCATGAGACGCAGGCGACGCGGCTCTTTGCCAACTGATCCGGCGCGCGCGCCCGGACCCGAGGAGGAGTTTAAGCGTGTTGCTCACCCCCACCGAAATGGAGCGGCTGACGCTCTACAGCGCCGCCGAACTCGCGCGCAAGCATCGCGCCAAAGGGCTGCGACTCAACTACCCGGAGGCGGCTGCGCTCATCGCCGACGAGATCCTCGAAGGGGCCCGCGAGGGTCGCAGCGTGGCGGACCTGATCGGCTTCGGCTCCACCGTGCTCACCACCGACGATGTCATTCCCGGCGTGGCGGAGTTGCTGCCCGTGCTGCAGGTGGAGGGCAGTTTCCCCGACGGCACCAAGCTAGTGACGGTGCACGAGCCCATCCGACCGGGGCGCCTTCCGGCCGATCCGACGGCGGTGATCCCGGGTGAAATCATCGCCGGCGCGGGCGACATCGAGCTCAATGTGGGTCGACGCAAGGCGAGCGTACGAGCGGTGAACCAGGGCGACCGCCCGATCCAGGTGGGTAGCCATTTCCACTTCTTCGAAGTCAACCGGGCGCTGGAGTTTGACCGGGCCAGTGCCTTTGGCATGCACCTGGACATTCCGGCCGGCACGGCCGTGCGCTTCGAGCCCGGAGAGGCCCGGGAGGTGGCGCTGGTGGCCTTTGGCGGCACCGGCGAGATCCTTGGGCTCAACGGGCTTACCGAGGGCAGTACGCGCAACGCGTCCCGACGCGAGGAAGCCCTCGAGCGCGCCCGGGCTCGCGGTTTCAAGGGGGCATGACATGGCCACGATGACACGCCAGGCCTATGCGGCCATGCACGGCCCCACCCGGGGCGATGCCGTGCGCCTGGGCGATACGGCGCTCTTGGCCGAGGTGGAGCACGACCATGCCTATCCGGGCGACGAGTGCCTGCACGGCGGGGGTAAGACGCTGCGCGACGGTATGGGGCTCGCCGCGGGTTACGACTCGGCCCAGGGAGCCCTGGACATGTTGATCTGCAACGCGCTCGTCATCGACCCCGTGGTGGGTATCGTGAAGGGCGATATCGGCATCAAGGACGGGCGTATCGTCGCCATCGGCAAGGCGGGCAACCCGGCGGTCATGGACGGCGTTCACCCTAAGCTGATCTGCGGGGCCGCGACGACCGTGCGCGACGCCGAGGGCCTCATCGCCACCCCGGGCGGCATCGACGTGCACGTGCACTTCGATAGCGCCCAACTCTGCGAGCATGCGCTGTCCTGCGGGCTGACGACGCTGATCGGCGGCTCCTTGGGTCCCATCACCGTGGGGATCGACTGCGGCGGGGCCTGGAACGTGGGGCGTATGCTGGAGGCCTCCGAGCAGTGGCCGATCAACTTCGGCTTCCTCGGGCGCGGCAACTCGTCGCGTGCGCGCTCGCTGGTCGACCAACTGGCGGGCGGCTGCCTGGGATTGAAGATCCACGAGGACTGGGGGTCCATGCCCGCGGTCATCGAGACCTGCCTCGCGCTCGCCGATGACCTCGACTTCCAGGTGCAACTGCACACGGACACGCTGAACGAATCGGGTTTTCTGGAGGACACGCTCGCGGCCATCAACGGTCGCACGATTCACATGTACCACGCAGAGGGCGCGGGCGGCGGCCACGCTCCGGACATCATCGCCGTGGCCGGGCAGATGAACTGCCTCCCGTCCTCCACCAACCCCACCAACCCGTACACCATCAACACCTTCGACGAACACCTGGACATGATCATGGTGTGCCACCACCTCAACCCGGCGGTACCTGAAGACGTGGCCTTCGCCGAGTCGCGGATCCGGGCGGCCACCATTGCTGCCGAGGACGTGCTGCACGACTTGGGCGCCATCTCCATGTTGGGCTCGGATAGCCAGGGCATGGGCCGCATCAACGAGGTCATCTCGCGCACCTGGCAACTGGCCAGCAAGATGAAGCAGCAGCGCGGCCGACTGGCCAAGGAGCGCACGGCCCTGGGCGACAACGAGCGTATCAAACGCTACATCGCCAAGTACACGATCAACGCCGCACGTACCTTTGGTATCCATGCCCACGTGGGTTCGCTGGAGCCCGGAAAGCTGGCTGACGTGGTGCTGTGGCGCCCGGGGTTCTTCGGCGTGAAGCCCGAACTCGTGGTCAAGGGTGGGTTCATCGTCTGGGGGGCCATGGGCGACTCCGCCGCCTCCCTGATGACCTGCGAGCCCGTTTCCATGCGGCCCCAGTGGGGCGCCTTCGGTCGGGCGCCTGCGCGCCTGTCGGTGAACTTCGTGAACCAGATGGCGCTGGACGCGCGCACCGGCGAGAAACTTGGGCTCGCGAAGCCGCTGGTGGCTGCCCGCGGGACCCGCCGCCTGAACAAATCGCATATGCTGCACAACAGCGCCTGTCCGGAGATCCGCGTCGATCCGCAGACCTTTGCGGTGACTGTGGATGGCGAACTGGCCACCTGCGAACCCGCCCGGGAGGTGGCGCTGTCGCGGCGCTACTTGCTGCGATGAGCGCGCGCGCCTCGGCTTTGCGCCCCGGCCCCGCTCGTGTGGGGATTGGCGGGCCCGTAGGCTCCGGCAAGACCCGGCTGCTCGAGCAACTCATCCCGCGACTGCTCGCGCGCGGCGTTGACCTAGGGGTCATCACCAACGACTTGGCCACACGCGAGGATGCCGAGCGCGTGCGCCGCAGCGGTCTCATCGACCCGGCACGCGTCCTGGCGGTGGAGACGGGCGCCTGTCCCCACACGGCCATCCGCGAGGATCCGTCCATGAACTTGCAGGCCGCGCGCGAGCTCGAGGCGGCCTACGAGGACCTGGAATTGATCCTTATCGAGTCCGGTGGTGACAATCTGGCATCGAGCTTCTCCTTCGAATTGGTGGACTATTGGCTGTTCGTCATTGACGTGGCGGGCGGCGACGACATCCCGCGCAAGCGCGGTCTGGGGGTGATGCAGGCGGATCTCCTCGTGGTGAACAAAACCGATCTCGCCCCCTACGTGCAAGTGGACCTGCCGCGCATGCTGCGCGAGGCCAACGAGGTGCGCGGTGGCCGCCCGGTTTTGCTCACCAACTGTGCCCTGGGCCAAGGGGTGGACGCGGTGGTCGATGCCATCGTGCACGATGTGCTGTTTGCCCGGTGATACCGAGCGAGCCGTGTTGGCAGGCCGAGGTGGAGTTCCGCCGGGACCTCCGCGGCCGGACTCACGTGGGGCGCCAGCGGGTAGGCTATCCTTTGCACCTGGGGCGGCAATTGCGCCTCGACGGACTTCCCGTCCAAATGGCTGCCGTGTATCTGCAATGCTGTTCGGGCGGGCTCTTCGAGGGCGACGACCTGCGCCTGCGCATCGAGGCGGGCCCGCAGAGCCTGGCGCACGTGGCCACGGCGGCGGCAACCTTGGTGCACAGCGCCCGCGGTGAGGCTTCGGCGCGGCAAGAGGTGGAGATCGAGGCGCGCGAGGGTGCCTGGGTGGAGTACCTGCCGCAGGCGGTAATCCTTTTCCCCGGCGCGCGACTGGTGAATCGGTTGCGCCTGCGGCTCAGCCCGGGTGCGCGGGTCATCGCCACGGACAGCGTGCTGTCCCACGACCCGAACGGGCTCGGTGTCGCCTGGGACCTGCTGGACAGCCGCGTGGACCTGTGCGACGAGCGCGGGCGCCTGCTGGCTCGCGATGCCCTGCGCATGGGGGGCCGTGACGCGCTGGGGGCGCTACCCGGAGTCACGGGCAAGTACCGGGCGCAGGGTAGCATTTACTTTGCTGGGCATGCGCAGCCTGATGGGGCTGGGCAGGCACGGGCTGGCGGGCTGCTCGAGGCGATGCGCGCCCGGATCGACGATCTGCCCGGCGTCTATGCCGGTGCTGGGACCCTGCCCGGGAACTGTGGTCTGTGGGCTCGGGTGCTGGGAGAAGATGCCGTCGCGCTGCGGCGTGCGCTGCTTGCCCTCGTGGCGGTCGCGCGGAGCCGTGCGCCGGGTGTTTCCAATTGCTATGGATGAGTTTCAGAGCGAAAAGATGACTGACCTGACAGCGCAGTACCGCATCGCCGAGGAGCCCTATTACCGGCCGGTCGCAGATGAGATCCGGCTCTTTGAAGCCGCCTACGCCGTGCGCATGCCCATGATGCTCAAGGGGCCCACGGGCTGCGGCAAGACACGCTTCGTGGAGCACATGGCCTGGCGGTTGGGCAAGCCGCTCGTGACGCTGGCCTGCAACGAGGACATGGCGGCCTCCGACTTGGTCGGGCGTTTTCTTCTCGATGGCGGCGGCACCCACTGGCAGGACGGTCCGCTGACCCTGGCCGTACGCTACGGAGCCATCTGTTACCTCGACGAGGTGGTGGAAGCCCGCCAGGACACCACGGTGGTGATTCACCCGCTCACCGATGCACGCCGGGTGCTGCCGCTGGAGCGGCGCAACGAACTGGTGCAGGCGCATCCGGATTTCCAACTGGTGATCTCCTACAACCCGGGCTACCAGAGTCTCAACAAAGACCTGAAACAGTCCACCCGGCAGCGCTTCGGCGCCTTGGACTTCGACTACCCGGACGCCGGCGTGGAGGCGGAGATCGTCTGCCACGAGTCCGGTGTGCCGGCAGACATGGCGGCTCGGCTGGTCCAGGTGGCCGCGCGCTCGCGCAACCTCAAGGGCCACGGGCTCGATGAGGGCATCTCCACGCGCATGCTCATCCACGCCGCTTCACTGGTCGCCCAGGGCATCGATGCGCAGGCTGCCTGTCAGATCACGCTGATCAAGCCGCTGACGGACGACCCGGACATGCGCGAGGCTCTTGGCGCCTGCGTGGCGGCCTGTTTTTAGGCCGGGAGGAGGCATGTCCTCGGTCCTCGCTCAAGCCTTGGATGCGGCGGGTCCGCAGGCGCGGCTAGCCGACTGCGAGCGCAGCTTGCGGCTATTCCTGCGCGCGCTGTGGGGGCGGCCGGTGGAACTGAAACCGCTCGTTGCTCTGCCCGGTGGCCCGGCCGTGCGCCGGGCCAGCTTCGATGAGACCGCGTTGCGCCTGCCAGCGACTTGGCGCGGCGTGCCTCCCGGGCAGGGGGCGGCGCTCTACCGGGCGGTTGCGGCCCATGCCTCGGCGCACGCCGAATTTGGTGGTCCACGCTTCGAGGTGGGCACACTCAAGCCGATCCAGGTCGCCCTGGTCTCGCTGGTGGAGGACGCGCGCGTGGAGCAACTCGCCCTGGCGCGCTTCCCGGGCCTGGGGCGCCTGTGGCGCGGCTTCCACGACGCACGCCCCGGCGGCGCGCAGACCGCCACCGGACTCATGGCACGCCTCGCGCGCGCCTTGGTTGACACCGCCTACGTGGACGACGACGCCTGGGTCAACAAGGGTCGGGAACTTTTCTTGGCGGCGCGCGAGCAGTGGTCGGACCCCGGGATCAGCCGACGCATCGGCGGCGCCCTGGGCAACGACCTGGGCCAGATGCGCGTGCAGTTCAATTTCCGCACCCACGTGGTGGAGCCGGCCTACCGAGACGACAACACGGGCCTGTGGCACCTGCCAGAGAACCAGGAGCCGCCCACGGAGGACGCCGAGGCCATGCCGGAGGGGGCGCGCCCGCCGGAGGAGCATAGCGCTCAGTCCGACGAGCAGAGCCAGGCGGCCGCGCGGCCCGAGGAGGTGGCGCCGGGTGCACAGGGCGAGCCCGAGGCGGCCAGCGGGCCGCGCCTGTATCCGGAATGGGATTACCTCATCGGCCAGTTGCGCCCGGACTGGTGCACGCTCTACGACCAGCAGGCGAGTGCCGGTGACCCCCGGGCGGTGGAGGCGATACTCGAGCGCAATCACCATCTGCTCCAGCGCATCGAGGCGCAGGTGCGCCGCGTGCGCGTGGAGCGCCTGGTGCGGCTGCGCCGGCGCCTCGACGGTGACACGCTGGACCTCGATGCCTGCATCAACGCGGCGGTGGACCTGCGCCTGGGGCTCGCGCCTGACCCGCGGGTGCATAAGCTCCTGGCCCGCGATCGACGGGATCTCTCCGTCCTGGTGCTGCTCGATCTCTCACGTTCCACCAACGACCCGGTACCGGGTACCGGGACCACCATCCTGGGACTGGCGCGCGAGGCCACGGCACTGCTCGCCGAGGCCATGATGCGGATGGGCGATGCCTTCGCCATCCACGGGTTCTGGTCCAATACCCGGCGCCAGGTGGACTATTTCCGGGTGAAGGACTTCGGTCATGCCTACGGCGATCTGGCGCGCGGCCGTCTCTCGGGGCTGCAGGGGGATTTCTCCACGCGCATGGGCTGTGCCCTGCGCCACGCGGGTGCCCTGCTGCGCCTGCGACAGACGCACGGGCGGCTCATCCTGCTCATCACCGACGGCGCACCCTCAGATATCGATGCCCATGACCCGCGCTACCTCACGGCGGATGCTCGTCACGCGGTGATGGAACTGCGCCGGCGAGGCATCCAGGTGCACTGCATGAGCCTCGACCCCCAGGCGGACGATTACGTCTCCCGGGTCTTCGGTAAGGGCCACTACACAGTGCTTGATCGCCTGGCCCGCCTGCCCGAAAAACTGCCCCTGCTCTACCTGCGCCTCGCCGGCTAAAGCCCTCCCGCCCACCGGGGTCGATGCTGCGCTGCCCGATATTCCTCCTCCCGGAAAAAGCGTAGATTCTATCCTCCGCCCGTCCCAGACAAGCCCGAGGCCACATGCTCACGCCGTCCCGCTTCATCGTCGCCCTTGCGCTGCTGCTCGGCCTGCATCTGCAGACGACCCTCGCCGCCGAACCCGTGCGCATCGCCGTCCTGGAGACGCTCAGCACCCCCTCGGCCCTGGTCGGAAAGTGGTGGGCCAACCACGTCCGCTACGCGGTGGACCAAGTCAACGCCCGGGGTGGGGTCCTGGGGGCGACACATCGAGGTCGTAACCTTCGATACGAAAAGCAGCCCGCAGGAGGCGCTGATCGCGCTGAAGGCGGCGGCGGACCAGGACCTGCGCTTCGTCTTTGGGACCACCGGATCGCACGTGGCCATCGCGCTAAGTGACGGCATCGCCCGGCACAACAGCCGCCACCCGGACAAGCCCGTGCTCTTCCTGAACTATGGCGGGCTCACGCCGGAACTCACCAACGAGCGTTGCAACTTCTGGCATTTCCGCTTTGATGCCCACGCCGACATGAAGGTCGTTGCGCTGGTGCGGCAGGTCGCCGCCCAGAAGAACATCAGCAAGGTGTTTCTGCTCAACCAGGACTATGCCTACGGGCAGGCCGTGCGCAAACTCGCGCGCGAACTGCTTGCCCAGCGCCGCCCGGACATACAAATCGTCGGCGATGATCTCATCGCGTTGCAGAAAACCAAGGACTTTGCCCCGCACATCGCAAAGATCCGTGCCTCGGGCGCCGACGCCGTGCTCACCAGCAATTGGGGGCCGGACCTGGCGTTGCTCATGCGGGCCAGCCACGACTCGGGTTTGCCCGCACGCTACTACACGCTCAATGCCCACTTCACGGGTTCGCCCACCGCCATCGGTGAGGCGGGCGTGGGCCGACTGATCAACGTCAGTCCCTGGCATCCAAATCTTGCCGACCGGCGCCTGGAGCAGTACTACCTGGGCTACGTGCGGCAATTCAAGGAAGAGTGGAACATGCTCCCCCAGAAAAACGCCGTGGAGATGTGGGCGAAGGCGGTGGACACCGCCAAGAGCCTGGACCCTGTGGCCGTGGCCCGGGCCCTGGAGAACATGCGCTACGACTCGGGCGCCGGCCCTCTTTGGATGCGCGCGGAGGATCACCAACTCATGCAGCCTCAGTTCGCCTACCTCTTCATGAAGGCAGGCGGTCCCGGCGTGGCGCACGACGTGGAGAACACGGGCTTTGGCTGGCGCAGCGAGGGGCGTATCGAGACCGAGGATTCGGTCCTCCCGCACACCTGCAAGATGGCCGACCGGCCCTGAGCGTTTTGCTGGGCCCGGGTACAGTACATGCCCCGCCGAGTAAGCTGTCCAAATTCGCGAGCCGCCGCTCACCCGCGGCACCTTCCTCGGAGGAACCACCATGCAGGCTGGCATGATCACGGGCGCTCAGGGGCTGCCCGGTTACCGCATCACCCGCAACCTCGGCCTTGTGCGTGGCCTGACCGTGCGCTCACGCTCCATCGTGGGCAATTTCTTTGGGGGGCTGCAAAGCCTGTTCGGCGGCAACATCAGCATCTATGGTCACCTGTGCGAGCAGGCGCGCCAGGAGGCCTACGAACTCATGTGCCGGCACGCAACCGCCCAGGGGGCCAATGCCCTGATCTGCGTACGCTACGACGCGACCGAGTTGATGGCGGGACTGACCGAGGTCCTGTGCTACGGAACCGCCGTGGTGGTGGAGCGGGTCGACGGGGCGCACCCGGAAGCCTGAGCGTGTCGTCCTGCACGCCTGGCACGGGCCCCGAGGCCGGGACGGCGCATGCGATGTCGTGGAAGGGATGCACGGTTGCATTGCCGCGAATTGTCGTGAAAACAGCAATCGCCAAATGCACGACCCTGCACGGCAAGTTCCCGTGCAAGCGTGGCCTCCGACGCGGAGGTGGCGCAGGTCCAGCCCAGCGGGTCCGTGGGTCCGTGCGCACGTGGTCCGAATCCAGGGGCTCACGCGCGCGGCAAGGGCTGAGTCCATCGCCCTGAGCTGACCGCGTAGCGACCGATTTGCGGGTCCGGGAAGCCACAGGGGAGACGCCGCAGTCATTCGGTCCACCGTGGTGCCGCCGCCCCAAGGAACCGCCGATCGGCAGACGGGTTGAATCCCGACAGGCCCGCGCGCGGCCTCTTGGCACCTTACGGCCTCGGCCCCAGGCTCCTTCTCGGGGCGATGCTGCAATGCAGTAGTGTAAGATGCTTCGATGGACATGACGCCGCCTGACCTGTCCGGCCTGCGCCGCCGGGAAATCCCCTACAACTACACCTCGTTCTCGGACCGGGAGATCGTCATCGGCCTCCTCGGGCAGCAGACCTGGGGTCTCCTGGATACCCTGCGCTCCCAGCGCCGCACGGGGCGCTCGGCCCGAATGCTCTTCGAGGTCCTCGGGGATATCTGGGCAGTGGCCCGCAATCCCTACCTGCAGGATGACTTGCTCGCCAACCGCGGACGCCTGCGCGCCCTGGTGCAAGCGATGGACCACCGCCTAGGCGAGATCGAGTTGCGGCGCGAGGACGGCGACGAGCGCGTGGGTGCGCTGCTGGCGGCGGCTCGGGCTGCGGTGGTCCGATTCTCGCGCGAGTTCGACGAGACCGCACGCATGCGTCGGCAGGTCACCCGCGCGCTCGCCCGGATCTGCCGCGCCGACTCCGTGTGCTTCGACGGCTTCGCCCGCGTGAGCCACGTCACGGACGCCACCGACTGGCGCGTGGAGTACCCCTTCGTGGTGGTGAACCCCGACCGGGAGGAGGAGGTCCTGCCGCTGGTGCGCGCCCTCATCGGGCTCGGACTGACCATCATCCCGCGCGGCGGCGGCACCGGCTACACGGGGGGTGCCATCCCGCTCACGCGCACTTCGGCCGTGGTGAACACGGAGAAACTCGACGCGCTCTCCCCGGTGGAGCGCATCCGCCTGCCCGGGTGTGAGCGGGAGGCCGCAGTCATCCGAGCGGGTGCCGGCGTGGTCACGCGCCGCGTGATGGACGCGGCCGAGGCGGGAGGCTTGGTTTTTGCGGTGGACCCCACCTCCGCCGACGCCTCCTGCATCGGCGGCAACATCGCCATGAACGCGGGCGGCAAGAAGGCCGTGCTGTGGGGCACCGCAGTGGACAACCTCCTGTCCTGGCGCATGGTCACGCCGCAGGGAAAATGGCTGGAGGTCACCCGCCTGGACCACAACCTGGGCAAGATTCACGACGTGGCGATGGCGCGCTTTCATCTGCAGGAGTTATCCGACGACGGGGACTCACCGGCCGGGCCGGCGCGGCTTCTGGAAATCCCCGGCTCCGCTTTTCGCAAAATCGGGCTTGGCAAGGACGTCACCGACAAGGTCCTCGGCGGTCTGCCGGGCATCCAGAAGGAGGGCTGCGACGGGCTGATCACCTCGGCCGTCTTCGTCCTGCATCGCATGCCCGCCTACACCCGCACCGTGTGCCTGGAGTTCTTCGGGCAGGTGCGCGACGCCGTACCCTCCATCGTTGAGATCAAGAACTACCTGGACGCGCACCCACTGGCCATACTGGCCGGCCTGGAGCACCTGGACGAGCGCTACGTGAAGGCCGTGGGCTATGCCACCAAGGCGCGCCGTGGCGCCCGCCCGAAGATGGTGCTGCTAGCGGACGTCGTCAGTGACGACGAGGCAGCCGCAGGGGAAGCCGCCTCGCGCGTGGTGCAGATCGCCAACGCGCGCGGCGCCGAAGGCTTCATCGCGGTCAGCGCCGAGGCGCGCAAGCGCTTCTGGCTGGACCGCGCCCGCACCGCGGCAATCGCCCGCCACACCAACGCCTTCAAGATCAACGAGGACGTGGTGATCCCGCTCGACCGACTCGGCGACTACTCCGAAGCCATCGAGCGGATCAACATCGAACTCTCGCTCGGTAACAAGATTCGCCTGCTCGAGCAACTCGAGGCGTTCCTGCGTGGGGACCTGCCACTGGCGGCGGAGGAGGGCGAACTCAGTGCCCGCGACCTCGCCGCTGAACGCGTGGAGGCTGCCCTGGCAGTGGTGAGGGCCGTGCGCCGGCGCTGGGTTTGGCTCGCCGGGAACTTGGACGCCGCGGTGAGCCTGGCGCCCCCGGAGTTGGCGCTGCCCGCACAGCCGGACACCGTGTTCCGCTTGCTGCAAGAGCGCAGCTTGCGGGTGTCCTGGAAGGCCGAGGTGCGCGAGGCACTGCAACAGATCTTCAGTGGCCGCAGTTTCGCGGGCGTGGCGAACGCCATCGATGCCCTGCACCACACGGTCCTCAAGAGCCGCGTCTTCGTCGCGCTGCACATGCATGCGGGCGACGGTAACGTGCACACGAACATCCCGGTGAATTCCGCCGACTACGACATGCTGCAGCAGGCCAACGGCGTGGTCGCCCGGATCATGGCCACCGCCCGCGCACTGGGCGGCGTCATCTCCGGTGAGCACGGCATTGGCATTACCAAGCTCGATTACCTGGAGCCCGAGGAGCGCGCGGCCTTCGCGCGATATAAAGCCGAGGTCGATCCCGAGGGGCGGTTCAACGCCGGCAAGCTCCTTGAGGGGGCCAACCTGGACCGGGCCTATACGCCGAGCTTCAGCCTGCTCGAGCAGGAGAGCCTGATCCTCGAGCAGAGCGCCATCGGAGAGATTTCCGATTCCATCAAGGACTGCCTGCGCTGCGGCAAGTGCAAACCCGTGTGCAGCACCCACGTGCCGCGGGCGAACCTCCTCTACAGCCCGCGCAACAAGATTCTAGCCACGGGGCTGCTTATCGAGGCGTTCCTCTACGAAGAGCAAACCCGCCGCGGGGTGTCCTTGCGTCACTTCGACGAGTTCGGCGACGTGGCTGACCACTGCACGGTGTGCCACAAGTGCTTGTCCCCTTGCCCCGTGGATATCGACTTCGGCGATGTTTCGATCGCCATGCGCAACCTCCTGCAGCGCATGGGCAAAAAGCGTCTCAACCCGGGCACGGCAGCTGCCATGCTCTTCCTTAATGCCACCGATCCGCGCACGATCAAACTCGTGCGCAAGGTGATGATCGAGTGGGGCTACCGTGCGCAACGCTTAGCCCATGGCTTCGCCCGCCGGCTCGGACTGACTCGCTCCCAGACTCAGGCCCCGCCCGCCACCCTGGGACGCGCGCCCCTGCGTGCCCAGGTGATCCACTTCATCAACAAGCCCATGCCCGGTGGCCTCCCGAAGAAGACCTCGCGCGCGCTGCTCGACATCGAGGACCGCACCGTGGTGCCGGTTATCCGTGACGCCGCGCGTGTCACCGAGGAGTCCGACGCCGTGTTCTATTTCCCGGGGTGCGGCTCCGAGCGGCTCTTCGGTCAGGTGGGGCTGGCCACCCAGGCCATGCTCTATCACGTGGGTGCCATCACCGTCTTGCCCCCCGGCTACCTCTGTTGCGGGTATCCCCAGACGGCGGCCGGCGAGGGGGAGAAGGGACAACAGATTGTCACCGACAACCGTGTGCTGTTTCACCGAGTGGCCAACACGCTGAACTACCTGGATATCCGCACCGTCATCGTCTCCTGCGGCACCTGCCATGACCAGTTGCGCGATTATCAGTTTGAGAAAATCTTTCCGGGCTGCCGACTCCTCGACATTCACGAGTACCTGCTGGAGAAGAACGTCCGGCTCGAGGGTCTGACAGGCGTGCGCTACATGTACCACGACCCCTGCCACTCGCCCATGAAGACCCACGCACCGCTCACTGTCGTTAAAACCCTCATGGGACAAACCGTGACGGCGGCCGAGCGCTGCTGCGGCGAGTCCGGCACCCTGGCCGTCACGCGTCCGGACATCTCCACGCAGGTGCGCTTCCGCAAGCAGGAGGAGATGCAGAAAAATGTAGCTTCCATCCGCGGCCAGGGACATGACGGACCGATCAAGGTGCTCACCTCCTGTCCCTCCTGCCTGCAGGGGCTGTCACGCTACGACGAGGACACGGGCACGACGGCCGATTACATCGTGGTGGAGATGGCGCGTCACCTGCTCGGGGAGAACTGGATGCGCGACTACGTGGACAAGGCCAATCGAGGGGGAATCGAGCGGGTTCTGTTGTGAGCGGGGGCTGCGCACTTTGCGACACCCCCGGCGGGGAGGTGCTCTGGGCGGACGAGCGGGTGCGCGTGGTCTGGCCAGCCGAGGCTGATCACCCGGGGCTTTGCCGGGTGGTGCTGCAAGCTCATGTGGCGGAGATGACCGAGCTCGCGCGCAGCGAACGCGATGCGCTCATGACGGCCGTCTATGCCCTAGAGGAGGCGCTGCGCGAACTCCTCGCCCCCGACAAAATGAACCTGGCGAGCTTCGGTAACCGCATCGCGCACTTGCATTGGCACGTGATTCCGCGGTTTACAGATGATCCGCACTTCCCCGCGGCCATCTGGGACGTGCGGGTGAGGCCGAACCCCCGGCCCGTGCCCAGCGACTTCGCTCCTCGCCTGAGTGCGGCCCTGACTCGGCGCTTGTCTCCCGGCGTTGCCTGAGTAGGCTATTTGCCGCGGCCGTTACGAACCTTGGCGACAGCCGCAGCCAGGAGCGCGTCGATCTGCCGCAGCGCCTGCCCAATTTCCTCCAGAGGCAACTGCGCGAGCGCGCCTTCGCGGTGGAATAAGCCCACCGACAGCGCGAAGCGTGCCGGTTTGCCCTCAGGGCGCAGGATGATGGCGGTGGCTGCCCCCGCGCTGATGTTCAGTTGGTGATCCGCCGCCTCCGGCAGGCGGTTGTCGAGTAAGGCGCTGGAACGCTTCATCTCCCGCAGACCCGCCTCGAGCTGCCGCAACTGCACAGCGGTCATAGTGAAGGACGGCTGCGCGCTGAACATCTGCTTCATGGCGATAGTCGCCTCAGCCTCGAGGCTGACCAAGTCCACGACCACATCGATATCGCAGTTTGCACCGAGCAGCTTCTGGTGGAAGACGGTGGCGTACTGGGCGCCCTGGGGCGTGGCCGAACTGTGCTGATCGCTCATGGTCTCATCCGCGGGTTTAAGGGGCTTCGCGGGCGCTGGGGGCCGCGGGGAATCGAAGACCGGATTGTGGCACGCTGTTCCGCGGGGCGCTGCAAGCCCACTTCCTCCCCTCCCCTACCTCGCCCCCACCCCACCCCACCCCACCCCCGCCCCCACCCCCGCCCCATCCCCGCCCCATCCCCGCCCCATCCCCACCCAAGTACCAGCTTGACGTGGGGGGGGGCTCCGAAGGCCCTCAGGTCCGCAGCTTTTCCAGGGCCGCCCAGTCGAATTCGATGCCGTGGCCGGGGCGGTCCGGGGCCCGTGCGAAACCCTCCTCGATCACCAGCGGGTGGGCGATATAGCGCTCCAGTCCGAAGCCGTGTGCTTCCAGGTAGGAGCGGTTGGGTACTGCGGCCAAGAGGTGCACGGTGATGTCATGGGCGCCGTGGGAGGTCACGGGCAGGTTAAAGCCCTCGGCCAGATGGGCGATCTTCATAAACACCGTAATTCCGCCGCAGTTGGTCACGTCGGGTTCGGGGAAGCTGACGGCGCCCGCGCGCATCATGTGGCTGAATTCGTAGAGCGTGTGCAGGTTCTCGCCCGTGGCGAGCGGTAGCCCCCCTTCGCGCAGGATGCGGGCATTGCCCTCGACGTCATCCGGGATGGTCGGTTCCTCCAGCCAATAGACGTCCTCCTCGCGGAAGGCGCGCGCCGCGCGGATAGCCTCGTCGGCGCTCCAGCGCATGTTGGCATCCACCATCAGCGGGAAATCCGCGCCCAGCAGCCGGCGCATGGCCACGACGCGGGCCACGTCCTCGGATAGGCGCGGGCGCCCCACCTTCATCTTGATGGCCCGGAAGCCACGCGCCAGGTTGGCCTCGGTCTGCGCGAGTAGGCGCTCCAAGGTGAACTGCAAGTCGATTCCGCCAGCGTAGCAGGGCACCAGCGGGTCAGCGCCGCCGAGCAGCTTCCACAGCGGTTCATTCAGGCGCTTTGCGCGCAGGTCCCACAGCGCGATGTCCACCGCCGAGATGGCGAGCGAGGCTGCGCCGCCCCGCCCGCCGTAATGCACAGCCCACCACATGCGTTTAAATAGGGCCTCGATCCGGTCTGCGGGTTGACCCAGCAGGCAGGGCGTGAGATCAGCGTTCACCGTGGCGCGCGCCGCGTGACCGTTGGCCCCCACCGTGTAGCTGTAGCCGACGCCTTCGGCGCCGTCGCTGTCACGCAGGCGTACCGTGATCAGCTCGAAGTGGGTCATGTCCCCATGCGTGCTGTCGGAGAGGGTAACCGGCAGTACGATGGGGTAGCGGTTGCACTCAATGGATGTGATGGTCGTCACGCGCTGGGCCTCCTTAACCGGGTTGCGGGTGTGGGTCGGATTCATCCGGCGTTGCGTCACTCCCCGGGAAAGCGTGGGTGATGCGTTCGGTTGCGAAGACCGCGGTGAAGGTGCTGCCCCTGGAGAGTTCGCTCTGCACCTCCAGTCGGCCGTCGTGGCGGGAGAGCACGTGCTTGACGATGGCGAGTCCCAGCCCAGTGCCGCCGGTGCTGCGCGAGCGGCTACGATCGACCCGGTAGAAGCGTTCCGTGAGTCGGGGAATATGATGGGGCTCGATGCCGATACCCGTATCGCGTACGGAGAAGCCGACCTGATTTTGCCGCTGAAACCAGCGCAGTTCCACCTCGCCGCCTTCGGGGGTATAACGCACGGCGTTGGTCACCAGGTTGGAGAAGGCACTACGTAGTTCCTCCGCGTTGCCCTTCAGTCCCAGGTGCGTCTCCACCCGTGCGCTCACGCGGTGCCGCCCGGCGGAGAGCGCGAGCGCGTCGGCGTGCAGGGCGCGCGCCATCCCGGCGATGTCCACCCACTCGGAGCGCACTTGGTCGCTGCTACTCTCGAGCCGGGACAAGGTGAGCAGGTCTTCGATGAGGCGCAGCATGCGCGCCGTCTGCTCGGACATGAAGGTGAGTGCGCGTGCGCGCATCTCCTGCTCCTCGGCCGGCATGTCCGTGAGCGTCTCCAGAAACCCCGACACCACCGTCAGCGGGGTGCGCAATTCATGGGAGACGTTCGCCACGAAGTCCCTGCGCGCGGTTTCCAACTGTTCCCAGCGGGTCACGTCCCGGGTGAGCAAGAGCTTCTGCCGACCACCGTAGGTAACCAACTGAACGGAAAGGCTGAGCTCGGCAGCGCCGCGGGTCACCCGGAGCACCAGCGGCTGGCCGAACTGGCCCTCCTTGAGATATTCGACGAAACCTCGGGCCCGGATCAGGTAGGTAATGTGCTGAGCCCGGTCGCGTGTGCTGGAGAGGCCGAAATAGCTCTCCGCCCGGGGATTGCACCACTCGATACGATCCTTGTCGTCGAGCACGATGACGCCCTCGGGCATGGCCGCCCCAGCGAGCTGGAATTGCTCCAGGGCGGCTGAAAGGCGCGCCTCCACGTGGAGTTGACGTCGCGTGAGGTGGAGCAGGCCGGTGAAGGCGCGATCCCAGGCGCCCCGGCTCTCCGGCACCGATTGCGGGAGCGGTTCGCGCACCCAGCGCCCGAGTTGGATCAGGTTATGCAGTTGCGAGAGCAACATCAGGAGGAGGCCCAGGCAGGCCAACCCCAACGCGACGACCGCCCCGAGGAAGGGCAGGGCGATGAGACAGGCCACGGCGAGCACCGCCACCGGGAACAGTTGTTCCCACCAGAGCTTCAGCACAATCATCGTCCGCAAGGTGCCCCGTGGCAGGGCAAGTGCCGATTATCCCAGAAAACCCTCAGGGCAACGGCCTCGCGGCCGGTGCCCTGAGGCGTCTTTAGTCCGCAGAGAACCGGTAGCCGGCGCCGCGCACGGTCTGGATGAGCCGGTCGGTGCGGGAATCCTCCAGCGCCTTACGCAGGCGCCGGATGTGCACGTCCACGGTACGCTCTTCCACGAAGACATGATCCCCCCAGACCTGGTCGAGCAATTGCGTGCGCGAGTGCACGCGCTCGGGATGGGTCATCAGGAAGTGCAGCAGGCGGAATTCGGTGGGCCCCAGGTGGATGGGTGCACCCTCGGCCGTGACGCGGTGAGTGGCCGGATCGAGCGCTAGCGCACCGGTCTGCACCAGGTCGTCGGTCATTTGCGGGGCCCGGCGCCGCAGCACCGCTTTCACCCGCGCGTTGAGCTCCCGCGGAGAAAAAGGCTTGGTGATATAGTCATCGGCCCCGGTGTCCAGGCCCGTGAGCTTGTCCTGCTCGTCAGCCCGCGCCGTGAGCATGATGATGGGGACGCCGCGCGTGCGCCGGTCGGAACGCAGGCGCCGAGCGAACTCGATGCCTGAGAGTCCAGGCAGCATCCAGTCGAGTAGCACCAAATCGGGCAGCGCATCCTGTACTAGGCGCATCGCTTGTTCGGCATTGTCGGCACGCATCGGCTGATGCCCTGCCTGCTTCAAGTTATAGGCGATGAGTTCTTGAATCGCCGGCTCATCTTCAACCACCAGTACGGTAGCGGCCACGTCGGTTCTCCAGAGTGGGCTTCCAGCTCATACTATGACAACAATGTTGCGTGGTCGTTACAGCCCCCTAAAACGCGTCCCGCGGCGCGTTGAGCCCAGTAGCCCGGATGGGCTATAGTCGCCCGCCGGAGCCGCATTCCTGCGGTCCGATCCCGACACCGTGCCCCTCGGAGGACCTCCATTCATGGTTGAGCAGGCCCGCGCTACCCGGGACGCAAATCACGTACCCGCTGAGATCACCCTGCACCAAGGCTCGCGCGTGCTCGAACTGAGCTACGCGAATGGTTCCACGGTGCGCTTGCCCTGCGAGTTCCTGCGCGTGTACTCCCCCTCGGCGGAGGTGCGCGGCCACGGGCCGGGTCAGGAGGTGTTGCAACGGGGCAAGCGCGACGTGGGTGTGCGCGCGGTCGAGCCCGTGGGAAACTACGCAGTCCGTCTCGTTTTTACGGACGGACACGACAGCGGCATATTCTCCTGGGACTATCTCCACGCCATCGGGCGTGATCAGGATGCCCTCTGGCGGCAGTACCTGCAGCGCCTCGAGCGCGAAGGCGGCAGTCGGGATCCGGAGGCCGCCGTAAAGCCCCACCAGCATACCGTGCGTTTTTACAAACCTTCCTAGCGTCCGCACCAGCCATGACATCCAAAACCACTGATTTTGGTTACCGCCAAATTCCTGAGGATCAGAAGGCGCGGCTCGTAGGCGGTGTGTTCGACTCCGTCGCCGGGCGCTACGATGTCATGAACGATCTCATGTCGCTGGGCATGCACCGGCTGTGGAAGCGCTTTGCCGTGAGCGTGAGCGGTGTGCGCCCGGGTGACCGGGTGCTCGACTTGGCGGGGGGCACGGGGGACATGACCCGGCTGTTCCTCGCGCGCGTGGGGCCCACCGGCCAGGTGGTGCTTGGCGACATCAACGCCCAGATGCTGCGCCGCGGGCGCGACCGGCTGTGCGACGAGGGCCTACTACCGCCGCTTTTGCAGTGCGACGCTGAGCAATTGCCCCTGGCCTCCGCCCAGTTCGATTGCGTATGCATTGCCTTTGGCCTGCGCAACGTCACGCGCAAGGCACGCGCGATCCAGGAGATGACGCGCGTGCTGCGCCCCGGTGGCCAGGTGCTGATTTTAGAGTTCTCGCGCATCCAGGCACCGCTGGCCGGGGCCTACGACGCCTATTCCTTCCACGTGTTGCCGGCCCTGGGTCGACTGGTGGCGGGGGATGCCGCAAGTTACCGCTACCTGGCGGAATCCATCCGCCGCCACCCGGGGCAGGAGGAGCTCAAGTCGCTGATGGAGGACGCCGGGTTGGATCGCGTCCGCTACCACAACCTGGCCGCCGGGGCCGTGGCCCTGCACCGTGGCTGGCGCCTTTGATGCGCGCCCTACCCCCATGCTTGCATCGTCCGCCCTCGCCGGCGCGTTGAACCACCTGTTGCGCGCGCAACCCGCGCAGCGCGACCGCCTGCAGAGGTTTGCCGGGCGGCATCTGGAACTGCGCGTCCTGGGCCTGCGCCTGGGGCTGCGCATCGACCCTGCGGGAGGCTTCCTGGCGGCCCGCGGCGCCACGGCGGACACCCGGGTGGAACTGAGCACGGCAGGGCTCATCAAGATCGCCGCAGGCGCCCGGCCGCACGCTGGGGACTTCCGGCTGCAGGGTGATCCGGGCCTCGCTGCCCTGCTCTCCGGTCTGGCCCTGCAGCTGAGCTGGGATGTGGAGGAAGATCTCTCCGCCCTACTCGGAGACGTGCTCGCCCACCGCGTGGTGCGTGCCGCGCGCTCGCTCGGGCGCCTGCCCCGTGAAGCCGCGGCCAGCTTCGCGGACAACCTGTCCGAGTATTGGACCGAGGAGATCGCGCTCGCCGCCCCCGCCTGGGAGGTCGAGGCCTTCGTAACCGGCGTGGATGGACTACGCGAGGACGTGGCGCGCCTGGAGAAGCGCCTGGAGCGCCTGGCCCGAGCCTAGGACCCGACCGCCCCCGCCATGCGCCTGTTCCGTCTCCTGTTCATCGTTTCAGTAGCGTTCCGCTTCGGCCTGGACGAACTTATCCTCGGACACCGTCGGCTGCGCGCGCTGCGCCTGCTGGCCCGCGGCCTGTTCTTCTGGCGCGAACTGGGCACCCCGCGCGGGCAGCGCCTGCGCCTGGCGCTCGAGGCGCTGGGGCCGATCTTCGTGAAATTTGGACAACAACTCTCCACACGGCGCGACTTGCTCCCGGCGGACATTGCCGACGAATTGGCGCGGCTGCAGGACCGGGTGCCACCCTTTGAGTCGGCACGAGTGCGTCAGGCGTTGGAGCGAATCTACGGCCGCTCGCTCGACGACGTGTTCGAATCCTTCGATGCCGACCCTGTGGCGAGCGCGTCCGTGGCCCAGGTGCACTTCGCTGTGCTGCCGGGCGGGCAACCTGCGGCCGTGAAAGTGCTACGCCCCGGCATCGCCGCCGTTATTGCCCATGACGTGGGTTTGCTTTACAGCGCCGCCGCGCTGGTGGAACGCCTCTGGCGCGAGGGGCGGCGCTTGAAGATCACCCTGGTGGTGGCGGAATTCGAGCGCCACCTGCGCAACGAACTCGACCTGCTCTTAGAGGCCGCGAGCGCCAGCCAACTGCGACGAAATTTCGCGGGCTCCCCGCTGCTGCTCGTTCCCGAGGTCTACTGGGACTACTGCCGTAGTGAGGTGATGGTGATGGAGCGCATGAGCGGCACGCCGGTGAGCCAGGTCGCGGCGTTGCGCGAGCAGGGCGTGGACATCCCCAAATTGGCCCGCAACGGCGTGGAGATTTTTTTTATGCAGGTGTTCCGCGACGGCTTCTTCCACGCCGACATGCACCCGGGCAACATCCTCGTCGACCCTCGGGGCTACTACATCGCGCTGGACTTCGGGATCATGGGCACGCTCACGGATCGGGACAAGAAGTACCTGGCGCAGAATTTTTTAGCATTCTTTCGTCGGGACTACCGGCGGGTCGCCCAGGCCCACCTGGACGCCGGGTGGGTCGCTGCGGACACCCGGGTGGAGGAGTTCGAGACAGCTATCCGCGCGGTGTGCGAGCCGGTTTTCGACCGCCCGCTGCGCGAGATCTCCTTCGGGCGCGTGCTGCTTCGCCTGTTCCAAACCTCGCGGCGCTTCAACGTGGAGATCCAGCCCCAGCTGGTTCTGCTGCAGAAGACGCTCCTGAACATCGAGGGCCTGGGACGCGAACTCGATCCGGAACTCGACCTCTGGAAGACCGCCAAGCCCTACCTGGAGCGATGGATGTCCGAGCAGGTGGGGTGGCGCGCCCTGTGGCGGCAGGTGGAGGAGGAGGCACCCCAGTGGGGCACCCTGCTGCCGCAGTTGCCCCGCCTGGTGCACCGTGCCCTCGCGGAGCAGGGCAGCGCAGACGCGGGGCGGCGCCTCGCGTTGCTCGAGCGCCAGGCTAACGCCGGGCGCTGGCGACACGGGGCCCTGCTCGCGGGGCTCCTCGCCCTATGGCTGGTGGAGCTCTGGCGCGGCTGGCCGCGCGGCTGAGCGCTGGGGTACGGGCGCAGATTTCCCGAGGGAGGGGGGGATTCGGCAGGCCTGATTTGCTAAACTGGTGCCTTTCTGCTCGCCGGTAGTGGTCCATGGCGTTATTAGAGATTCGCGGCGTGAGCCGCCGCTTCGGCGACTTCCTTGCGGTTGACGATGTAAGCCTCAGCATCGAGGCTGGGGAGTTCTTTTGCCTGCTCGGCCCCTCGGGCTGCGGCAAGACGACGCTGCTGCGTATGGTGGCTGGCTTCGATGCGCCCGATGGTGGGGCCATCCTGCTCGATGGGCGCGACGTGGCTGGAATCCCGCCCGAGAAGCGCGACGTGCACACGGTGTTTCAGAGCTACGCGCTGTTTCCCCACATGACCGTGGCGCAGAACATCGCTTTCCCGCTCACCATGGCAGGCGTCGGGGCAGAGGCGTCGCGCCGACGGGTGGAGGAGGCCCTGGACGGCGTGTCCCTCGGCGGCATGAGCGGGCGCTACCCCAGCGAGCTCTCCGGTGGCCAGCGCCAGCGCGTTGCGGTGGCGCGCGCCCTAGTGGACCGGCCGAAGCTATTGCTCCTGGACGAACCGCTGGCGGCCCTGGACGCGAAACTCAAGGAGCGGATGCAACTCGAGCTCATCACCTTGCAGAAGGAGGTGGGGATCACCTTCGTCTACGTCACCCACGACCAGCAGGAGGCACTGGCGCTCTCCCACCGCATCGCGGTGATGAACCGAGGGCGCGTGGAGCAAATGGACGAGCCGTCACGCCTCTACGGCTCCCCCCGCA
Organism: Betaproteobacteria bacterium; assembly: GCA_025356655.1. Classification (GTDB taxonomy): domain Bacteria; phylum Pseudomonadota; class Gammaproteobacteria; order Burkholderiales; family SHXO01; genus SHXO01. The sequence continues at coordinate 53,554 of JANXRW010000013.1, read as the reverse complement.
ATCGCTTCGTGGCGGATTTCATCGGTACCTGCAACCTTCTCGAGGGGGAGGTGGCGGCCCATTCGCGCGACGCCCTTGAGCTGCGCTTGGACGGCATCGGGACGGTCCGGTCATCGCCCGTTGAGGGGCAAGTCGAGCGGCTCGTCCCGGGTGTGCGCGGCGTTCTCGCCCTGCGTCCGGAGAAGGTTGCCATCAGCCGCGAGGCGCCGCTACCGGGCCACAACCGGACGACGGGCAAGGTCTTCGACTTCCTGTACCTGGGTGACGTGACCATCTACGTGGTCGAACTGGATAGCGGGGTGCGCGTGGAAGCCATGCTGCCCAACTCTGCGCCCGGGCGTGCCAAGTTCTTCGAAGCAGGTGATTCCGTGCACGTCGGCTGGCTGCCCGAGGCCGGTGTGTTTCTTACCGATTAGCTGCCATGAGCGCGGCCTGGCGTGCAAGCCTTCAGCGATTCCTCATCACCGGCCCGCCGCTCGTGTACCTGCTGCTGTTCTTCGGCATCCCCACGCTCATCATGGTGTTGGCCTCCCTGCGTCTGCCCGGCGAGTTTGGCGGGCTGGCCCCGCTGTGGGAGACCGGGCCGTCGGGCACGGAGCTCAACCTTTCCCTGGAGAGTTACGGCCGTTTCTTCTCCGATTCCCTTTATGCCTGGCTGTTTTTCAAGTCCTTCCTCTACGCGCTGGTGACGGCGGTCGCTTGCCTGCTGCTGGCCTATCCGCTGGCTTTGCTGATCGCGCGCTCACCGGGAAAGCGCCGCGACCTCTTGGTGCTGTTGGTGATCCTGCCCTTTTGGAGTAATTTCCTCATCCGCGTGTACGCCTGGATGATCATATTGGGGCCGGAGTCCGTCCTCACACGTACCCTCAACGCGCTACTGGCGGGGCTGGGCATCGCGCCGGTGGAACTGCTTTTCACGCCCTTCGCCGTGCTCGTCGGACTGGTCTACGTCCACCTGCCCTTCATGGTCCTGCCGTTGTTTGCGAACTTGGAGAAGCATGACCCGGCCTTGCTCGACGCCGCCCAGGATCTGGGCGCGGGCGCTTGGTCGCGGTTCTGGCGGGTTACCTTCCCGCTGTCGCTGCCGGGGGTCTACGCCGGTACGGCCCTGGTATTCATTCCCGCCTTCGGTATCTTTGCTATTCCGGACCTGCTTGGCGGCACGCAGGGAATCATGATCGGCAATGTGATCAAGCAGCAGTTTCTCGACACGCGCGACTGGCCCTTCGGCAGCGTGCTGTCCATGGTCCTCACGGTGGGGGCACTGGCCCTGGCGGGCCTAGCAGCGCTGTTTGGCCGCAGGACCCGGGTCTGATCATGCGCAAGAACTCGCTCTGGCTTCCGCTGGCCGGTTTTCTGGTCTACGTGTTCCTGTACGCACCGCTGCTCATCGTCGTGGCGTTTTCCTTCAATGACTCGCGCCTCAACTCCCAGTGGGTAGGGTTCACCCTGGAGTGGTATCGGGTGCTGTTACACCACGAGGCCATGTTGCAGGCGGCGGGCAATTCACTGCTCATCGCCCTGGTGGCGAGCGCCGTGTCCACGGTTCTGGGTACCATGGCGGGATTTGCCATGTACCGTTTCCGTCTGCGCGTCCTGCCACTCCTGGTGCTGGCGCCCATCGCGATTCCCGAGATTCTCACGGGCGTCTCGCTGCTCTTGTTTTTCGTGCTCCTGGGGATGACCCTGGGCATGGTGTCCATCATCCTGTCGCACATTGCCTTTTGCCTGGGTTTCGTTGCTATCGTCGTACGCTCGCGACTGGCGGGCATGGACGAGAGCCTCACCGAGGCTGCACGCGACTTGGGGGCCACGCCCTGGTGCGCCTTCCGGCGGGTCACCTTGCCCCTGATCATGCCCGGCGTGGTGGCCGGCGCTCTGATGGCCTTCACGCTGTCCATCGATGATTTCGTGATCACATTTTTTACCGCGGGCGTGGGCGCGTCCACGCTGCCCCTGCAGATCTACACCATGGTCAAGACCTCGGTCACGCCGGAGGTGAACGCCATCTCCAGCCTGCTGATGTTGCTCACTTTGGTGCTGATCCTGGTGGCCTCCAAGCTCTCGCCCAGCGCCCTGCGCAGCGGCGCCTAGGGCGGGGCCGGCGCTCATCTGATCGGCCGGGTCGCGCACCGGGGGCTGGGCTTCCAGCCAAGGCGGCGATGGCTGCGGAGACCGCGCCCCAGGCGCAGGGCAGTCGGCGCAGGTCCCACAGACACCACTGCAGGGGGGCATCGGGCGGAAGGCGATTGCGCCGAAACCGGTTCCTCAGCGGCGTTCTTCCCCGCGGCCTTGTCAGTCGGCACACTGCGGCTATCTCAACGGGGTGGAGCGCAGGAAGATGGCGGGTGTGAGCGGGCGCAGTGGGGCGCAGTGGCCCGCAGTGAGACCAAGAGCAGGCGGCCCAGATGGTTGGTCTCTTCGAGCGCAGTGGGCTCACGCAGCGTGAGTTTTGCGAGCGAGAGCACGTTGCGCTCGACCCGGTCAGCGGCAACGTGTTCGTGTACATCAATCGGCGCGGCACTCAGTGGGTGCGCCCTACTTCGACACGCAGCGGATTTTGCATCGGGTCGAAGCGTCTCGAGCAAGGTCGATTCGTGTCGGATGGGTCGCGGGTCACCGACCTGACTAGTCAACGCACTGAACCAAGGGCGCTTTTTCTCGCTATTGTTCGGTCCATGGTCGTCACCCGCCACGATTTCACCGATGAACTAATCCTGCGCATCCGCGATTCGCGTGGGTAGCCAGCCCCATCTGACCCGCGGGGCGGTGGCGCGCCAGGTCTGTGAGTGGATGGACTGGAGGCTTCATTGAATTCCGAGTGGGTTCTGGCGGCAGGAATACCTGAGGCTGCGGCCGCATCCTCGGAGGCGTGCGCGATGACATGGAGCTCGTCGAAGGTGACGCGCGCTTTGGGGAGGTGCGCTGGAAGCGTCCAGCCCAGGCACCTTGCGGCGGCGAAATCTCCGTCACCAGTCGTCCCCGCGACGTCATCTGGATAGTGTCGTCAGCCAAGGCCTGGGCCCGATACTCGGGCAGATGCTGGCGCGGGTGGGTGACGTTGACTTCGGTCATGGCAGGCGATCTGTGCACAGTTTCAAGGTACAGAACCAGTCCGCGAAGGTCGGGCACACCCGCGGAGGCATGGTAACTCTCCAAGTGTAAGCAAGACCCGGCGAGCGGGTGTTCCCAGAGCAATTTGACGGAACAGTAGCGGGCGGCGATTCACCTGCACAGCCGATTCGATTGGTAGGGGATGCAGCACCGACAGCCGAGACCCCGGAGACGGACCGGCGAGCGTCGCCGCAGTTCACGACCCCAGAGCCGGGTGTTGCCCGATCCAGGTCACCCGGCCACCGGCCCCCCGCGCGCAACTGGCGAAAAAAGTTGCGGCACGGCTTGGCTTGACCCCGGCGCAGCGTATGGATCAGCGCCCCGGCGCTTTGCTGGCAACGCCAATGAGCATTGCTGCTGAAGGCCCGGCCCGCTGGACGGAACGGCGTATTTTGTTTATGGTCCGGGCGTGCCGGGCCTGCCCGATAGAGGAGATCTGACCATGAGGATTCTAGCCGCCGTTCTGGCGTTCGCCGCGCTGCCCGTCCTGGCGGCCGACGAATTGCACCTGTATAACTGGAACGATTACATCGCGCCCGAGACGGTGCAGCGTTTCGAGAAGGCCTGCAAATGCAAGGTGGTACAGGACTATTTCTCTGACAACGAGGAACTGGTGACCAAGCTCGCCGCTGGGGCCAGGGGCTACGACGTGTTGGTGCCCACCTCCAACTACGTGGCGGGCATGGCGAAGGCAGGCTGGTTGCTGCCGCTAGACCGGGCCAAGCTGCCCAACCTGAAGAACATCGCCCCGGCTTACCTGGATACGCCCTTCGACCCGGGTAACCGTTACTCCGCGCCCTACGCCATGTCGATCACGCTGATCGGCTACAACGAGCAGAAGCTCAAGGAACTGGGCGTCACAGCCGACTCCTGGGCCACCATCTTCGATCCGGCTATCCTGCAGAAGATCAAGGGCCGGGTGAGCGTGCTCGACAGCCAGCGGGAGGTCATGGCTGCGGCGCTGAAATATCTCGGCTATTCGGTCAACGAGACCGACCCCAAGAAATGGCAGCAGGCGCGTGACGTCATCCTCAAGGCCAAACCCTACTGGGCCGCCTTCAACGCCTCGGGCTACATCAAGGAGTTAGCCTCGGGCAACTTCTGGGTCGTTCACGGTTACTCCAACGACATCTACCAGGCCGACCTGGGGGCGCAAAAGGCCAAGCAGTCCTTTCGCATCCGCGCGAGCCTGCCGCGCGAAGGGGCGGTGCTGGCCGTGGACACCATGGTGATCCAAAAGAGCGCGCCGCGTCCCGACCTCGCCCTGCAGTTCATCAACTTCGTGCTCGAAGGGCGGAACTCGGCCGATCTCACCAACATGATCGGCTCGGGCAACCCCAACCGCGAAGCGCTCGGCTTTATCCGACCGGAGATCAAGGCCATGAAGGCGATCTTTCCGGACGAGGCGGCCTCGAAAACCTTGGAGCAGTTGAAGGACCTCACGCCCAAGCAACGGCAGCTATTGAACCGGTTGTGGACGGAGATCAAGGCAAAGTAGGGTCGTCCGCCGCCGGGAAGCTCCGCACGAAGGCGTCGCGGAACGCTGGCAGTGCTGCCTCGTGCAACCGCGCGATGCCACCGGCCTGCTCGCGCCCACCGCCGCCGAAACGCTGGCACAGGGTACCCGCCCCCCGAGGGGTGTCTACGGGAGCCCGGACGCTGACCACGTAACCGCCCGAGCAAGGGGTGAGCACCGCCTGGGCTTGTGCGGGGGCGGCTTGCGCGAGGCGGTGGGCGAGTACACCGCTCGCGCGGCGCGACCAGGGCTGCGCGGGGAGGATCAATAGCCGGTGCCGCCCGGTGAGCAGTTGTGGCATGCATTGCTGGGCGCGCGCAACATCGCGCTCCAACAGCTCGCCGAGCGCACCCGCCGCCTCGTCGTGGCGCAGAAATTCCAAGGGATCGGCATGGCGCAGCAATCGGTGGTGAAGCTCGGCCGGATGGAAGGCCAAGTCCTGCACCTGTTCGCCATAAGCGTTGTAGTTGAGGGCCTCGCCCAGGATGCGCAGGCGGGCGAGCGCTTCGGGCGAAAGCCCCAGGGGCGCGGCCGCAGCCTCCGCCGGGCCGGGCAGGCCATCGCCGAAGGCGGCCACGACGGCCCAGGCGCGCGCCACACCACCGACCAGCGCATCGACCAGCAGGGCGGTGCAGGTATCCGCCCGGGTATCGATATGCAGCCGAAGTCGGGGATGGGACGGACGTTCCCCGCACCCGTGGTGGTCGACGTAGAGGCAGGACGCACCCCGTGCAAGGCAGGTCAGCAGGGCATCGCGATTGGGCGGCAGTGCCAGATCCAGCACCGTGATTTCATCGTCGGGGGCCGCTTGAATTTGGCCCAGCAGGGCAATGTCGCGCTTAGGCCCGGTCACCAGGAGCGACGGGCGCGGCTGCACGAGGCGAAGCTGCTGCAGTGCGCAGAGGCCGTCGGCATCGCCGTTGAAGATGTCGTAGACTGGCATGGACCGCCGCGTCGAAGGCTGAGACACACCTTTGTGGCCAGAACCGTAACCATAGCAGAAGTCGCATCATTCACTGCGCTGGTCCCGTTCCCGCCTCGGGTCGGGGGGGGCAGGTGAGCACCCGGGGCGGCCGGGAGGGCATGGCTCAGCAGGCGGCCGGCGAGGACCACCGCCAACGGCTCGCTGGCGTCTGCGCCGGCGGCTATCTCATCATCGTGCTATTGGCCAGCCTCTATCCCTTCGCCGGCTGGCGCAGCACGGGCACAGGCATGTTCGCTTACCTCTCCATGGCCTGGCCGGCCTACCACACGCCCGGCGACGTGGAGCTCAACGTGCTGGGTTACTTGCCCTTGGGGGTCTTGCTTGGCCTCGCTCTGGAGCGGCAGGGGCGGCGGGTGGCGGTCGGGCTCGCCACGCTGCTGCCAGGGGCGCTCAGCGTGCTGCTCGAGGGCCTGCAAACCTACCTCCCCGCGCGCGTGCCCTCCAAGCTCGATGTCCTGGCCAACCTGGCGGGTGCCGGTATCGGCGCCGTCCTCACCGTGGAGGGTTGGCAGCGCCATGGGCGCAGTTGGCGATCCGGCCAGGGGTTATTTCGGCCGGGTCCGCTCACCGACGTGGGGCTCATCGTGCTGTTGCTCTGGTTATTCACCCAGTTGAACCCCGAGGTGGCCCTCTTCGCCACGGGGGATCTCGGGCACCTCTTCGGCTTGCTTCCCGAATTGCCCTACCAGGCGTCCGCGTACTTCCTGCTGGAACTGGCCATCACCGCCCTGAACCTCACGGCCGCCCTGATGCTGGCGGCACTGTTGACGCCCGCCGGCGCGCCCTGGCTGCGCCCGCTCGCCGGTCTCCTGGGGGCGGCGCTGGGGGTGAAGACACTGGCCTCCTTCGCGCTCTTTGCCCCCGGAGGGGCGACGTTGTGGATGACGCGCGCCGCCGCGCTTGGGCTGGCACTGGGTGCGGTCCTGTTCCTCGGGCTGCAGCGTGCGCCGCGCCGGGCAGCCATCGCGCTTTGCGCACTCGCGCTCTTGGTCGGCCTGCTGTTGGTCAACCTTGTCCCACCCAACCCCTACCTCCAGGCATCCGCCCACGCTTTGCAGTACGGCCATTTCGCCAGCTTCCGCGCCATCACCCGGCTGGTGTCCGCGCTCTGGCCGTTGCTCAGCCTGGCCTACCTCCTGACTTTGTGGGGAGAGTGCCGAAGCTTGAACGATGGCGGCGGTTGAACCCGGGGGGCGAGCCGTGGTCTACCGCATAGCGCGGTGCCATCGGCCCCGCCATTACAGGAATGACCGCCATGCGTCTGCTACCCCTGTTGATGCTTCTCTGCTGCGCCGCCAGCGCCCGGGCCGAATTGCCCAGTTTCGAGGCGTTTTTCAAGGGGGTGAGCGAATGCGGACTGGACCTGGGCCACGGGGCGGCCCGAGAGGTCCTGGGGGCGCGCGCGCCGGTGATGCTCTCCCTGCCCAACGTGGGAACACTGCGCGGGCTTCTCGTGACGGCGTTCTACTTCGAGCCCGGTGACGGCGGCCAGGGAGACGACTACGGCCTTCTCTTCGTTGCCCCGGTCGACGTGGTGGCCCATACATTCCCGGAACTGGCGGCGCGCGGTAACGTCAACGGCTACCTCCGCCAACTGCGTCGGCTCTCCGAGAAGAGCGCCGACCCCCGCTCCCGGGCTAAGACCCTGCTGTTGTGCCACGCCGGGACCGGCACCTGAAGCCCATGGCCGGCTTATTAGTTGGCCAGCTCTTCGGGGATGCCTCGGGGGAGTAGCACGAAGAGTCGTCCGCGCCCCCGTTGAACGCCCGCCTGTGCGGCTGCCAGATCGCCTGTTCCAAAAAACACGTCGGCCCGCACGCCACCTCGGATGGCCCCGCCGGTGTCCTGCGCCGCCATCAGCCGGTTTAGGGCGGGTGATCCTGGGGGGCCATCGCCGGCCAGAAACACCGGGGCGCCCAGGGTGATGACCCGAGGGTCCACGGCAAGGCTGCGCAGTGGGGTGAGTTCCACACCCAGTGAGCCGCGCGGTCCGCCGCCGTCGGCCGGGGCACGCGTAAAAAAGACCTTGGAGGGGTTCTGCCTGAGAAGTTCGTCCAGTGCCTCCGGGTGTTGGTTTGCCCAGAGTCGGATGCCCGGCAAGGTCGCCTTGTCGACCGTGAGTTCACCGCGGCTCACCAGCACCCGTCCGATGGCCCGGTAGGGGTGTCCATTCTGCTCCGCGTAGGCCAAGCGCAGGACCTCGCCGGAGTCCAGCCGGACCTTGCCCGAGCCTTGAATTTCCAGAATGAAGCCATCGAGCCGGTCCTCCAGCCAGATGAGCGCCGGGGCCTGTGTGCCCCCCGCCTCGATCTGCGCGCGGTCGGGATAGGGCACCACGCGGGCACCGTCTAAGCGCCCGCGCAGGCGCAGGCCTTTCACCTCTGGGTAGACGCTGGCGAGATCCAGCACCAACAGGTCTGGCGGTACGCCCAACAGCGGGAAGCGGAAGCGCGCGCTGGGCGTGAGGCTACCCGTGAGCACCGGCTCGTAATAGCCAGTGATGAGCCCGGTCCGCGTGCCGTCTGCGTTGATCACCGCATGGGGTACGAGTTGCGCTTCCAGGAACGCCCGGAGGCGTTCCGGGGTGGCGCCTTCCTCGGCCCTTGCCGCCCCACAAAACGCCTTCCATGGGGCGCCGCGCAGGGCCGGACATCCACGCAGGAAGGCGCGCAGACCCTCGGCGTGCTGATCCTCCGCCCAGCCCGGCAGTTCGCTCCACGCTACCGGGCGCAGCTGCGGGTGCTCCGCGGGCGGGGCCGGCGCGGTGCCACAGGTGCAGGGCGCTGGCGGTGCGGGCGCCGGCTTCGGTACACTGGCACAGGCGACAAGGCAAAGTAGGGCGGCGCAGGCGACCCTGCCGCGCACGCCGGGGGAAAGACAAGACATGATCTGGTTCCTGATCGAAATGGGCGTGGCCGCCCTGATCTTCGTTTTCATCGTATGGTGGACCCTTCCACGGTCCTCGTCGGCTCGCCGGGAAACGCCCCCCGACCCGGATTAGCCGCTGGATTGAGGCTGTGGCGAGGCTTGTCCGTGCGGGCGCTGCGGTGGAGCCGGTCCTCGGCGCCTAGTGCAGTACCCTGGGCACGCTCAGCGTGAACTCGGAGATCACGGCGTCGAAGGTGTGTCCGTCCTCCGCGCTCATCTGATAGCTACCGCGCATGGTGCCCACGGCCGTTGCGATGGCCGCTCCGCTGGTGTACTCAAAGCTCTCCTGCGGTCGGAGCACGGGCTGCTCACCGACGACGCCCAGGCCACGGACTTCCTGTACCTGGCCCTCGGCGTCAGTGATGATCCAGTGGCGGCTCACCAGCTTGGCTGTCGTGTCGCCGGTGTTGGTGATCGTGATGGTATAGCTGAACACGTAGCGCCCCGCCGCCTCGTCCGACTGCTCGGGGAGGTAGGTGGCGCGTGTGCGCACGGAGATATTGTATTTGCTGGCTTCGGACATAACCGCATTGCACACGATTTCCTCCGCCCTGACAAGCGGGTGCTCCGCGGCTGGGCCCCCATTTGCCAGTACAATTTGGCGCCCCACGACTGTTTACCCACATGAACCGACCCGCACGCATTGCCGCCAGTATCCTTTCCGCCGACTTCGCGCGCCTGGGCGACGAGGTGACCCAGGTGGTTGCCGCCGGCGCCGACTTGGTGCACCTGGACGTAATGGACAACCACTACGTCCCCAACCTCACCATCGGACCCATGGTCTGCGAGGCGATCGCGCGCGTGACGCAGGCGCCGCTGGACGTGCACCTCATGGTCAAGCCCGTGGACGATCTGGCACTCGCCTTTGCCCGGGCCGGCGCCAGCCTGATTAGCTTCCACCCTGAGGCGTCGCAGCACGTGGACCGGACCATCCGGTTGATCCGCGATGCCGGTTGCCGGCCTGGGCTGGTGCTCAATCCCGCTACGCCGCTGGCTTGCCTGGACCACGTGCTGCCGCTCCTGGACCTGGTCCTCGTCATGTCCGTCAACCCTGGCTTCGGTGGACAGGCGTTCATTCCCTATACCCTCGACAAGGTCGCAGCGGTGCGTGCGCGCATCGACAAACTCGGGCGCGAGATCTGGCTGGAGGTCGACGGCGGGGTCAAGCCCTCGAACATTGCCGCCGTGGCCGCTGCCGGAGCCGACACCTTTGTCGTGGGCTCCGCCCTGTTCGGCGCGCCGGACTATCCCCAGCGGGTGGCCGAGTTGCGCGGGGCGCTGGCTGCGGGCAAGGCGTGATGAGCCGCCGTGCGCCACCCTGGGACTTGGGAGCAGTCGCCTTCGATCTGGACGGGACGCTGGTGGACACGCTGCCGGATATCGCCGCGGCCGCCAACCAGATGCTCGCCGACCTGGGCCGTCCTAGCGCGGATCTGGCCCGGGTACGCGGCTTCGTTGGCGATGGGATTGCACGCCTGACCAAGCGCCTGATCACCGGCGAGCAGGCGGGAGAGCCAGCGCCCGAACTGGCCAGCCGAGGCCTTGAGTCCTTCATCCAACACTACCGCGAGCATTTCCTGCGCGCTTCACGGCCCTATCCGGGGGCGCTGGAGTTGCTCAGGGGCCTGCGCGCCCAGGGCCTGCGCCTCTACTGCGTCACCAACAAGGCAGCGGCCTTCACCCGCCCGCTCCTGGCGCATTGCGCGCTGGCGCCGTTCTTCGACCTCGTCCTCAGCGGTGATGACCTGCCCACGCGCAAGCCGGACCCTGCGCCGTTGCTGGCCTGCTGCGCCCAGGCCGGGCTCGATCCCGAGCGCCTGCTCATGGTGGGAGACTCCGCCAATGACGTGCTTTGCGCCCGCGCCGCCGGGTCCCCGGTAGTGTGCGTCTCCTATGGCTACTGTGGGGAAGGGGATGTGCGCAGCCTAGGCCCCGATGCTATAGTGGATCGTCTGGAGGAATTGCCCTCCTTCCTTCGCTCCCCGTCGCGTCCATGACTCCGAGCCTGTCGCCACCGGCCCTGCCCCGACCGCTCTGCGCTGCAACCCGGTGCTGGCGCCGCTCCTGTGCAGCCGCGCTGACCGCCTAAGTCCAGCCCTCGCGCCTGATCCGTCGGCGCCCACGTGGAGTTGTACATGACCGAATCCGAATTCCTGCAGCTTGCTGCCCGGGGCTTTAATCGCATTCCCCTCGTTTTGGAGACCTTTGCCGACCTCGATACACCGCTGTCGGTGTACCTGAAACTTGCCGCCAAGCCTTACACCTACCTGCTGGAGTCGGTCCAAGGTGGCGAGCGCTTCGGCCGGTATTCCTTCATCGGCCTAGCGGCCGAGTCGCGCTTTGAGGTGCGCGGCTACCTCTGCTGCGAGTACCGGCACGGCCAGTTGGTGCAGCAGGAGGAGCAGGCCGACCCGCTCGCCTGGGTGATGGCACTGCAGGCGCGCTACCGGGCCGCGCCGCGTGAAGGCCTGCCGCGCTTCTGCGGCGGCCTCGTGGGGTATTTCGGCTATGAAACCGTGCGCTATGTGGAGCGGCGGGTAGCCCAGGCGGCAAAGCCCGATGCGCTGGGCACCCCGGACATCCTGCTGCTGCTCTCGGAGCAACTCGCGGTGGTGGACAACCTCTCCGGCAAACTCTACCTCGTGGTGTATGCCGATCCCCGGGAGGGCGGTGCCTTCGAGCGCGCCCGCGCCCGCCTCCGGGAGTTGGCTCGGCAGTTGGCAGAACCGCTTGCCGCGCCCGTTGAGGCGGTTCACCCCCCAGCCCGGGTAGAGTCGGAGTTCAGCGAGGATGCCTTCATCGAGGCAGTGGAACGCGCCAAGCGTTACATTCGCGACGGAGATATCATGCAGGTGGTGTTGTCTCGGCGTATCAGCCACCCCTACGAGGCTTCGCCCCTTTCTCTGTACCGGGCGCTGCGCGCCCTGAACCCGTCGCCCTACATGTTCTACTTCGACATGGAGGCGTTCCACGTGGTGGGGGCCTCACCGGAGATCCTGGTGCGTCTCGAGGGCGACATGGTGACCCTTCGTCCCATCGCCGGCACGCGCCGCCGGGGGGGCACGCGGGAGGAGGACCTGGCGCTGGAGCGCGAACTCCTCGACGATCCGAAGGAGCGCGCGGAGCACGTGATGCTCATGGACCTGGGACGCAATGATGTGGGCCGCGTCGCCCAAGTGGGTACCGTGCGTGTCACCGAGAACATGGTGGTGGAGCGTTATTCCCACGTGATGCACATCGTGTCCAACGTGGAGGGGAGGTTAAAGCCCGGCCTCACAGCGCTCGACGTGCTGAAGGCAAGTTTCCCGGCGGGGACCGTGTCTGGCGCGGCGAAGGTGCGCGCCATGGAGATCATCGACGAACTGGAGCCCAGCCGTCGAGGCATCTATGCGGGTGCGGTAGGCTATCTCGGCTTCAACGGCGATATGGATTTGGCCATCGCCATCCGTACGGCGGTCATCAAAGGTGGCCGGCTCTACGTGCAGGCGGGTGCCGGTATCGTCGCCGACTCCGTGCCCGAGTTGGAGTGGGCGGAAACCCAGAGCAAGGCCCGCGCCGTGCTCCGTGCTGCGGAGATGGCTCACGCGGGGCTGGGGCTCACCGCGGAACCGTGATCACCGACGCTGCTCAAGGTTGATCCTGGCCGGTCGTTAGCGAGTTGTCCAGGAGGGGGTCCTTGCCACCGTCACGGCCTGGAGAGGAGAGCGGTCTGTACACGAGTCGGCGACTGGAAGCGGTGTCCGCCGGTCGACGGGAATCGCAATCGGCGCTGATCTGGGTGCAGGGCCTGGGCGCCGTCGCCGCGCTGTCGGGTATGCTCGCCTTGGTGGACTATTGGCGCTTCGGCGGCGCGCACAGTGCCCGCCTCCTGGGCGTTCCGGGCGCGGCTACGAACGCGGCCCTGTGCTTGGTGTTGTTGGGTCTGGCCATCGGTTTGCGGCCATCCTGGCCAAGCCTGGCTTCGTTACTGGTCTGGCCCGCGTTGATCCTCTCGACGCTGCGCCTCGTCGAGCCCTTTCTTGGCCTCGACCTGGATCTGTCGCAGAGTGTCCTTCCGGGGGTGATATCGCCTCGGCCCATGTCGGCCTCGGCAGCCTTCGCCATCGTCTGTCTGAGCCCTGCGTTGCTCCTTGCCGAACAGCGCCCACCCTGGCGCCCCTGGCTAGTGCAGGGGCTGGCGCTCGCCGCCGCAGTTCCGATGCTGGCCACGCTGCTGCGCTACTTGTTGGGTAATTCCCTGGGGCTGGATGCGCTGGTGCAGGTGCCCGTGGGGCCCGACGCGGCGCTGGGGATGTTTGCCGTCGCGCTGGCGATACTCGGTTCGGGGGGGCGCCGCGGCCTGCTGCGCGTCCTGAGCGGGTCGAGGAGCAGCGCCCTGGTGGCACGCCGACTGCTCCTGGCGACCCTGGTGGCCATTCCGCTCCTGAATTTCCCGCGGGTTCTGGGCGAGCGCTGGGGATGGTACAGCCATGACGCCGGGATCGCCTCCTCAGCACTCGCAGCCGTCGCCGTGCTGGTGGCGTGCATCTGGTGGGCGGCTGCTGTCCTGCGGCGTACCGACTACCTGCGCGCTCGCTCCGAGGCCGCCCGGCGCCGGCTCCTGCACCAACTCGAGCAGACCAATGCGGGACTCACGGAACAGGCCGTGGCGCGTGCCCGCCGGCTTCAATTGATCACTGACAATGCCGCATCCTGCATGTGCTACGTGGACCGCTCGCAACGGATCCTGTTCTGCAACCGGGCCTTCCAGGCTTTGTACTCGCGGCCCCTCGATGCGTTGATCGGGCATCACCTGGCCGATGTGGTGGACCCCATCGCCTACCCGCTCGTCCACGAGCACGTGCAGAGCGCCCTGTCCGGTCAGCGCGTGAATTTCGAGCGGCGTATGGAAGGCTCTGGTGGCGCAAGAATCTTGCGTGTTGAACTCGTGCCCGATCGCCTGCCGTCGGGGGAGGTGGTCGGGCTCTTCAGCTCTGCGGACGACATTACGCACCTGCGTCGCCAGGAGGAGATCCTGCGCGAGAGCGAGGCGCGGTTTCGCAGTGCCTTCGACTTTGCCCCCATCGGTGTCACGCTGGTGTCCCGGCAAGGCCGCTTTATGCAGGCGAACCGAGCCCTCTGCCAAATGTTGGGCTACAGCGAAGCGGAGCTGTGCGCGCTGACCTTCGCAGAAATCAGTGTTGCCGAAGAGCTGGTCCTGGACACGCGACTCAACGACCGCCTGCTCGCCGGCGAGATCGAGAGCTTCCAGATCGAAAAGCGCTACCGGCGCAAGGATGGGAGCTGGCTCTGGGTGCTGCTGAATGTTGCGGCCGTGCGGGACAGCCAGGGCCAGGTGACCTACACCACCGCGCAGGTGCAAGACATCTCGGCGCGCAAGCAAGCCGAAGAGGAACTGACGCGCAGCGCGGGCCTGCTGAATCAGACCGAGCGCACGGCGCAAATCGGCGGGTGGGAACTCGACACCGACACCCAGGTACTGTCCTGGACCGAGGGAACCTACGCGCTGCACGATTGGCCCCGGGGCCGTGACATCGACCTCCAGAGCGTGCTGCAACTCTACCCGGAGTCTGCGCGCCAGCGCATCACCGAGGCGCTGCGCGAGGTAGCCAGCCGCGGCACGCCCTGGGAGGCTGAACTGCCCATGGTCACCGTCACCGGGCGCGAGACTTGGATACGTGTGCAAGCCCAAGCCACCCGAGTGACCGGGCGGGGGCCCCTCCTCTGGGGGACGGCCCAGGACATCACCCCACGGAAACGCGCAGAACTCGCCCTGCGCGAGAGCGAGGAGCGCTTCCGAAGTCTTCTCCAGCTTACCTCGGACTGGTTCTGGGAGCAGGACGAACAGTTTCGCTTCACTGAGCTCCCCCACTTCCCCGTGGCCCAGGGGCATGGCTACTCCCGCGATGAGGGGATCGGCATGACGCGCTGGGACCTGCCCGGGGTCAGTCAGTCGAACGTCGATTGGCAGGCGCACCGCGAGATTTGCCTGCGCCACGAGCCTTACCGGGATTTCGTTTATTCGCGCACGGGAAAAGACGGCTCGACGGTGTGGCTGAGCGTGAGCGGGGAACCCGTCTTCGGTCCCGAGGGGCGCTTCCGGGGTTACCGCGGCGTTGGGCGCGATGCCACTGAGGAACTTTGGGCGCGTGAGGAACTGCGCAGGCATCGCGATGACCTGCAGGCACTTCTACAGGAGCATGCCGGGGACCTCATCCGGGCGCGCGACGAGGCCGAGCGCGCGAATCGCGCCAAGTCGGAGTTCCTCGCCAACATGTCCCACGAACTGCGCACGCCCATGCATGCCATCCTGTCCTTTGCCCGCCTGGGCGTCGAGCGTATCGAGGCGGGCCGTGGCGAACTCCCGCGCCTGCTTCATTACCTGCGCAACATCGATGCGGGGGGCGAGCGCCTGCTGCGCTTGCTCAACGACTTGCTCGATCTCTCCAAGCTGGAGGCGGGCGCGACCGTCTACCATATGCGTGCCTATGACCTCGCCGAGGCGGTGCGGGAGGCCGTGGCGGAATTTGCTGAGCTGGCCCGCGGGCGGTCGGTTGGCCTCGATTTTATTGACGCGGGCACGTCCTTGCGGGCGTGGTGCGATTCCGACCGCATCGGGCAAGTGCTACGCAATCTCATCTCCAACGCGCTGAAATTCACCCCGGCGCACAAGTCCGTGACCCTGGAGCTACTGCCGGTCACCCTGGGTGGGGAAGGGCCCCAGGCGCCCCGCCAGGCGGTGATGTTGCGGGTCACTGACCAAGGAGTCGGCATACCCGAGGGCGAACTCGAGGAGGTTTTTGACAAGTTCGTACAGAGCAGCAAGACGCGCAGCGGCGCCGGCGGCACAGGCCTGGGCTTGTCCATCTGCCGGGAAATCGTGGCTCAGCATCAAGGACGCATCTGGGCGGAGCATGTCGAGGGGGGCGGCGCCCGGGTGAGCTTTCTGCTTCCCTGCGCGCCGGATCCGGCGCAACCCAGCGCGCCCACGCTGCCGGGCTCCTGAGCGGCACCATGGTCCCCATAGGCTGGCCACGGGCAGTGCGCACAGCCCCTCGCCTCGCAGCAGGGCTTGGCCGCCATTGCAGCGCAGGAAGCCAGCAGGCCGGCGCCGTTCTCGATGACCACATCGATCTCGAATCCATCGGCGTCGCGGTAGTGCAGCAGGCCGTAATTCGCATCGGACCTGGTGGCGTGCTTCGCCAATTCCGCGCAGACGAACCGCTCCAACACGGCACCGAACCGGTTGTGATCCGCGGCGATCTCGGCGCTTCCAGGTCCTGCAGGCTGGCCAGCAGACCGGAGTCCACCAGCTAGAACTCGGGTGTCCCCACCCACCGGCTGAGGTGGTTGCCGGACCAGGGCTCGACGCGGCGCAGCAGGTCCATCGGCTCAATGGCGCTGACGTAGCGGAGGGTCGTCTCTCCGTCCAGGCCCACTTGAACGCCCAGGCGGCGGTAGTTGCACATTTGCCTTGCGACCCGCGCCAGCGCCAGTTCGCGCACGTCGCGCCGAAGGAGCGCGTCAACAGACTGGAGCAGCCAGGTCTGCCGCCCAGCACCGCCTCCACCAGGTATGCACCGAGAACGCTGGGCCCCGCCTGACGGGGTGATCCGGCGAAGGCCGCCTCGACCCAGTTCCCGCACGGCCGCACAACTTGGGCTACGCCAGGGGCCGCAACAGCGGCGCCCAACGAACCCCGTTGCGCCCGTGACCAGCAAGGTCATGGCGGGGAAAGCCCCGCGTAGACCGCCAGGGTGTCCTGCACCACCCTCTGCACAGAGAACTCCGCCGCCGCCCGCGCGCGCGAGCGCTCGCCGAAGCGTGCCCGGAGCGGCGGATCCTCCAGCAACCGGAGGAGCGCTGCTGCGAGCGCAGCACTATCGCGAGCGGGCACCAGTAGGCCGTTATCTCCGTCGCGCACGACCTCTCGGCAACCCGGCACGTCGCAAGTCACCAGGGCAAGGCCGGCCGCCGCGGCATCGATGAGGCCCTTGGGCAGCCCTTCCCGGTAGGAGGGAAGGCAAACGATGCTGCATTGACGAAAAACCGCCGGCATGTCCTCCCGCCACCCCCAGAGTTCCACTGCGCCCTCGGCTCGCCACGCCTCGAGCTGGTCCCGGGGGATGCTGGCCGGATTCTGCGGATCCGGATCGCCCACCAAGGCAAAGCGAGCGCTCACTCCGTGTTCGCGTAATATTCGTGCGGCTTCGACGAATTCGCCAACCCCCTTGTCCCAGAGCAGGCGGGCCGGAAGGACCACCAGAGGCTCTCCCTCTGGCGCCGGCGCCGGCGTGAAGACCAGGGGGTCTACCCCGGAACCCCGGACGATCACCGTGCGCCTCGGATCGATCAGACCCGCTCGTAGCAGCAACGCTTCGTCGTCCGGGTTCTGCAAAATGACCCGCGTGCGCTCCCTGTCGAGCAGCAGACGGAAGGCGAGTCGCAGCAGTGGGCGCAGCACCTGGGCTAAACGATCGCGCGAACTGAAGACGTAGCCCAAACCCGCGAGGGCGTTGACCTGGGCGGGCACCCCGGTGAGCCATGCCGCCAGGCAGCCGTAGAGCACCGGTTTGATGGCCACCTGGTGCACGAGTTGTGGGCGCAGGCGCCGGTAGGCGGAGATCACCTGGAGCACCGTGCGCAGTTCGCGCAGCGGATGGCGCCCCGAGCGCGCCAGTTCCAGCGGGGTGACGGAGATCCCCGCGTGGCGCAGGCGTTCCCCGTGCTGTCGCACCCGCGTGAGCAGGTGTACCTCCCAGCCCGCCTGCTGGGCAGCCAGGGCAAGGGGCAGTCGGTGAGACCAGAAGTACCAGTCCTCGGTCACGAAATAGAGCAGGCGGCGTGGCCTGGCTGCGTGATTCGCGGATAGGCCCACGGCAGGCGTCATCATGGAGTTCACCGCGGCTTCTCCTGCAGCGCGCAGGCCTTCAACCGTCATGCTCCGCGGTGACTGCGGCCCAGAGCGCTTGCCAGCGGCGCAATTCCGCCGGCGGGGCAGCGCGGAATCGATGTCGTAGCAGGCGCTGCTCCAGGCCCGTGCCGACGGCCAAGGCATCTAACCCGAACTTGGCCAAATGCGCCAGTAGGCCGCCCGCCGCCGCACCCCAGGCACGGTTGCGGCGAGCCGCCGCAGGCAAGCCACGGCAGAAGTCGTAGCGGCCTCGGAGTGACTTCGCGAGAGAGATGCGGTCCTGGCGATAGGCCACCAAGAGGTGCGGGAGTGCTGCGAAATGGCTATTGCGGTGCGCGCGCAGCAGCAGGTCCTGGTCCTCGGAACGGCGGTTGTGCTCATCGTAGGGCCAAGCTCTGAACCAGGCACGGCGTCCCATCCAGGTGGGGTGGGCCAACGGCAGCCCGTGGAAGGCGCGGCGACAAATGGCCTCGTGGGTCGTGGGCCCCTGCCACTGTCCGCGAACGGAGCCGCTGGACGTGAACACCAGCATGCCGGTGCCTAGCAGATCGACCTGCGGGTGTTCGCGCAGGTAGGCCACCTGTTCCGCAAAGCGTTCCGGGTAGAGGATGTCGTCGCCATCAACGCGCGCCAGGAGGTCTCCATCCGCCAGTGCGACGGCCTGGTTCAGACGGCCGGCGAGCCCACGGCGCAGGCCATCCTGCAGCACGCGGATGCGCGCGTCGGGGAAGGAGCGCGCCAGGGCCGCCGTGCCGTCGCGCGAGCCGTCGTCGAGCAATACGAGTTCCCAACGGCGATAGCTCTGGGCCAGCAAGGAGCACAGCGTCGGCGCGAGCGTGGCCGCGCTATCGCGCACCGCCATGAGTACGCTCACTTTCGGTTCGGCCGGTAACGCCATGGGCTCAGCTCTCGCGGTAGAACAGACGCCCGGGCAGCCCTGCCGCGCTATAGGTGCGCGCGCCCGCCAAACGCCAACTGATTTCGTAGAGTGCCCGTCGTGCCGCGCGCGGCCCACGTCGGGGCCCGAGCAGGGTCTGGGCGGGCGCACAGAGCAGGGCCCGCAACAGGCTGCTCGCCCAAGTGGCCCGGTGGCGGTCACAGGCCTCCGTGATTGCACTGTTCCATAGGGGTTCACCGCGGGCGCGCGGCCGTCGTGCCGCTTGAGCCAGCGCCGTCTCCAGGAGGCTGGAAAAGCGCAGCCGGTAGGTGTGCTGTGAACGCACGCGGTCGTGCCCGGCGCGCGCCATGCGGTCGCGCTCCTCCGGGTGGGCAAGGTAGTAGGTTGCCTGCCGGGCCAAATCCTCCGGTGTTTGGAACAGCGCGATGTCTTGGCCTGGGGTCAGGAAGTTCGCCAGCCCCTGCGCAGGCTCGGTTAGCAGGAACCCGCCGCGCCCCGGCACCTCGAATACCCGCGCCTTGATCTGGCGGCTGCGGAAGGGCAGGAGGCCGCGAAAGTGAAGCCCGGAGTCGCCGAAGTTGAGGCAAAGTACGGACTCGCGGATCACTTCACCCATGGCCTTGGCACTGAGCGTGCCGCCCTCCCAGCCGTGGCCGAAGCAGTGCACCGGCACACCGCGCGAGCGCAGGCCCTCGATCCAGCGACGGCGGTTCCCGTAGGCGGCACCCACAAAGCTGACCGGGTAGCGGCATCGGGCTGCGGGCAGGGGCGTGGCCAGCGTCGCCTCGTCCGCAGCCCACTGCGTGAGCGTTACCGCGTGCAGTCCATCGCGGCTTGCCTGTGCCGCCGCGCCCGCATGGGTGGTGGCGTGCAGGTCGAAGTAGGGAGCCAGGTGGCGCGTGAACTGACGATATTTCCAGGAATCGTCGGATCCCCAGTTCATGAGCGCGACCGTGGTGTTGTCCCGCAGCCAGGCCAAGGTCTCGGTCCAGATCTCGTAGGACAACAACACGCACAGTACGAGGTCGGGGTTTTCTCGGCGCACGGTCTCTATTAGCGCCCGGTTCAACTCCGCGAAGCTGCACTGGCGATCGCGCCGCAACGAGTCCAGAAGGACCACCTCGCAGCCCAGGGCGCGCAGGGCAGGAAGGAAGTTGGCGTGCTCGTAGTTCTCGCCCCGCGCAGGATTGCCATAGGCGTGTTCCCCCAGCACGCAAAGCACTTTCACGCGGCGCCAGCCCGGGTGGCGGTGACGTGGTATCCCACGGTGAAACGCCGCGCCTGGTCGTGCCGGTCCAGCAGCCGGCAGGCTACCGGCACCAGGATGCCCAGCACCGGTGCCAGGAGGAGCCAGAAGGGCAGCCAGGGCAATCCGGCCAGCAGGGGGATGCCGCGGCCGGGCCGGCTCTCGCGCACGAAGCGCAGGGACTCCTGGGCAAAGAAGCGGAAGGAACCCTCGTTGGGTTCAACGCGGATGTGTGCGAATCCGGCGCCCGCGAGAAACCGTTCGTACCACCAGGGCGTGTAGCCTCCGTAGAAATGGTAGGGCTCCTGGTGAATGCCGGCGCCCAGGGGGGCGGTCAGGATCAGGCGTCCGCCCGGTGCCAGGAGCCGGCCGAACTCCCGGACCACGAGGATGGGCTCGGGCACATGCTCCAGCACCTCGGTGCACAGGATGGCGTCGAAGCTGCCATCGGGCGCCGGGATCGCCGCGGCGTCGCATACATAGTCGATCTGGCCGTAGCCGCCATAGCGCAACTGCTCGGGCCGCAACCCCTGCAGATCCTGCGTACGGTAATCGCAATGGACGAACAGATGCCGATAGGGCGCGGACCCCGCGCCGACATCCAGCACCCGGGCGCCTGCCGGGATCGCTGCTGCCTGTGCGGAAATCCAGCGGTCTCGCCGCACCTGGTTGAAAGAGAGCAGTTCGCTAGCGGCCAGATGGCGGCGAAGGGCGTTGAGCATGAGGTCGGCGAGAGACGGGCTGCGCCCCGCGATCGGCGGGGTGCGGATTCCCGGGGGCCCTAGTGTGCCACACCCACGCCTGGGAGCGCGCCCGTGGACGCGGATTTCAGCCAACGGCGCAGGCGCTGCGGATGCTCGAACACGCGCGCGAGGCGCTCCGCGATCGGCACGATGGCCACTGCGCAAATCAGTGCGGCCGCGAGCGAGTGCGCCCGGGACCTTCCCACCCAGTCACGGCCAGGGAATAGGTGAGCAGCAGCAGGGGCAGGTGGTTCAGAGCGAGGCGACAGGAGAACCGTGCGGGGGCCAATGCGGCCGGACGCGAGCCATGCCGGCAGAAAAGAACCGGCCGCAGGCGTAGGCAACGCAGCAGAGCCCCGCCACCGCGTGCGAGGCCCAAGCGGCTTCGGGACGGTAGAGCGCGAAGCAACGAGGTCGGCCCCCCGTCCACGACCCCCGGGGCAGCCACGCTGCGTCGGACTGCAGCAGGGGAAAGGCTCCGCCCACCCACCACACGCTGATGTAGACGAGGACCACTTCGTTCATTCGCACGCCCTGTCGTGCCACGCGCCGAGCGCCACCGTTGCGAGCAGCGCCAGCAGGCAGTCGTTGGCGTCGATACACAGACTCAACAAAGGGCCGTACACCTGAAGCAGGCCATTGCGCATGACGAGCGCGCGCCCAACACCAGCAAGGCGCCGGTCCCGCGCGCAAAACCCCAACGCTGCTCGGCCTCCCTCATGGCGTCGCCTCAGGCACGACTCCTGCGGCCCCTGCCAGCCGGGTGCGGCACGGCAGCCCAGGGAGCCGGTAAGCTTAGCGCTCGCGCGGAACGTGCGGTGGCGCCGGCGCAGGGTCGTGAGGGGGGCGGTTGATGGCGGGTGGTGCCGAAGGGGAACAGGGTGGCCAGGGAAGCAGGGCGTTGCGCGGCTTTGGCCTTGCACTGCTCGCGCTGGGCTTGGATGTCAGGCGCCTGCTCGCACTGCGCTACCTTCCGCGCTACCTCGCGGATCGTCGGGCCTTCCGCCGTGCCGGCGGCGTGATTGCGCGCCACCAGCCCGTCCTTGAAGACCTGCGCGCACAGGCCGGCACGGCGCGCGGCCACTACTTCCATCAGGACCTGCTGGTCGCCACGCTGGTGCAGCAGGCCAACCCGATCAGGCACCTGGACGTAGGCAGCCGCATCGATGGCTTCGTGGCACACGTGGCGAGCTTCCGCGAGGTAGAGGTGATCGATATTCGACCCCTCGGGGATACCGGTCATCCGCGCATCCGATTCATGCAGGCGGACCTGATGAACGTGCCCAGCCACCTTGTCGGTATCTGCGATTCCCTGAGTTGCCTTCACGCACTGGAGCATCTCGGCCTCGGTCGCTACGGTGACCCCATCGATCCCGAAGGCCACCGTAAGGGTTTCCGTAACCTGCACCGGTTGCTGGCCCCTAGTGGGATCCTCTACCTCTCCTTTCCCATCGGCGAGTCCGGTGTGCACTTCAACGCCCACCGCGTTTTTGCTCCCGCTGAGCCCCTGGAGTGGGCGCGCGGCCTGTTCGAACTCCTCCGTTTCGACTTCGTGGACGATGCCGGTGCCCTGCATAGGGAGCAGTCGCCGACGCACTTGCCCGCGCTACACTACGGCTGCGGGATCTACACCCTGCGCCGAACGGCCTGAGTCCCCGGCACGGCGAACCCGGGCGGGTGCCAGCGACCGCCGGGCCAATACCGGCCACAGCGCAGCTGGCCCACCGCTTGGCCGTGCAAGGTCGGTACCTGCCATAGCCGCTGCAGCACGCGTACGCGGAAGCGGACGGCGGCCCAGTACCAGAGCGCGCGCAAACCTTCGCCGGGCCCTCGTCTCCCCTCACGTTGCCACTCGCGCGCCCGGGCAAGGGTTCGCTCGCGCTCATAGGCGGCCGATTGCGCAATTGCCTTCTGCCCCGCGTGGCGCCGATAGGCGCTAAAGGCCACGGGCACGTATCGGCTGCTGCGACGGGTGGCGAGCCGAAGAAAGAAGTCGTAGTCGGCGGCCGCAGTGAGGGAGGGATCGATACCTCCCACGGCCTCGTAGGCTTCCCGCAGCCAGAAACAAGCGTCCTGCAGTGGCGTCCAGCCCCCGTAGAGCATGGCCGAACGCAGGTCCCGGCAAACGCCCCGGCTCAGCCCCAGGACGCGGCTGCCTTCGTCGATGTAAAAGTCATCGCCGAATACCAGATCGCAGCCCGTGCTCGTCAGCGCGCCGCGCGCGGCGTCCAGCGCCCCGGGGAGCAGGACATCGGAGACGTTGACCCAACACAGGATGTCACCCGTGGCACGGGCAAAGCCCTTGGCGATGGCGTCGGCGTAGCCACGGTCGGGCTCGCTGACCCAGCCGGTCAGCCGCTCGGAGAAGCCCCGCAGCAATTCCACGCTCCCATCGGTGGAGCCGCCGTCGATGACGAAGTATTCGTCCCCGGGAGCGAGTTCGGCAAGCACAGAGGACAGGGTTTCCTCGAGGTAGGGCGCGAGGTTGAAGCTGGGAGTTACGATGGAGATGCGCACACGCCTTCCGGTTCCAGCCACGATTCCGAAAGTATAGAGCACCGGGTTCCTTTTCCGCCTCCGCGCCGACCCGTGCCTGCGCGCAATTGTGCCCCGCCCGGAGGGCGGATAGAATCGGGACCCGCACCGCCCCCGGGGGCGCCCCGGCGCGCGGCGAGGGAACCGCAAAGGGCACGGATAAATGGATACGTCTGCAGCAGAATTGGCCACAGCCTTCAGAAAAATGGGAACGGACGACTCCGTCCACCCCTTGGAATTCCTATCGCACTGGTCCAACGGCGACCTGCTCTATGTGGACGCCGGCACGGGCATCCTGCGATCGGCCAAGCGCCACAGCGCGGCGCAGATCCTGGAGTATTGGGGGGAGAAGATTTTTAAGTCCAGCAGCCCCGAGGACTATTCGGCGGTCAATCCTTTCGCGCAAGCGCGGCTCCTGTACGTGGCCCTTACCATCAGGAACTTTCTTGCGGGCGCAGATCGGCGGATGAAGAGCCTGTGCGACTTTGCCACGGGCGAGGGCTATTTCCTCAGGCATGCGCGCAACTGTTTTCCGGACTTGGAACTCTCCGCGACGGAGGGCTCGCCCACCTTGGCCGCGAAGTTGGGCGCCGAGGGCTTCCCGGTGCTCAACTGCGGCCTAGGCGAAGGCGCGCTGTCCGAGGCGACCCCGGTGGACGTGGGCGTGCTGACCTGGACGCTGTGTAACTGCATCGATCCCTTGGCGGTCCCGCTGGAGATTCGCGACGCCATTTCTGAATCGGGCTACCTTTGCGTCGCCGACAGCTCGCGCATCATGGTGCCCTATCGTAAGTCCCTGAGGGACTACGTGAGCCAGGTCCATCCCCTGGACATCCACCCCTTCTGTTTCTCGCACCGGGCCCTCGCTGGCCTGCTGCGCGTGGCCGGGTTCGTGCCGGTCTACACCAACCGCTATTTCGACTCCGATGTCCTGTGCATCATCGCACAGCGGGTGGAACTCCCGGCCGCCGACGAACCCATCGAGGTGGATGATCCCGCAGCCGTGGTGCGCTTCATGGCCCAGTGGCACGAGCAGAGCCTGGGCTTCGAGCAACTGCGCCCCGCACCCTAGTTCCTCGGCAGCGCGGCCAGGTAGGCATTGAGCCGGCGTCCCATGGCGCTGGCCACTGCGTCGGAGATATGGTCCGAGTAGCTGTACAGGCGCTGGCCGCGCAGCACGGTGGGGCAACTGTCCGTGCCCGCATCGCATAGCAGGTCCGTCGCATCGAAGACGCTAACCGCGCCGGGATGGCGGGCCGCCACCGCGGTCAGCACTTGGCGGTAGTTCTCCGACTGCCGCAGGTATTCGTGGTAGGCGATCATGCAAACCGGGGCCTGGCCCAGCCCCAACAGGCGGTTGAACCACGCCAGGCCCGTTCGACGGGGCACGCACTGCGCTGGATCCGGCAGCGCTGGATTGTCGACGGTCAGGACGACCTGCTTGCCAGCTCTCACCAATGCCGTGGCGAAACGGTCCAGGCCCTCCAACGCGCTGGGCCCAAGGGGGCTCGCGGCAAGTTCCTCCAAGGAGCTGTTGCTCGTGAGCTGGAACAGGTTGCGTGCAGCGGCGGTTAGCACCACGCGGTCCACGGAGGCATCGGCGGTAACGGTTTCCGCCGCCAGGCGCGCGAGCGCCTGGAATTCCCGGTAGACAGGCGCATCGCTCAGTACCGGTACTACCGGGCCACTGGGTCCGTTGCCGCCGATAAAGAGCCAGCGCCCGCGCTCCGCGGAACTGCGTACCAAGCCCGGGAACAGGGCGGCGGCCTTGCTGTCACCCACCAGCGCCACGCCAGGCACTCCTCGACGCTCGCTCACGCAGTTGGCGAAGGCATCGCCCTGTGCGGCCCGCGCGCCGCAGCCGGGCGCCACCAGCGCGCTGATCGGCTGCTCGGTGCTGGGTGCAAGCGTCGGGTTCAGGGCGACGACCTCCCTGCCGGGCAGGCCGTGCAGCCGGTGGACCGCCTGCCCTCCGGCCCCGATCAGGAGCAGGATGATCACCAGGGTAGCCGTCGCCCTGCCCCGGGGTACCCCCGAACGAATGGGGCGTTCCACCCAGCGGTAGGTGCCCCAGGCCAGCAAAAAAGCGAGTGCCACCAGCGCGACGGTAACTGCCCCACCCCGCCCACGGGTATCCAGGATGCGGGCGAAGGCCAGCAGCGGCCAGTGCCAGAGATACAGGGGGTAACTGATCAGGCCTACCCAGACCAGCGCGCGGCAGGCTAGGATTTTCTGATTCGGCCAGGCGTGGGCACCCGCCGCGAGGATCATCAGGGATCCGCAAACCGGCAGCAGGGCACGCCAGCCAGGAAACGGGCTGCTGCGGTCGAACAGGAAGGCAGCACCCAGAACCAGTGACAGCCCCAGGCCACCCACCAGGGAGCGGGAAATCCGCAAGCTCTCGGGAAAACGAGGGTGGCTCCCGCTCATACAGGCCAACATGCCGCCTAGGGCTAGTTCCCAGAAGCGCGCGAGAGGCGAATAGAAAGCAGCGGCGGGGTCGCTCACGCCGGCCCAGAGGCACCAGATGGCGCTGCCCACCGCCACCAGCAGGATGGGCCACGCCGAGGGCAGACGCGCCCTCGCGGCAATTCCCAGCAACAGCGGCCAGAGCAGGTAGAACTGCTCCTCGATGCCGAGCGACCACAGGTGGAGCAGCGGCTTGGCTTCGGCGGCGCGGTCGAAGTAACCCACCTCCCGCCAAAGGATGATGTTGGAGAAAAATCCGGCGCCCGCCAGAACATGCTTGCCGAGGAGGTCGAACTCATCGGCCAGAAGCAAGACGGACCCCAGGGCCAATGCGGCGGTGAGTACCAGACACAGGGCAGGGAATATGCGGCGGATGCGCCGGGCATAGAACTCGCGGTATCCGATGCCGCCGCCGTCCCGACCGGAGAGGAGGATGGTGCTGATGAGGAAGCCGGAGATGACGAAGAACACGTCCACACCGATGAATCCCCCGGGGATCGCGGCAGGCGCCGCATGAAAAACCACCACCAGCAACACGGCCACTGCGCGCAGGCCGTCGATGTCGGCGCGGTAGCCGGGGTGCGCGGGCGTCGGGGCCATGGGTATCGAAGGAGGGGCAGCGCGCCCTAGGCGGGCTGGCTGGCGGCCAAGTCCAGCACGATGTCCTGAAAGCGCCCCGCAAATTCGCGCCGCCGCTCGCGCAGGGTTTGCGCTGCCAGTGCCATGCGCTCGGCATCTGCCGGACCGGCTGGGCACGCCCATGCCGCGGCTAGGTGTGCGGCGAGCGTCACCGGGTCCCTCGGGTCGAAAAACACGCCCGCGGGCGGATTCTGCTCCCGGTGCACGGGCAGGTCCGAGAGAATTACCGGCTTGCCCAGGGACTTGGCCTCCTCCACCGTGGTGCTCCAGCCCTCGAAGAGGGAGGGGTTGAGCACCGCGCGGGCTCCGGCCATGAGGCCCATGAGGTCGAGGTAGGAGACTAGGCCCAGGCTGCGGAAATCCGAGCCTGCGCCGGCGGCCGCCGCCGACTGCAGCAGCGCTTCGTAATGGCCGGGTTGCCGGTGATCCCGCGGGTTGCCGGTGGCGAGGACCTGAACGGGCTGGCCGCGGGCGCGCAGGAGTCGGAGCGCCTCCACGACGATGCCATGGTTCTTGTGCGCCCAAAACTGATTGGGCAAGTGGAAGTAGGGCCCGGAGAACCCGTGACGGGATTCCAGTTCGGCGACGCTGGGCAACTCTGATAAGCCGGGCACCGAGGCAACGAAGGGTAACACTCGGGCGCGTCCGGCGCAGTCGGGATTAATGCTCGCCAAGTCCGCGCGCGCCGCCTCGGAACTGAGCAGGACCGCAGTCGCCGTGGCACAGCACTGGGCGGCGCTACGCCGTCGCGCGCCCCGTTCGGCCGCGGAGAAGAACTCCGGATAATGCAGTTCCTGGAAGTCGGGGATCCAGGGAAGGGTGGCCACGGGCGAGCGGCGCCCCAGCGTGCCCGAGTGGGACAGCAAGGCGATGCCCTCGCGGCGCAGCAGGCGTTCCAAGAGCGGATCGCGGCCCAGCCCCTGCTGCAGGAAGCGACGGCACTTCCACAGCACGCCGCCGGGGACGACGAGGCGGCTACGCAGGATAGGGGCGGGCGCGAAGTTCGCGAGGATCTGTGCCGGCGCACTAGGCGTCGTGATCACCACGGGCTCGATCTGACGATCGGGCAGATCGTAGAGCGCGCCGATCAGGTTGCGGAAATAACTCAGCCCTCCCATCCAGCCTTGGTCCGTGAACAGCAGCAGCAGTCCTACGCGAATCAAGACGCGCCCTCGCGTACCCAGCGGACGTAGTCCGCGATGCCCTCTGGGAGTGCGCGGCGCGGACGCCACCCCCATCCCATGGCGATGGCGATGTCGGCTTGGTAGCGCGTTGGATCACCGCGTCGGACCTCTCCGGAAAAGGCAAGCGGCGGCGCATCCCGAAAGTGGCCACGCACCATCTCCAGCAGGTCTCGCACGCTGATCGCCGCCCCGCTGGCGCCATTAGCCACTGGGCAGTTCGCGCTGGCTAGGCGGCTCGCCTCTAAGAGTAAGCCCACGGCGTCGTCCACGTGAATCCAGTCGCGTAGCTCCTTCCCTGTCCCCGCGAACCGGGTATCGCCCGCGGAGAGTTTGGCGTAGGCGTCCCAGAGCAACTGTTTGCGCAGCGCGCGCCCGTAGATGGAGAAGAGCCGGACAACGGCGACGCGCAGTCCGTAGCCGCTCGCGTAGTAGGCGCACATTTCCTCGGCCATGCGTTTATGCACGCCGTAGGGCGACACGGGCTGGAGTGCTGCGCTCTCCCGCAGAGGAAGTTCCGTGGCGATGCCGTAGACCGCGGCGCTCGAGGGTAGCACCAATGCCGCGCCCGGAGCATGCAGGCGGCAGTACTCCAGTGCCGCTGCCACGGTCCAAGTGGAGCGCTGCAGATCCTGGTAAGGATGGCTCACGGAGAAGCCCACGGAGCCGCTGCCAGCGCAGTGCAGGACCAGCTCAGGTTCGCCGCCATAGGTGATCAGGCTGTCCAGGGTGATGTCCACCGTGTGCCACTCCTCCAGCCCCCACAGCCGCCACTGATCCCGGGACCAGGTGCCGTGTCCCAGGCCGGTGACGCGCCACCCGGCCTGCGCGAGCGCGCGGGCGCAATGGCGCCCGAGGAAGCCGTAGGCGCCGGTGACCAGTGCACGTTTCATCTGAGATTCCCCCGCAACATCATGGTCGAGCGTCGCTAGGCGCGTCTTTATGGGCGACAAAGGAGTAGAGCCGACCGGGCGAGCGATCCCGCAGGTCCAGTGCCCCGGCCATGAGCGGCAAGAGCCTCCGGCCCCAAGGGCGCTCCGGGTTGAGCAGCCGCCTCGCCAGGGTGGTACCGACCAGCAAGGCCAAAGGGCGCGCGCAGTGCGCCGCCCATTGGTCCCGACTCATGGGATGAAAGTTGATGGGGCTCGACAGTGGGCCCAAGGCCCGACGAAGCTCCAGGCCAGCCGACGCCATGGCTCCCCGGTATTCAGCCAACAGGAAAGCGTTCTCGCCGCCATAGAGGTGGTGAAGGGGATGGGCTTGCAGGAAGCGCGGCAAGTCGCCGCTTCGGCTGAGCACATGTTCCCGTGTGGCGACCATGGTTCCCCCCGGCTTGAGCACCCGGGCGATCTCACGGCAGGTCTGACGCAGGTCCCGCGCGTGATGCAGGGCCTGGCGGCAATGCACGAGATCAAAGCTGGCGTCGGCAAAGGGCAGATGCTCGGAATAGTCACCCGCCACCTCGATCTCCACGCCGCTCTCGCGCGCAAGGGCGCGGATCGCACCCGCGCCGACCAAATTGCTGGGGTCCGGTTCGAGGGCGACCACGCGCCAGCCCGCCCCCGCCAGGGCGTAGCTACTGATGCCACGGCCCGCCCCCAGATCCAGGGCATGCCCCGGCCCCCGGGGCAGCAATTCCAGGACCGCCGCCCACTCGGGGCTGGCGGCGAAGCGCTCGGCCGCCTCGAGCAGCGGATCGTCGTAGTAGCACGCGCGCACCAGTTCGGTCTGGTCTGGCTGCTGGCGGAGCTGTTGCACGGCCTGCTCCCAGGTGAGCATCACGCCCATTGCTTCACCAACCGCCGGCGCAGGCGGCCGATACGGCCCCGGGCGCGGGCGATGAGCCCCGGCCGGGTGGCGCGAAGGGCACGGCGGACTTGCTCGAGGGCCTGCGCATTCACCTCCAGGCGCCTGGGGAAGCGAAGCACCCGGTCGGGCGGCACGGCGATGGGCGATGCGACCGTCAGCGTGCTCAGCCCCGCGCCGTGGGTACCGGAGCCGTCGGCGCCTAGGTTTCGAAGGAGCGGCCGGACCGGGACGAGGGCGAGCCCCTGGGCGAGGAACACGGTGAGCAGCCAGCGAATGCCCCAGGAGTCGATGCTTCCCTCCAGTTGCTGCTCCAACATGCTGTGGAAATCCATGGCGTCGTCCAGGTTGAAACGGCGCCGCAGGGCCGGCTCGTCCTGGAGTCGCTGGTAGCCGGCGGCCGAGGCGTCGAACTGGCACCAAGCCCGCTGCCACGTGGCCCAGCCCCAAGTGGGGCTGATGGGGAGGAATAGGGCATCCTCCTCGGCAACGTAGCTGCCCGGGTAATTGTAGCCGGACACGTGCATGACCCGGGGCTCTTGCGCATATCGGTTCAGCGCCTCGTTCATGAAGCGGAGGAAGCCTGGCACGACTTCCAGGTCGTCCTCGAGCACGATGACTCGCCCTTGGGCTTCACAGAGTTGGCTAACACCCGCGATGATGGACCGTGCCAAGCCTAGATTGCGCGGCTGTTCCACCATTCGCACCGAGGCGAATCCCCTGGCTTGGCGGGCGACCCCGCGAACGGCGGAGACCAGGGCTTGGTCCCCCTCGTTGCGGGGGCCATCGCTGAAGATGGTGAGCGCGCTCGCCGCGGCCAACGGATCCGCGGCCAGTGCCGCCAAGGCGCCGCGGGCATGGTCGGGACGCTTGTACACAAACAAGGCGATGGGTGCAGGCGCGGCCGGTTCCCGCAGGGAGGCCGGCAGGCCTGGGACGGGGTCACTCATCGTTCGCAGACCAGCCAGCGGCCGACAGAGATCTGGTCGGACCAGGCCGAAGGCAACGCCCGTACGCGGGGGTAGACCGCCTGACACTTCGCGATCCACCACTGCGGGGTGTTGTTGTGGAAGCTCTGGAACGTCTTCACCCAGCCCTCGTCTCGAGGGCCCCGAGTGGTCGGCACCATGTGAAAGCTGGCGCCCCTGACGACCCGGTGACACTCGCGCAGGAACTGGTCGATCCCGGCGTCGGTAAAGTGCTCCAGCGAGCCGATGGAGTAGGCCCAGTCGAAGGCCGCGTCGGCGTAGGGCAGACGCGTGGCATCCCCGCGGGCTAAGTGCTGCGCCGGAATGCCACGCGCAGTGGCCTTGGACAGCAGTAGGTCTGAGATATCCAACCCATAGACCTCGAGTCCGTCCTGGTCTAGAAAGCTCGACATAGTGCGGCCGGTGCCACAGGCGATGTCGAGCACCCGGCCGCGCCGGTCAGCCATCAGCAACTCGATCTCGCTCCAGGTGGTTCCCTCGCCCCAAAGCTCCAACGCCTCGGCCATAGCCGGATCCCAATACACCTCGAGGTCCTGGGCGTCCGAACCCGGGCCGAAGCCCGCCCGGCTGCGGCGCAGGCCAGCGGCCGCGCGCTGCAGGCCCTGCCAGAGGAAAGGCGGGCAGGCTCCGCGCAACAGGTCTTTTAGCTGGCTCATGTGGTTTTCTCGAACAGGCCGACCCAACCATCGGTGCGCCCCAGGCGGCGGGCGCTCAAGCGGAACATCAGCGCCGCCAGAAACTCCACTGCCTGCAACCCGCGGGTGGCGCTGCCGGTGAAATAGCGGGCGCGGTGGTGGCTGGCGCGCCAAGGGCTGCGGCGGAACCAGAGCTCGCGCAGGGCTAGCCGGTTGCGAGCGTAATATTGCACCTGCGCACCTTCACCGCCGAACACCATCAGGATGCCCAGGGGTTGATACGGCTTCACGTGATCGAAGTCGTCGTAAAAGAACGGGCTCATCAGTGGTGTGGCAATCACAAGGCTGCCACCCGGTTTGAGATGGTCCAGATAACCATCCATGAGTGGCAGCAACCCCTCCGGCGTGAAATGCTCTATCACGTGGGAGATCAGCAAGACGTCGAACTGCTCGGCCGCCTGGAGTTCCTCCGGCGTAACGCAGTCAAGACCGGCCGCCCGGTTCTCGGCTGCGAGCGCGCGGTTGATCTCAACGCCCCGCACCGATCTCCCGGGGCCAGCGAGCAGGCGGAGATACCGGCCTTGCCCGCTGCCGACGTCCAGGATCCGGCATGGGCGGCCGCCGCTGGCTCGCCGGATCGAGTCGAGCACCTGGCGCTGCTCATCGTCGAAGCTGACCACCGTCCGGTAGAGCCGTTTGATCGCGGTGAGGATCATACTGGGCCCATTCGGTGCGCGCCCGACCCATTGAGTTCTGACATCTGGAGCACCTGAGTGACCTGGGACATGATTTCTGCATCGTGGGTCACGAACACCAGGATATCGTCCCTGAACGTTTCCTGAAGATTTTTTACGAGGCGCGCCCGAGTCTCGCCGTCCAGTGCGCTGGTGCTCTCGTCGAGCAGCAGCACCGACGGCTTGCG
Source organism: Betaproteobacteria bacterium (assembly GCA_025356655.1). Taxonomy (GTDB): domain Bacteria; phylum Pseudomonadota; class Gammaproteobacteria; order Burkholderiales; family SHXO01; genus SHXO01. The sequence continues at coordinate 22,034 of JANXRW010000013.1, read as the reverse complement.
CAGCAAGGCACGAGCGATGCCGATGCGTTGCCTTTGCCCGCCCGAGAGGTTGCTACCACGATAGCGCAGCACCGTATCGAAGCCTTGGGGTTGCGCGGAAACGAATTCCGCTATGCAGGCGACGTCACAGGCGCGGTGCAAGTCTTCTGCAGATGCCTGAACGCCGAGGCACAAGTTGTTGGCGATGGTGTCGTTGAAGATCGCAGTCTCCTGGGGCACGAGCAGGATACGTTGGCGCAGTTGGCCGGGCGGCAGGCCAGCCAGTGGAACGCCATCAACGAGCAGCTCCCCGCCGGTGGGTGTATAGAACCCGAGCAGGAGGTCGAGCACGGTGGATTTTCCTGAACCGGATAGGCCCACCAGCGCGTAGCTCTGGCCCCTGCGCAGCTGTAGGTTGAAATCGCTGAGGACGGGGCTGGTCGGCTTATAAGAAAAATCCACTGACCGCGCCTCGACATTGCTCACCGGACGAGAGGCAGGTCCTACCGACCCGCCCCCGGCAGGCGCCGCACGATAGCTAATGGCGAGGTGGGTGACGTCCCGGCCCGCCCGGGCGTCGGAGATCAGCCGTAGCGCGACGCCGAGCGCTTGACCCACGATGGGGAAAAATCGCATCAGAAAGATCACGAGCGTGACAAGGAACGGGAGATCAACGGCCATGCCCGGCCCGGGCCATGACGCCAGCAGGCCCACGGCCGCGAGCAGGAGCAATGCCGGGCCAGTCCGCGTCGCCAGCGAGACGGCGTCGATGAGAAACAGCGTGCGCATGTACGCCGCCATCTGGCTCCGGTAGCCCTGCACCACGTAGGATTCTGCCGAGTAGGCTCGTACCGCGCGCAACCCGTTCAGGGCGTCCAGAAACAGGGAGCCTGCGGTCTGGGATTGCTCGACCTGGACGGCTCCCAGCCGGTGAGAGAGACGAAAGGACTCAAACATGGCAAGGAAGCTGACTACAAGAAAACCCAGCACGGACAAGCCGACCACCGGGGAATACAGGCAAACAGCGGCAAAGTAGAGCGCGCCCAGCAGTGCTAGGGACAGGAACTGGTTGATCTGGCTTACGAGGGTGCTGGCCCTGAAGGACTCATCGCCCACCAGGGTGATGTAAGTGCCGATGCTGGTCTGCTCGATTTCACCCAGTGGAACCGCCGTCAACAGCGTTTCGAAGGCTCCCGTTGCCAGTTGGGCGAGCAGACGCTTGCTGAGCAGCAGCGTGAGGGCTTGGCCGATGAACTGCGTGATTACCCGCAGCGCGAAGAGTCCGACAAACACGAGAAGCAGCGAGCGCCCGTCGGTGGGGGCGTGGACGACCTTGAGCGCGCTGAGCATCCACGAACCGGGGGCCACGGGTTGTCCCGCAGCCAAGCTGGCCAATGGTAGGAGGCTGGCCATGGCGGCGAGTTCGGTCAATACGGAGCCCACGGACAAAACGGTGGCTAGATAAAGCAGGGGGTTGCGCCCATACGCGAAGGCGATGAGGGTGCGCAGATAATCGATGCGAATCACGCAGCCCAGACCTCGCTGATGGCGATTGACCCGCCGCTAAAGGCGAACCTACAAGGCGCGCTGGCCCCGCTGCGGCGGAAACTCACTTCCTGCCAGTCCTGGCCAATCAGGGCGGTGGTGTCGTTGGCTTGCACCTGCACCGGTTGGTCCAAGGCGCGGATACGCAACCCGATCTGCTCGGATTCCGCCAGCCAGACGGAGAAACTCCTTCCCGATGCCACATGTCCGCCCGCGGGACGGTTGCCGCTGCGCTCCGCCTGGGCGAGTTCGAACCCCGAATAGAAGTACGGGAGCACCGAGACGTCCTGCCAGTCCAGTCGCCGGGGTGGAACAAAGTCCAGCCGGGAACGAATAATTCGCGCGGGGACGCCGACGGCCACGCTGTAGGGGGGCAGGTCGGACGTGACCACGGAATTAGAGCCGATGACGCAGCCCCGGCCAACGGAAACCCCGGGCATGACCACGCTGTTCATGCCCAGCCAGCAGTCTTCTCCGATCAGTATGGGCCGACTGAGCGGGGACGAATTCGTCAGTCCGCCCTCGACCATTCGGTCCTGATCCCTGATCAGCAGGTGGGGCTCAAGGTCGAAGTGATGCTTGCCGGAGGTCAAAAGCACATTCAAGGAGAGCAGGCAGTAGCGGCCGATGCTAACGTCACCCACGACAATGCAGCGATCCTGCAGTGACGCTTGGTCACCGACCTCGATGGTTCCTCCGGGGCCGAGTTCGACATATCGCCCCACATAGGCTTTGCGGCCCAATAGAAGGCGGGCCGTGGTCGGGACGATGAGATTACTGCCCACGCCGATCGCGCATTGTGCGCCGTACTCGAATCGGCCCTTGATGTCGCAGAACGCACCCGGGTCGATGCCTAACCCTGGATAACGCAGGCGATACCGCACACTTGCCGCGAGTGGCCAGCGACTGACCGCTGTGCGCGCGCCGCGTGTTAGCGCGGACCGCCAAGTGTCAGCGTTCAGCACAGGTTAAATCATGCCTTGCGAAGCACATAGGCCGAAGGGAACATCAGCGGATTGTGGGCGCTCTCCAATCGCTCCACTGAAACCTGCAGTCCGCGCAGTCTCCTGACCGCCCGGTCGAACCCCGCCAGGTAGTCGACCTTCCAATGGTCCAGTCGCCCGAGCAGACCGCGCAGACCGAACGGGTAGTTCTCGGGCACGGGTTCAATGTGGATTGCGCCCAGGGTCGCCTGGGCCAAGATGTTCTCGATGGCCCGATCCACGCCGTCGGGCAGTTGTTCAAGAGAGAACAGGGTGAATACCACATCCGCCTTCGGCAGCACGTACTTTTCTGGGGGATCCCGGAGATAGTCGAGTTGCTCGTAGCGAACGTCCAGGCCGAACTTTTGGGCCGCTGCCCGGGCCACGTCAACCCCGGGCGCGCACAGCTCATAACCCGCCGCCCGAAGTTCAGGACGCTGTTCCTTCAGATAAAGCAGATTGCGACCAACGCCCGCACCAAACTCGGTGACAGACTGTGCGGACGGGAAGTGCTTGGCCAACAGCCCCTGGAGGACGCTCCGGTAATACTCTGCGCAGGCAAACTCGCCCCAAGAAAGCTTCCCCTGCCCGTTGTAAAACCCCGCCTCGTCATCGACACCCGGGATGAGTAGCCAGTCGCGCAGGTCGCTCGCTTGATCCAGATACTTCAGGTAGCTGGCCCACCCGGCTGAGTATTCCTCGGAAACGCTGACGGCATTTCGGTTCATTTTTGGTCGGCGCAGCACAAACAAAGCTTTCCTGAGGAGGAATCCGGCCGAACTGGGGTGATCTAGGTGGGGCATACGGATCCTTTCAGGGGTAGTAGCTGGAGTACAGTCGGGGGTGGCGACCGATCATAGCGTGCAGGTCCTCATTGACCACTCGCGTGATCCGTTCAGGGGGGTAATAACCCCCGAAAAGGCTGTTGCTGAACTGCAATTGGAGGATCAGCCGATCCCCCGATTCCACCATCTTGCCCTTGTGGAGGCCGCGGGTATCCTCCGCAATGACGGTTCCGCGCGGGCCGGTGAACTCGATGAAATCCGTCGTCGGGTAACAGGCAGCCACCTCCGTGTCGGTCAGGCGCGCATAGCCCTTTCGGGCAAGGGCACGCGGTATTCCACCGGTCCGATGGGATCCGCGCACGAAGCTGTGCGGCCCATTGGCGCTGCCGACATCCGTGAGGTACACGAAGAACTTGAGCCACTTGATCCTATCCATGTCGAAGTGCCAGAACTGGGCCGCCTCCGGGTCTGGCTCGTGACCGTGGGCGGTGTGCCACCACAGGGACATCACATCCAGGATCGGTGCACATCGCAAATAGGCTTGGGCGATGCCTAAAAAGGACTGATCTGCCATCAACCGCTGTACGTCCGGGTTGTTCACCACGGCGGTCGCGGAGAAGTCGTAGCGCACCCCCTCCGGGCGGTCGCGCTCATAGGCGTCAACCGGTGTGGGGCCCACGCCGCTGCCCCCAGGGGCGCGGCGCACGCAGGGGTTTGCCAAGGCGAATTCCAGGAGCCGATTGCACAGATCTTCCGGTAGGCGCTGCTCAAATACATGGAAGCCCTGCCGGTCGATATCCTCGACGATACCGGAGGTGCGACCTTGGTCGAGTTCACCAAGCAGTCCGCTCGCCCGGTCCAGCGGGCTCGGCGGATACAGCAGAGAGATTCCGCGTGAGAGCCAATCGTTGGACTTTCCGCCCGTCGCACAGAAAAGACTCACCATGGCCTGGTAAGCTGAATCCGACGTCCTTCGTCGAGCTAAGAAGCCGGGCGCGCCAAGGCCCAGACGCACCACATGCTTCAGCAGCGTCAATGGATGCTCGGCATTGGTCATAGCATTTTCTCCCGTGAGAACGGCCGCGCCTCGGGGTCCGGGGGCATCGGGAGACCGGGCGCACGGCTGTGGCTGATCCCCCCGGGGTGAGCGCCCGCCAATCAACCGAAGCCCGCGGCCATCAACAGCCCACAGCGGCCCGCGCACGCGGTCGAGGGGATCTCCGCCGCCGTTCCTCCGCCAGACCGGATAGGGAATTTCCCCAATGCCCAGGGACTCGGCGGAGATGCACTGGCGGGCCTACGCGCGGGTCTCATAGGCGCGCTTGCGCCAACTGGGCCAGCCTGCCGTTGAGCGTTTTCGATGACGCCGGGCGGGCGTCCCCGTAGAGTGTGGCCCGTAAGATCAGCAATTGCCGGATGAGATGCTCGGTTTCCAAGGCCTCCGCATTGGCCGTTTGCGGGGTCAGCGTCCTTGTTTCCAGGACCGAGGAACTGGCTCGGGCCAAGGTCATTTCCGCCAATGGCCCGTCCTTGAGCGCCGTCGCCCGCCGATTGCAATCGCGGCGCTCCCGGTACAGGGGGTCGAGCCGCCTGCGCACCTTGGCAAACGCACGGGACAGAAGCGAGGCGCGGGCGCCTTCGCGCTCCGTGTAGGCATCGCTGATGTCCAGCAGGGCGTATTCGTATTCCACCGCGAGCCACCGGAATACTTTGCGCGCATGCTCAAGGCTCCATCCGGTGCTCAGTGCGAGGTCGATCTGGCGCACATACTCTTCCTGGGTGGTGCCTAGGTAGTTCAGGTCTGCGGGATAGAAGGCGATTGCATCGGTATACATCACCACGGGCAGGCCGAGCGCGCTCATCTCCTTACCCACGCTGGACCAGGAGTTCAGGAAAACGTCCGTCTCTTCCGCCAGGGCGTACATGGAGATGCGGTCGTCAGGCCAGTTCACCGCCACGTTGGCGGGCAAGGTCCGGAACAACCCCTCCAGAAGGGCAGCGTGCTCCGACTTCACCGAGTCGCGCTTGTTCGGGAACTCGCGCGGATGTACCCGGATCAACAGGAACCATTCGGGACGGGTCCGTAATATTTCGATGAGCGCCGCCACCCAGTCCGCTTGGCGGGCAAAGAGTAGGTTCTCCACGGGGACCCTGGCGCCGACCTGCTCCGCGGCAAACTCCTCGTCGTAGCTGCTCAACGTGGCCACCAGAAGCTTCTGTGCGGGCTGCAGGCCGAAACGCTCCCGGATGCCCGGCGCTCCGGTCACGGCGCCCGTCGAGTAGACGAAGACGCTGCGCCCCTGGAACAGCTCGAGGAAGTGGTTGCCGATGCGTTGCAAGGATGCGGGCGAACAGGGCCGATCCCGGAACCGGGGCCAAGCAGCCACCATGGCCTGCATGAAGGGATAGGTATTGTCGCGGGCGAGCATCAAGGACTGCAGCCGCTCCGAGAGGTTGCCGCCGGCATGGAGGAAGTAGGATGGCACGCCGCGTTGTTCCGCAAGTCGGCTCACCGCCCGGTTGACCGAATACAGTCCGTTGTAGAGGACAAGCCGATCCGGGCACTCCGCCAAAAGCAGCGCGCGGGCGGCCACTAAGGCTAGCAGCGTGACCTCCAGGTCAGCGAGGTATTCTTCCCACTCAACGGGGTCGAACTCCAAGGAGATCCGCTTTCTCCGCAGCAGTAGTTGGTACAGGGCATACCGTCCCACGGCGACGCCCTCGTGCTCGAAGTTGAGGAAGCTCTCGCGCGTCACGCGCGCCATTGCGGCGGAGACTTCCGCGCGCGCAGCCGCGTCCACCAGGGTCGCTAGGTCGGGCCCCGTAAGGCGGAGTTCCCGGCGAAGGAGCGACGCCTTGGTCTTGCAGCGCGAGCACACCTGGGCCCGCGTCTCGGACGCTGCCCGGTGCGAGATCCCCTCGGCATTCATGGGAATACACCCGCGATTGAAGAGTTCGCCACAGGTCGCGAAGACGAGTTCGTGGCCCCGCTTCTGCAATGCTTCCGCAACCACGGCCTCCGGAAAGGCGTGCTTCCAGAGGGCTGAGTGCGGAGCAAAGAAGAGGATTTTCATCGTCGGGGCCTCTGGAGCGCCCCTAGCACAGCGGATGCCGCAGCACCCATTGACCGTCCGAGCGATCCCAAACTTCGGCGTTGCGGTGCTTGTCCACTACCTGGGTGAATTCGTCGCGGGTGAGCCTGAGGTACTCCAGGACGTCGTCCAGAAATTCCTCGGGGAATTCGCCGTCGTAGCGGCGGGCCAGATCCAAGCCCTCGTCACGGGTCATCTGATCGTTCTGGATCATGCGGCAAGCGTCGCGCACCGTACGACCGAACCCGAACTTGATGAACTGCATGTAGTAATACAGGTTGTCCATCTTGTCATCGAGGCTGTCGAAGTCGGTGAAGGTACCGCTCGTCCGGCCACCGGGGTGCGTCTGGAACGGAATTTTTTCCTTCAGGAACTGATAATTCTCCAGCATGCTCCATCGGTGGAAATAGGCGAAGTAATATGCCGTCACACTCAGCCTCGCGAGGTCACCGAGATCGGGGTAGAGGTAAGGGTTAAGGTCCGCTGCTTTTACGCCGTCCCCGGTCCAGTTCCTGGGGTCATCGCCGATTTGGTGCTCAATGACTTCCGTGAAATCCCGCCGTTTGCGCGACTCCTCGCTGAGCACCCGACCGCCGTATTCGCTCTCGCCATGCTCCGCGTAGAACACCAGTGGAATCCGGTAGTTGACGGCGACCTGCATCGGGATCGAGTTGACGCCCGCATCCCAGGCCACTTTGGGGTTTCCACGCTCGATGAAGAAGCGGCGCGCTAGTTGTCGGTGTACTTTCTGGTTCGCGCGGACAAGCAAATGATCGAAGCCTTCTTGTATCATCAGCTCGCGGTTCTTCTCCGCGACCTCATTGGGGATCATGGGCGAGAAAGTGACCAACAGTGGGTTAAGGCCGTACGTGAATTTGAGCCGGTAGGCGATCGAACTGCTGTCCTTGCCTCCGCTCCAGGGGACGACGCAATCCCAGCCCCCGGAGACCGATTTCTGCTGGGAGACAAGTTCCACGAACTCCGCACGTCGGGCCTCCCAGTCGATTACCGCCTTCTCCTCCCCGTTTCGACAGGCGTTGCATACCCCTGCGGCATCAAATTGAACGCGCGGGCGGGTGTTCGGCATGATGCAGTGTGTGCAGTAGGCAATCCGGCGCCCGCCGGCTGAAGCTGGACTCAGGAACGTCACTCCTAACTCTCCCGAATAGAGATGCCTGCATCGTGCAGGAACATTTTTGCGCTGCGAACGCTTGTTTCGGTAAAGTGATAGATGTTGGTCGTGCAGACAGCGGCAGCGTGGCCTAGCTCAAATCCGTCCACGAAGTCCTTCCATCTTCCCGCGCCACCGCAGACAAGCGCCGGGATCCTCACAGAGTCGGCAACCTGTCGATTGAGGTCGTTGTCGTAGCCTTCCAGTGTGCCATCACGGTCGATGGACGTGATCATGATTTCCCCGGCGCCGAGGTCTTCCGCGCGGCGAGCCCAGGCTTCAGGGGTGAGACCGGTGGGGTGGGAGCCAAAGTGTGTGTATACCTCGTATGTTCCGTCCGTTCTGCGTCGTGCATCCACCGAGAGCACCACGCACTGGGTCCCAAAAAGGCGGGCGGCCTCAGTGATCAGGCCGGGGTTTTCCACTGCGCCGGTGTTGATCACGACCTTGTCGGCGCCCATGCCCAGGAGTGCGTGAAAATCATCCACGCTGCGGACACCGCCACCTGCGGCCAACGGGACAAAACACTGGCGGGAGAGTTCCGCAATAGCCCTATGAAAGTGCTCACGGCTACCCTCGCCAGGGCGCGTGATGTCGAGGGCCACCAATTCGTCCACTGACCAGGCGTCAACGAAATTGGCGGTGTACCGATAGTCCGGCTGGAAGTTCCGGGTTCGGAACAGTACCCCATCGTTGAGGGTCAGCACCGTTATCAGACGCTTGCGTAGCACGGCTCAAGTCCGTTCGAGGAAGTTGCGCAGCACCTGAAGTCCCTGCAATTGGCTCTTCTCTGGGTGAAACTGTGTCCCGTACAGGTTATCTGCTTCAAAAGCGGCGGTGAAGGGCTGGCCATAGTCACACATTGCCGCCCTGTCGATACCCATCCCATCGATGTGAAAGCTGTGAACGAAGTAGAACAATGAACGCTCCGGCACATCTTGGAACAGGACGCTCCCCGCCTTTGCGGAGACGTCATTCCAGCCGACATGGGGGATGCGCAGAGACTGATCCACCGGCGCGAGTCGAACCACGCGAGCATCCAGCCAGCCCAGGCCGGGATGTAGCCCGAATTCCTCGCTTTCACGAGCCATCAGTTGTGCGCCAAGGCAGATGCCCAGAACGGGGCGGCCCTTCCCACGGGCGGCCTCCTGCAAGGCGTCGACAAGCCCTCGCGCACGGAGGTTTGCCATACCATCCGCGAATGCACCCACGCCGGGGAGGATCAACCGGTCAGCGTCCTGGATTGTTGTGGGGTCCGAAGAGACGGTGGTCTGTGCGCCAAGCCGCTCCACGGCGCCCGCCACGGATCGAAGGTTTCCCAGCCCATAGTCCACCACTACGACTTTCACCGGTTACCCTCATCAGCCTACATCAACAGATCGTGCGCGTAATCGTGCCACTGCCTCGCCGACAGACCCCGGCGCCCTTCAAGTTAGTAGTTGTTCCAAAAAAAGTTTTGTATTAACGAAATAGAACAAAAATTTGCTCTCGCTGTTCGGGAGCCCGCGAGACGCGAGAAGACCCTCGATTCGGTCACGACGGATTATATCAAACACGGGGCTCTCGGCCAGCAGCGTGGCCCGGACGTTCGGGTCATCGAGATCCAAAAAAGCTTCTACCGGGGCGTTGAAGCCAACCTTCTCGCGCTTGCCGATGACACAGCCCGGCGCCAGATCGCGCACGGCATCGCGCAGAACCGCCTTGTTGAAGCCGTCCCGGATGAGGTGCGGGTTCGGGATGCGGTAGCAGAACTCGAACAACTCGCGGTCGAGGAATGGCGACCGGTTCTCGATGGAGTAATACATGGCATTGAGGTCGTCCTCATGCAGGATCACGCGCACCGCCTCGTGGAACATCTCGTTAAGCATTCGGTTGCGCAGTAGCGACTCCGCATACTGTGCTTCCTCAAAGGCTTCCTGGAAGGGTTGGGTGAGGTACTGCGCGAAGCCCTCGTTGCCCAGGTAGATGTGGTCTCGGAAGCTGCGGTCGCGCACGAACAGATCGGGGTCCCGCAGAAACGGATTGCGCACTAGAGGCTGGATGTGGGTCTGCCAGGCCTCTAGCGTCGGGGCATGAGCGGGCGTGCCGTGGATCTCGGCGAGGTGCAGCAGGTGGTGGTCGTAGTAGCCCGTGAACATCTCGTCGGCGCCCGTCCCGCTGATGGAGATCTTGTAGCCGGCGTCCTGGATATGTCGCATCAGCAGCCACTGCACGTAATACGTAATGGTGGACACGGGGGCATCGTGGTAGGCCACCAGTGCGCGCAGCCGGTCGAGGAAGTCCTCGGTGCCCATGCCGACGCCCGTGTGCCGGATGCCGTACTCCGCCACGGCCTCTTCCACGATGGCCCGCTCGTCATAACGTGCATCCTGGTTGAGGATGGTGAAACCGTGCACGTCGTGACCGAACACCCGGTGGGCGATGCTGATGAGGGCGTTAGAGTCCACCCCGCCGCTCATCAAGAAGGCCAGCGGCACATCGCTGCGTAGGCGCAGTTCGAGTGAGCGCTCCAGCCGCGTCCGGGCGCCCCGCACGGCCTCGTCGTAGCTCATGTCCGCCTGCGGGGCATACGCCGGCGTCCAGTAGCGCGTGGGGGTGCCCACGCCCTCGGGGCTGATGCGCAGGCAGTGGGCCGGTTCCAGTTCCTCCAGCCCCACGAAAAAAGTGTCCCGGGTCTTGTAGAGCGATTTGTAGCCATTGACCAGATAGCGGCGCAACTGCTCGGTATTGGGCGGCAGAGTCCGACCCAGCAGGGCGAATACGAACTTCGGCTCGGAGCCGAAGTAGACGCCCTCGGGCGTGCGCAACAGGTACAGCGGCTTCTCGCCGAAACGATCGCGGCATAGCACCAGACTGCCGTCGGCCCCGTCGTAGAGGGCGAAGGCCCACATGCCCTCGGCCTGATCGAGGGCCGCGAGCCCCTGACGGGCCAGCAGACGCACGAAGACCTCGGTGTCGGAGCGCGTCTGCAGGGGGGCATCGCCCTGCAATTGCTGCGCCAGTTCCAGGTAGTTGTAGAGTTCGCCGTTGAAAGCCATCCAGTGCTCGCCCCAGCGATAGGGCTGGTTGGCGCGCGGGTCGAGGTCGATGATGGACAGCCGCGTGTGCAGCAGCAGCACTTGGCGTCCGTCGGGGGTGCGAAAGCGCTGTGCGCCACAGGCGTCCGGGCCGCGCCGCTGCATGCGTTGGAGACACGCCCGCACGGCGTCCTCGAGGATCTCGCGGTGGCCGATGAATCCTGCGATGCCGCACATCGGTATCTGTCTCCTTGTCTAGGCTACCGGGCCATGGCAATGCAGCACGTAGGCCGAGTCCACCACCTGGAACCCCAACTGTCCATAGAAGCGCAGGGACTCCCCGTTGGCTGCTTGCGTTCCCACGCGCAACCGGTGCACGCCCGGGCAGGTGCGGGCCGCGAAGGCGATCATGGCGCGCCCGAAGCCCTGGCGTCTGGCCCGGGAGGCCACGGCGATGAGGTCGATGGTGAGCACGCCAGCGGGGTCGGCCAGCAATTGTAGGAAGCTCACCGGGCCCTGCGCATCGCGGCCCACCACCATGTGCGTGCCGCGGCCACCCGTGAAGTAGTTGGCTACCCAGCGCTCCTTGATGGTGCTGGCCAGTTGGGCCGGGATACGCGGGTCCAGGTGAAAGCGGGAGCGGTCAAAACCCTCACCCGCCAGTTGCACCAAGGCCGCTGCGTCTTCGGGTCGGGCGAAGCCGACGGTCAGGGCGGGCGCATCGTCCACCGGCAACAGGCCGGTCTCGAGGGTGATGGTGACGTCGACCAAGCGGAAGCCCGCGTCCTCGTAGCTCTGCACCGACGCAACGCTTGTCGTGGGCAGGCGCGCGTAGAGAAAGGCGGACTGCGCCGTGAGTGCGCGCAGGGTCTCCGGGTCGCCCGGTGCGACCTCCCCGGAGACGCGCCACGCCGGGTGGCCAAGGATTGCGGCCAGCCAATTGTCGGGGGTGCTGTGGATCATGGACGTCCCTCCCAGAGGTAGTCCACGCGCACCGGCTGCCCCGTGTGCACACTGCGCTCGATCGCCAGACAGACGCTGAGGCTGTCGAATACATCAGCCTCGCTCACGTCAGGACTGGCCAGGCCGTGCAGACTGTCGATGAAGTTGGCCAGAAGTTCGCCCTTGTGGGTCCCCGGGTAGGCCCCCGTGAGCTGCTCCGGCAACTGCGCCGGGTCGCGCGATCGGTAGAGCAGGGCATGTTCCCGGCGGTTGCTGAAGGTGCCTTCTGTTCCGTAGAGCTCGAGCTTGTGGAAATGAGGGTATACACAGCCGAAGTTCACCCCCAGCTTGCCTACTGCACCGTGCTCGAAACGCAGCAGGGCCATTACTAGATCCAAGTTGCGAAATCCGGAGCCCGCGCTAGCGATGGCATTGCCCCAGGCCGTGACTTCCAGCACGCGCTCGCCCGACAGCCACATGAGTAGATCGGCCATGTGGACGCCGCCGCCATGGACCGCCGAGTAGTTCGCCATACGGCCGCGCCAGCCCTCCAGGATTTTGTGTAGCCGCCCGTAGTTGTAATCGCCTTCCAGGTGAAAAAGCCGTCCGAGTTCGCCCGCCCGGATGCGCCGGCGGAGGTCAAGGAACCTCGGGCAGCGGCGGAGGATCAGGTTCGAGGACAGGCGCAGGCCAGGACGCTGCAACAGGGCGTCGCGTACCTGAATGGCCTCGGCTTCGTCGAGGACGAAGGGTTTTTCCACGAACACATGCTTGCCGGCCGCCAGGGCACGTAAGGTCTGCGCGCTATGAAAGTTGTCGTGGCTGGCGATACAGACCAGATCGATGGCGGGATCCTCGAGCACCGCGTCTGCGTCTGCGACGACGGGCACACCGGGAAACCGCGTCGACACTTCTGCCCGCTTGGCCGGGTCGAAGTCACACAGCGTGCGCAACTCGGCATGCGGGTGTGCACGCACGGCTTCGGCCAACTTCTCGCCCACGCCCAAGCCGATGACACCAGCGCGCAGGGGGGCGGCCTGGGTGATCATGTCACCATGACCCGCCGCAGGTGAAATGGCGAGGTGCCTGCGGCATTGATGCCGTCGATGGCACTCGGGCTGCAGCGTACGCCATGGTGCGCAAGGACGTCGATTACCCGGTTCGAGTAACAGTAAGGCTGGCCCTCCGGGTAACTGTAGTGAGGGCTTCGAATGCCGGCCTGCTGCGCCAGCAGTTCGATACTGGTCGCGATCTCCGCCTCCAGGCTCTCATCATCCAGGTATTCGAGGATCCGGTGGGTGTGGGAGTGCCCCGCGACGATGAAGCCGGGGCCGGCGGCGAGCCGTCCAACATCTTCCCAGTTGAGTTTGCGGTCGAGCAGGTGATCGCTGGAGAACGTGGGCTCCAGGCCGAGTTGCACCTGGATCGCAGTGGCCAGGGCGTCGGCATCGACGCCGGCGTCGCTCTTGACCCGGGTCCGGATATCGCTGAGCAGGGCCCGCCGTGCCGCGTCGCCGCTGAATTCCCAATCGCCCCACGGCAGCCGCAGGCAACCAGTGGGGTGCTGTTCGACCGCAAACTCGATGCGGTCGATCCAGCCCATCCGGTTGCGGTCCACGAAGTCGGTGGTCACATAGAAGGTCGCCGGAATGCCCTCCTCAGCGAGGATGGGGGCCGCCACGTCCAGGTTGTTGTGGAACCCGTCGTCGAAAGTGATGGCAAAGGCACGCGGCGGAAGGGCGGTGCCGCTATCGACGTGATCGAGCACCTCCTGCATGCTCACAGGCCGCCCCCCGGCGGCCTTGAGTGCGCGCAGGATGGAGGCGAAGAAGTCGGGCTCGATGTGCTTGCGCGTGTAGTTGCGCACGGCGCAACCGTGCGGTCGCGTCACGCCGTGGAACAGGAAGATGGCAAGGGTGTCTTCACCAAGGCGTTGTGCGTAGGCATTCATGGAAGGCTCTCGGTATGGCGTTCAAGCCGTGCCACGCACAGTTCCTTGAGCACGGCGGGCATAAAGGAGTAGTACCGCCCGGCGCAGCGCTGCGGCCGTGCCGGCAGGCTACCGCGCTCGCGGTACTCCCGTACGGCGTGCAGAGTGAGGCAAAGCGCTGTTTCCGTGTTCACGCGGCGCAGTTGATGCAGTTTCAGGCCGCGGGACAGGGGCACTGGCCTGGTGCCCACGATCGCGCCCTGGTCGAGGCCCTCGGTGAGGTGGTGCAGCGTCGTGACGAGGTTCGCGAAGTCGTGGTGGTAGATGGCCCACAGGTGGCTGTCGAGGCCGCGGTAATACTCAGGGTCTCCGCCGTGCAGATTGAGCACGAGCGGGCCCGCGGCGGCGATCACCGGAGGCAGCAGTTTCCGCGTGCCGAACACCAGCACCAGATCGGGGGCCATGTCCCGGAGCACGGCGGCGGCTGCCGGGTCATTGATGTTGCCACAAGCGCTGCACGGGGCGAATTCCTCCAGGGTCGGGTTGTGGCCGCTGAACCACGCGGTGCACTCGTCCTGATCACGCGTGGTTTCGAACGGATGACCGGTGTCGAAGGGAGCGCGCACCCCCTCGCGCTCGATGAGCACATGCAGCGCACCCACCTCGCGCGCGAGTTCGCGCACGAACCAAGCATGGTGCGGTGTCTGCGTGGTCAGGACGGCGACGCGCACGGCCTCAGCGCACGCCGTCTCGGACCAGGGTTTCACCCGCCTGCAAAGGGCGGAGCAGTTCGCGGCCCTGCACTGCCCCTAGCTCACCAGCGGCGAACTCGGTGGCCGGCCGCGCAAAGTGCAGATCCCCGGCCGCAATCCGCGTACCGGCGGGCAGCTCGCGGGCGGCGACCAGACCTTTGCGGATGGCAAGCCGCAGCGGTAGCTCACACGCCTGGGGTTGCTTGTCGTGGGCGCCCAGGCTGGCCCGCACGCGATCTATGGAACCGCGCAGGGCAGCCAGTTCCGCTGGTTCCAGGGACAGGGCGTGGTCACGGAATTCGCGGCCCTCACGCCGGTCGGTGAAGTGGACCTCCACCATCTGGGCGCCAAGCGCGACCGCTGCGAGGACCGCCTCCGGTTCCATCACATGGTTGGAGTAACCGGTTACTAGGCCAAAGCGCTCGCGCAGGAAGGGCACGCTGCGCACGTTCGCCTGCTCGACCGGCGTTGGGTATGCGGATACGCAGTGCATCAGCACCAGCCGTGACGCCAGTGCGGCGGCGCCGACCACATCGGCGAACCACCCCACGGCCCGGTCGATCTCCGCCACGGTGCCGATCCCGGTGGACAGGATCACCACTTTGCCGGTGGCGGCCGCAGCACGGATCACGGGCTCGAAGTCCAGGTCGCCACTGGCGATCTTGATGGCCGGGCACCACTGGGCGAGGAATGGCACCACGTCCTCGGTCAGCGCGGACGAAAACAGGGGGATGCCCCGCGCAGCGGCATGGCGGGCCAAGTCGAGTTGGGCCGCCGAGTCCAAGCTGAAACGCGTTACTCGCGCCAGGCGTGCCGGGTCCGAGGCGGACGCGTAGCGCGAGGGCGTATAGGACTGCAGCTTGACCGCGTCGGCACCGGCGTCCGCGGCCAGGTCGATCATTCGGCGCGCAGCTTCCACGTCGCCCTCGTGATTCACGCCCACTTCAGCGATGAGCGCAACCTGCTGGTCCAGGTCCTTCCCGAACAGGCGCAAGGGTCTCTACTCCCCTCAGGCGTGGGCCCGCGGGCCGCCGAAGTAGTCCGGATGGCGGCGCGCCAGGTCCTGGTACCACTCGATGTAGCGCGGGAACCCTAGTTCGAGGGGGAACTGCGGTTCGTAGCCCAGAAGGCGGCGGGCCTTCTCCACCGACAAAGTGCCGCGCTCCGGCATGAGCGCGTCGCGCGGCTGGTAGCGTACGTCCACGCCGGGAAAGCCCCGGCGCACCAGGTCGATCATCTGGTTCAGGGTGCGCGCACCACCGTAGGTCAGGTTGAAGATCTGGTTGCGCGCCTCGGGCAGGCCGATGCAGCGAGTGACACCCTGCACCAGATCGCCGATATAGGTGAAGTCCAGGGCATCGGTACCGTCACCGTTGACGGTCAATCCCTTGCCGCGCAACGCGTTCTCGATGAAGGCCTGGCCCACGCGCCGGCTCACGCAGCGCTCGCCGTAGAGGGCGGAGGGCCGCACGATCGTGTAGTCGAGGCCGAACACCTGTCGGTATGCGATCACCAGCTTCTCGCCGCCGTACTTCAGCGCCCCATAGATTCCCAGCGGTTCGCATTGCCGCTCCTCGCTCACCGCCTCGCCATCGAAGTCCCCGTAGACCATGGAGGAGGAGAAGTAGATGAACTGCTCTACGTTCCCGCGCGAGTAGTCCAACGCGTTTTCCAGCGTTCGGAAGCTGTGGTCGAATGTACTGAAAGGGTCCTTGTTCGAGCGGTTGGCGTGGGCCACGGCCGCTAGCTGGACGACCACCTGCGGACGGATCTCACCCAGGCAGCGGCACAGTGCATGGTAGTCACGGGCGTCGATGACGTGCAGCGGAATGCGCTCCTGGCGCAACAGGGATAGGCGCTCGTTGATCAGCTGGACAAAGAGTTCCTTGTCCGGGTCGCTGGTGGCGCTGGCATAGGCGCCCAGGCTGTTGACCTGAAGTCCGTCCACGCAGTGCACATCAGCTCCCGCTCGCACCAGGCTCAGTGCAAGGTTGTGCCCAATGAAGCCAGCGCCGCCGATGAGGGCGACGCGCTTTCCTGCCAGATCGATAGGTTTCAAGCGCCGAGCTCCTGGATGACCTGGCGCAGCGAAGCGGCCGTGTAGTCCATGTCGTCCTCGCTAAGGTGCGGGCCCACCGACAGGGCGATGGATTGATCGCTGATTCGTGCCGCGTTGGGGAAGGAGCCATCGGTCCAGCCGTAGCGCTCCTGATAGTAAGTCATGCGAGGCACCGGCTGGGGGTAATAGACGCTTGTGCCTACTCCGCGCGCGTTGAGTCCGGCCACGACCGCCGCGCGTCGGGTGGCCAGTGAGGCGTCCAATATCACGGACAGGCAGTAATAGCTACTCTGGAAGACACCCGTGGTGGATTGCAGCAGGCTCAACCCCGCAATGCCCTCCAAGCCTTTGGAAAGCCTGCCATAGTTGCACTCGCGCTGGGTGAGGAACCCTGGGACCTTGGGTAGCTGCGCGATGCCAATGGCACAGTGGATCTCGCTCATGCGGTAATTGAAACCCAGGGCCACCACATCGTAGGTGCCGGGGATCTTGCGTTCGCCATGGGTGCGGTCGACGCCGAACGCCTTCCGCAGGCGCAGTCGCGCCGCGAGGTCGCCGTCGTGAGTGATGACCATCCCGCCTTCGGCAGTGGTCATGTGCTTGACCGGATAGAACGAGAACACACCCACGTCCCCGATCAGGCCCGTGTGCGTTCCACCGAAGCGGCTGCCCAGGGACAGAGCGCAATCCTCCAGCACGAACAAGTTGGCGCGCCGGGCAATGGCCATCAGGCGGGCCATGTCCACCGGCATGCCGAGGAAGTGCACCACCGCGATGGCGCGCGTGCGCGGCGTAACGGCTGCCTCCAGGGCATCGAGGTCAATGTTTCCGGTGCGGGTGTCGGCGTCCACGAACACCGCACGCGCGCCGGTGAGTTCCACGCAGTGGGCGGTGGCGGTGTGGGTTTGGGCCGGGACGATCACCTCGTCGCCGGGCCCCAGGCCCAGGGTGAACCACACCAGATGCATGCCGGCAGTGCAAGACGAGACACTCACCGCATGGGGTGCGCCCGTGAAGTGGGCGAAGTCCTGTTCGAACTGGACTGCGCGTGGGCCGTGGACGAGGATTGGCCCAGCCATGACGTCCATGACGGCGGCGCGTTCTTCTTCCCCGATCATCGGGGCGCCGAAGGGCAGGTTTCTGAGCATGGCGTGTTAGCCTAGGCTTTTAGGCTGCAGTCAGGTTAACTGCGCATTATCCCGCAGTGCCAATAAGGCGTCAATGTGATAGGCCCAGGGTTCCTGGTCCATCTGCGCGCGCAGTCGCTCGAAAGCAGCAAGGTCTTCAGGCGTATCCACGGAGAGTTGCTCGCCCGATCGGTCCGCTGCGCAGCTTACGTTGACGATGCGCCAGCGCTGCGGGTGGCGGTAGAAGTGCGCGGTCACATGTTCCAGGTCCGCTGGATCCGTCGTGCTGGCCAACACCGCCTCCAGTGCGTCCCGGCGCATCACCTCCGCAGACTGACCCCGCGGAAAGCTGCGCGGGAAGACGTTGGTGGCAATGTCGCAGGGCGCCGATTCGAAGGCCGACACCACGGCGTCCACCACGACCGGGTCGAGCAGCGGGCTGTCGCCGCTGATCCGTGCCAAAGCTTCCAGGTCCCGGGAACGTGCCACCTCGACGAAGCGAGCTAACACGTTGGTCAGTGGGCCACGGTGGTATTCCACGCCGTGGCGTTCGCACCAGTGGGCCACGGCGTCATCGCTGGAATCCAAGGAGGTGGCCACGATAACCCGGTCCAAATGACGCGCCCGGGCGAGCCGATCCAACAAATAACCCAACAGGGGTTGCCCTGCCACTTCGCGCAGCACTTTTCCCGGCAGGCGGGCCGAGGACATCCGCGCCTGCACCACGGCGGTCACCGCCATAGGCGTCGGCCCTCAGGCCGCCGGGCAGGGTGCTCGGGGCGGTGGGATATGTCGGGGTGGTCGCTTTTGTGGTTCATGCGGAGTACCTGCAGGGAACAGTCTTTAGCCGCGGGTGGAGCGTGACTTGAACCCACCTGAGCGTGTCAGGGGGGAGGCCACCGCTTGGGTCGAGCCTGGCCCGGCGGCACGACGCCTGCGTGCTCCGCACCGGTTCCGCCGGTCGGCCGCTCAGCGGTGAACCGGAGGTGGGCGTTGGCCACCGCCAGAACAAATCGGGCGCGATTCCGCAGTCTGCGATGCGGATAGCCACGCGCGCCGCTGAAATATACACTAGGCTTTCCCGTAAAGCATGCCGAGCCCAATTCAGCGGACGCCGCCGCCCCTTGGCCAAGACCCGCAGTGCATCAGCCGATTCGGGTCTAAGAGGCGCCCCTCACCCGGGCGCTTCCGACCCGCCCGAAGTGGTGCCCGCACCCCTGCCAGTGGTGGGTCAACGCCGGGACCTGCGGGAGCCCGGCGAATAGACCTCACACGGCGTCGCGGACACCATCTCGGGCGGCGTGGAGATCCCCCTCAAGCGTCTTGGCAAGAGCCGGCAGCTCCGCTCGCGCGACACCGCCATCGACCTGCGCCCCAGCCTGCTCCGTGGGCGGCGTCAACGGCGCGGCACGGTGGGACACCCACTGCAATGCCAGCCGTCGACGGCGACCGGGTTGGCGTTGGTTCGCGGTGCGGCGCGCCGTCCTTGGTGGCCGCGCGGTGCAGCGCCCGGGCTGCGGTATGCTTTCGGCGTACGGATCTCAGTCCTCAGTGTGGGTTGACGACCGGTTGCAAGGACCTTCCTTCAGGTGAGCCCCTTATGTGCGGAATTGCCGGCGTAGTTCTTTCCCGCCCTGAGGTTGGCGCCAAGGAGCTATCGCAGGTCGCGCAGCGCATCGGGGACGCCCTGGCGCACCGCGGCCCGGACGGATCGGGAACCTGGTGCGATGCCGCCGTGGGCGTAGCGCTGGCGCACCGTCGGCTGGCCATCGTTGATCTCACGCCGGCCGGTGCCCAGCCCATGGCTTCAGCCTGCGGGCGGTTCCTCATCGCCTTCAACGGGGAGATCTACAACCACCGGGAATTGCGCGCGGAACTCGCTGGGCCGCTCGATGGCGCGGGCGCTTGGCGGGGCGGGTCAGACACCGAAGTACTCCTCGCGGCCATCGCACGTTGGGGCCTTGCCGCGGCCCTCCGGCGCAGCACCGGCATGTTCGCGCTGGCGCTGTGGGACCGTGAGAACAGGACCCTCTGGCTTGCCCGCGACCGGTTCGGGGAGAAGCCGCTCTACTACGGGCTGGTGCACGGCGACCTGCTGTTCGGCTCGGAGTTGAAGGCCCTGCGTGCGGCCAACGGTACGATGCCCCCAGTGGACCGCGAGGCCCTCGCCCTGTACCTGCGCCACGGCTATGTTCCTGCCCCGCATTCCATCCACGAGGGGGTGTACAAGCTGCCGCCCGGCACCCTAGTCGGGATCACGCCCGCCCAGGTGGCCGCTGGTGCCCTCGCGCAGCCGGAAGCCTACTGGAGCGCCCGCTCGGCGCTGCTGGCGGCGCGGGCGGCGCCCTTCGCGGGCAGCCTGAGTGAAGCGGCGGACCGGCTGGAGACACTGCTCCGCGGTGCCATCGGCGACCAGATGCTCGCTGACGTCCCGGTGGGCGCGTTCCTATCGGGGGGCATCGACTCCTCCACGGTCGTGGCGCTCATGCAGCAGCAGGGCCGCGGCGCTGTGCGGACTTTCACCATCGGGTTTGGCAGTGAAGCCTTCAACGAGGCGCATCACGCGAGGGCGGTGGCCGAGCACCTGGGAACGCGCCACGAGGAGCTCTACGTTCCGCCGCAGGCCGCTCTGGACGTGGTGCCGCAGTTGCCTCGTATCCATGACGAGCCTTTTGGGGACTCCTCCGCCATCCCCACCTTCCTGGTCTCGCGCATGGCCAGGGAGCAGGTGACGGTGAGCCTCTCGGGCGATGGCGGGGACGAGATCCTGGGCGGTTACGACCGTTACTTCATGACGGATTCCCTGGCGGCGCGCCTGCGCCGCGTGCCGCGCCCGCTGCGCCGGGCGGTGGGTGGGCTGCTGGCGGCGCCCGGTGCCGGGTTCTGGAACGCCACCCTTGCCGGCGTGGGCCCGCTGCTGCCTCGGCGTGTGCGCCGCACGCTCAACGGCGACCGGCTTGCGCTCCTCGGGCAGTTGCTGCCGTCCGCGTCGGGGATGGCGCTCTACGAGCAGCTCCTCGCGCAGTGGCCCCACCCCGAGCGGATCCTAGTGGGAGGGCCCGTTGCCTTGCCCTTCCCGCCGTTAGCGGCGGACTTGGCAGGGCTCTCCTTGCCCCAGCGTATGATGTACCGGGACAGCGTCTCCTACCTGCCCGATGACATCCTGACCAAGGTGGACCGCGCGGCCATGGCGGTCGGCCTTGAAACCCGCGCCCCCTTGCTCGATCACCGCATCTACGAATTCGCCAGCAGTCTGCCGGACGACTACCGCACGGGCCACGGCCCGGGCAAGCGGGTGCTGCGCGAAGTACTGGCCCGGCATGTGCCCTCCTCGCTCACGGAGCGCCCCAAGATGGGTTTTGGCGTGCCACTCACGGACTGGCTGCGGGGTCCGCTGCGTCCCTGGGCGGAGGAACTGCTCTCCCCCCAGCGCCTGCGCCGTGAGGGCTACTTCGAGGCGGCACCCATCACCGCCCGGTGGAATGCCCTGCAGAAGAGCGGGGCTGCCGTGCAGCACCTGATCTGGGACGTGCTCATGTTCCAGGCCTGGCTCGAGCAGGGCGGTGCCTGACGGTAGGGAGCGGGATCGTTGATCGCCGCTGCATCGTCGCCGGGATCGGGACTTCTGCAGTACCTGCGACCGCCGGGGGCGCGCCGCTATCTGGTATACCCGGGGTCAGACCGCCACGCTGCCGGGCCGACAACTTGATGCGCTTCAACATATTCCGCCGCAGTTATTAGGAGCACGACGAAGCCAATGGCCCCTGTGATCGACCCCAGCCTTCTCCGCCACGAACGTCGCGTGACAAGAACGGCAACCCATCCGAGAACCACACCGAGTCCCGCGCCGCCTGCAACGCTTTGAAAGGTAGTCAGGTCCGTTGACTCTCTGAAAAGAAGTGGGTCGGGAGAAGGCTCACCGTCATCTTTTTTTTTGGTCTTTGGGAAATGATAGAACCTCCGCAGGTCGGTCGCATACGACTTTCCTTGTCCATCTGAAGGGCGGTGAGCCGTGGCGATCGAATTGCGTGCGCGATTTGCCGATGCGTCGGCACGCAATCGCTCGGCGTGCGCTTCGCTACGTTGCCGCGGTTCGCTCCTCTACGCCTGCTGTTGTACACCGGTTGGCGCTGCCGACGGTCTGACCCAGCGCGCGATCCGCAGGTCCTGCGGCGGTCGCGAGTCGGCAAGCCTCTACCGC
Source organism: Betaproteobacteria bacterium (assembly GCA_025356655.1). GTDB lineage: Bacteria > Pseudomonadota > Gammaproteobacteria > Burkholderiales > SHXO01 > SHXO01. Next base: position 451 of record JANXRW010000013.1, on the reverse strand, counting down.
TAGGCCAAGTACCTGCAGATGGCAGTGCTTGGGCTGGGCGTGGTCGGGCTGCTGGTATGTGCCGGTTCCCCAGCGGCGTTCTTCCCCGCGGCCTCGTCAGTCGCCACACTGCAGGCACCGCAACGCGCTGGAGGGCAGGCAGATGGCGGGTGCGCGTGGGCGCAGTGGGGCGCAGTGGCGTGCGGCAAGACCGAGAGCAGGCGGCCCAGATGGTTGGTCTCTTCGAGCGTAGTGGACTCACGCAGCGCGAGTTTTGCGAGCGAGAGCGCGTTGCGCTGAGCACGCTGCAGCGCTTGTAAGCGCGGCCAGCTGTTGGGTCGCAAGTTATTTCGCTGGGCCACCGGCTTTTTGTCTCGGTTTCATTCCCCGGAAAATCTGACCGCCTAGTGAAATATTGTGGGCCCTCAGGGCCGGTCTGGTTCACCAGGGTGTCGGTGAAGTGCCCCCTTTC
>JANXRW010000087.1 GCA_025356655.1 Betaproteobacteria bacterium | reverse complement strand
CTGGCACGAAGTCCTCCAGCTTTCGCATGGTGAACAGGCTCTCGGTGAAGGTGTCGGCTCCGCGCATGAAGTTGGCTCTGTCTGTATCAGTGAATCGGTATCAAGTTAACGCTTGAGGCGTGGCTTGCGTGCACCGGCTGGGAGTATTTCAGCAGCCTGTTAAGCCCTTCGTAAAAAAAGCCAAGGCCGACCTCCACCCCCTGGACATCCAGTGACCTGGTACGGCTCACCTATCGCCTGGCCATGTGCCAGGGCTACGCCCTGCTGCATCCCCAGGAGGATTCGTGACACTTTTGGGGTATGGGCAGGGCTAGGCGCGCCCCCAGCGCAGCACCCCCAGCGCGAGCATGCCAGCCACCAGGCCCCAGAAGGTAGCCCCCACACCACCTAAAGTGACGCCCGAGGCGGTGACCAGGAACGTGATTAGCGCGGCTTCGCGGTCGGCCTCCTGCGCGATGGCGGCCGCCAGACCACTGCCGATAGTGCCCAGTAGAGCGAGCCCGGCGATGCACAGCACCAGTTCCTTGGGTAGCGCCAGGAACACGGCCCCCACGGTCGCCCCGAATATTCCGATGAGCAGATAGAAGCCACCCGCCGCCACCGAGGCGACGTAACGCCGATTCCGGTCCTCGTGGGCTTCACGGCCCATGCAAATGGCCGCCGTAATAGCTGCCAGGTTCAGCGCAAAGGCACCAAAGGGCGCCAGCAAGAAAGTAGCGACCCCGGTCCATCCGATGACCGGGGAGATGGGATAGTCGTAGCCAGAGGCGCGGATGACTGCGACGCCGGGCATGTTCTGTGAGGTCATGGTCACCGCGAACAACGGCAGGGCCACACCGATCAGTGCGCGTAGCGAGAAGCTTGGCGTGGTGAAGACGGGACGTGCCAGTTCCAGGTGCACGGCGTCCAGGTGCAGCAGACCCTGGGCGCTGGCCACCAGCAGCCCAGCGCCTAGCGCGCCCAGGGCGGCGTAGCGGGGGCGCAGGCGGCGGGCGACCAAGTAAACCAAGAACATGGTGGCCGCCAGGGCGAAGCGTGTGCGCATGGCCAGGAAGACGTCCATGCCGAAGCGCAGGAGAACGCCGGCCAGCATGGCCGATGCGATGGGCATGGGGATGCGGCTCATGCTGCGCTCGAAGAACCCGCTAAAACCGCAACCGGCGATGAGCACCGCCGACACCAGGAAAGCGCCCACCGCCTCGGGCATGGAAATCCCCGCAGCACTGGTGATCAACATCGCGGCTCCCGGCGTGGACCAAGCCGTGACCACGGGTGCTCGGTAGCGCAGGGAGAGCAGGATGCAGGTCAAGCCCATGCCGATGCCCAAGGCGCCCATCCAGGAGCCGATCTGGGACGCGTCAGCGTCGAGCGCGTGGGCCGCCTGGAACACGATCACTGCCGAACTGGTGAACCCCACCAGGACGGTGATGAAGCCGGCTACGAGAGCCGAGAGTGAGAGATCCTGCCAAAGGCGCATGGGTGCCGATCCGGGGAATCCTGAGCTGGACTCGGCACGATAGCATTGCCGCGTGCGCCGGTGGACGGGCATAGAATAGAGATCTCCGGGGGAGGGGAGCGGTATGGCGACGACGCTGTTTACCAATGTGCGGGTCCTGGACGCAAGCGGTGCCCCGCCCTTTAACGGGGAAGTCCTGGTGTGCGGGGAGCGCATCGCGGCGGTATGGCCCGCCTCGGCTGACGCCGTGCACCGGCCACCCGAGGCCCAGGGCGCGGGGGTGGTCGACGGCCGCGGCGCCACGCTGATGCCCGGCTTAGTTGAACCTCACGCGCACTTGAGTTTCCTGGACCTGCCGCGCTCCATCGAACTGGGGGAGATCCCGCCGGAGGAGCACACCCTGGCCACGGCCGCGAACGCAAGACGCCTGTTGCGCGCGGGCTTCACCAGTTGCCTCAGTGCCGCCGCCGCCAAACCTCGGCTGGATGTGGCCGTTCGTGACGCCATCGAGGCGGGAAACCTCCCCGGCCCGAGGCTACTGGCGGCGGGCCCGGAACTGACGGTGACCGGCGGCCTCGGCGACGTCCGCCTGGAGCACCTCTACCGCGAGAACTTTGCGGTCGTTCTCGATGGTGCCAGCGACCTGCGCCGCTACACGCGACAACTCTGCCGCGAGGGCGTCGATATTCTCAAGATCAACATCTCCGGTGACGCAGGCACTCCGGCCGCTCCTTCGGACAAGACCGTGATGACCGAAGCCGAGGTGGCGGCGGTGTGCGACGTGGCGCTTGCCCATGGCCGGCGCGTGGCGGCGCACGCCCGCAATGGCGCTGCCGTGCGCCTGGCCCTGCGCCATGGTGTGGAGATCATCTACCATGCCAACCTCTGCGACGAGGCGGCCTGCGACGAACTCGAAGCGCAACGCGAGCGGATTTTTGTGGCGCCCACCCTGGGCCACACCTGGACCACGCTGCACGAGGCCTCTGCCTGGGGGATCACGACGGCCATGGGGCAGGCGCGCGGGCTCGACCGCGAACTGGCCGACGGCATCCGGAACATGCGGGAACTGCAACGGCGAGGCGTGCGGGTGCTACCCGGCGGGGACTACGGCTTCGCGTGGAACCGCAACGGGACCAATGCCCGTGACATCGAGCACTTCGTGCGCCTGCTGGGATTCTCGCCCATGGAGGCCATCGTCGCCGCCACGCGTCTCGGCGGTGAGATCATGGGGCGACCGGGCGACATCGGCCAGATCCGTGCGGGCTTCCTGGCCGACTTACTCCTCGTGGACGGCGACCCGCTCGCTGACCCCGGCCTTCTGCACCAGCCGCGCACGCCCCACCGAGTGTTCAAGGCGGGTGTATTGCAGGCCCTCTGATCGCACCTACCAGTTGAAGCCCAGATTGGGCGGCTGGAAGCTCGACACGGTCTCCTCCCGGGAGAGGAATACCGAGGCTGGCCCAAACCCCGCATAAACGTAGTACCACACGCGCTTACCGTTGATACGCAACTCGCGGCTAGGCTTGCCCAGGAGTTCCACCACACGGGCCTCGGGCATGTCGCGGGCCACCTGCCGCCAAGCTTCGCGCAGCGCAATCACTGAATCCGCCGCCGCCGCCGCCGCCGGCGTCCGGGCGACCCCGACCCCTGCGGGCTCAACGCTGGTTGCGGGTGGTGCCGCAGCAGCAGGCACAACATTGCCCGCAGCGGCCACCGGCGGCGCCGCTTGCGCGGGCGGGGTTTTGGTCAGGTACGCCTCCAGGGCCCGCACCCGGGCCTCCAGGGCCTGGTTGGCCTTCTGCAGCGCTTCGATCTGTTGCTCCAGCGTCGATTTGTCCGCCGCCGGGGCGAGCAACGGCCAAGCGCCCAGCAGGACCGCCAGCGCGGCGGTTACAAACGCCCTGTTAGCGGGAGGCCGCATACGCCGCGACTGCCTCCATCTGCTCGAAGGAGAGCTTCTGTCCAACGAGTTGCATGATGGGCTGATTGCTGCGCTGGAGCGCCTTGAAGTAGGCGAGTTGCTTCACCAGGTAGGGGGCGTGCTGCCCGGCCAGGCGCGGGTACAACTCGTTGCCCTCGGCATTGGGCCCGTGGCAGGCGACACAGGCCGGCACGCCCTCCTCCGGCAGCCCCTGCTCGTAGAGGGCCCGGCCCGCAGCCACTCGGGCAGCGGGCCCGGCTGTTCCGTGCGCCGGCGGCAGCGCCGCGTAATACTTGGCCAGTGCCTTGATCTTGTCCTCGTCGAGTTGGGACGCCATGCCCCACATGTAGGCCTGCGCCGCCGGGTCGCCTCGGGAGCGGTCCTTGAAGGCCCTTAACTGGGTCTCAAGGTACGGGGCAGTCTGCCCGGCCAGACGGGGGAAAGCCGAGGACGGGCTGTTGCCGTGGACGCCGTGGCAGGTGCTACAGACCTGATTGGCGTAATGGGCCGTCTCACTGTCCTCGGCGGCCAGGCCGAGGCTCGAGGCGAGCGCGACCAGGCCTACGAAGAGCGCGGACCGACGCAACATTTGTTTCATGGAAGGCTCCCTTGATCCAGCCAGCCTAGTAGGCGAACCAGGCGAACAGGTACAGCGTGTTGTTGTCCGAGGCATTGCGTCCAGCGCCATCGTAGTTGTCTGTGCCACCGCGGACCTTGTAGTACTTCGTGTATTGCAGCCCGAGCTTCACGTTCTGCCAGGGTATGAAATCCAGTTCCATGGTTGCCGCGCTGGTGTCTGGCGTATTGCTGGCGCTGCCAAGCACCGCGATTCCGCCCGGATAGCGATGGGTGTTGACGCTGCCGGTGGTGGAGAAATAGCCCAGCGAGGCCCCGTAGCGGCGCTGGTAATAGTAGCTAACGCCGATGCGCCGGGTCTTCAGGTCGCCAGCTCCGTCGATGGGATCATCCGGGGCCGTGGCGGACAGCGTGAAATTCTCCTTTATATAGCTCGCCTGCAGGGAGAACAGGTGATCGTCCCCGGCGTACTGGAACTGGGTATCGAAGGCCACGTCGCGGAAGCGGTCCGTCGGCCCGCTGGCGGCATTAAGCCCGGCCGGGTGGTAATCCGTCAACATCCCGAACGTGCCCACCGACAAGGAGGTGCGGTCCCACTGCTTTTCGATGGCGAAGCGCCAGTAAGGGGCGCCGTTCTTCAGCACGTTGACGCCTTGGCTGCTGTCTAGTGGTCCATTGCCACCCGTGGAACTGTTGGAAACACCCGAGGGTGCCGAGCGGTAGACCCCCACTTCGCCGTAGACCATGTTGCGCCAGTAGGTGTAGGCCGATACCCCCGCCACCGCTCCTGAGAGGCTCTCGATTTGCGTGGAGATGTTCACGGGCGCGAGTGAGCTGCGCTGGTCGAAGGGCACAGTCCAAGCCGGCGTGCTGTTCCACACGTCCTGCACCGTAGGGTTATTGTTCAGTGTGAAGCCGTAGATCAGACTGTTGCCCAGCACCGTGGCCTGGTCGGCATAGCGGATGTCCGTGTTGTCCCAGGCCATCTTGCCGCTCTGGCTACTGTAGGTGATCTGCACAAAGCCACCGAGCTTCGGGGCAATGCGCCCGGCGTAGAACAGGCTTGCCTGTTCCGGGAAACTTGCCGACCCGTTCTGCGCCACGCCACCGGCCGTCCCAGAGTCCGGCAGGGCCCCCTTGGTCTTGGTAAAAGAGCCGATGAACTGCATGGAAATGGGCGGCAGCCAGTTGAGGAGGAGGCTCTCCTTGTTGTCGCTGCCGACAGCCTTCACCTGAGGCAGGTTGTCGATGACGTAGCCGTTCAACTTGAACAGCCGCCCGAAAGAGGTGAGTTCCGGGAAGATCGTATGGCAAGCCTCGCAGGCCATCCCGGTCTGCCGGGCAAAGCTGGGCACGGCCTGAGCCGCGGGCATGAGGGCCAGCGCGCTCGCGAGACCCGCCGCGAGGGCGAGCGCACGCTTCAGGACGGTTCGGACGGACATGTTCGGTTCCTCCTTAAATGACTGACAGGCCAGGCGGCTTAAAGCGGGCAGCCTGCTGCGATGACGATAGTAAGAGGCATCCAACGGCAATTCGGGTTGACCTTGATCAATGTCTCCTCGAATTGGCAACGCACGCGGCAGGGATGCCTGCCCGTGCGCTACACTGAAGTTGGGCTCGGCAACGGGCGTTGAAGGAGGCCGGCAGCCTTGATCCGCTTCGAGCAGGTGAGCAAGTGGTACGGCGACTACCAAGCCCTTGCCGATGTGTCCGCCCACGTGGCAAGCGGGGAAGTGGTGGTGGTATGCGGGCCCTCTGGATCAGGGAAATCAACGCTGATACGCACGGTGAACCGCCTCGAACCCATCGCCTCTGGTCGGGTGCTGGTGCAGGGCAGCGACGTGCACGCGCCGGGGACGGACCTCAACCGCCTGCGCCAAGAAGTCGGCTTCGTCTTCCAACAGTTCAACCTTTTCCCGCACCTGACGGTCCTGGGAAATCTCACGCTCGCCCCGGTGTACGCACGCGGGCTACCCGCGACCCAGGCCAAGGAGCTCGCCCAGGGCCTGCTCGCCCGCGTGGGGCTTGCGGCCAAGGCGGATGCCTATCCGGCCGAACTCTCCGGCGGGCAGCAGCAGCGAGTCGCCATTGCGCGCGCGCTCGCCATGAATCCTCGGATCATGCTCTTCGACGAGCCAACCAGCGCGCTCGACCCGGAGATGGTGGGAGAGGTGCTGCAGGTAATGCGCGACCTTGCACGCCAGGGGATGACCATGATCGTGGTCACCCACGAGATGGGCTTTGCCCGCAGCGTGGCCAACCGCGTGTGGTTCATGGACCAGGGGCGCATCCTCGAGCAGTCCGACCCAGAGCGCTTCTTCGTCACTCCCGGGCACGAGCGCGCGCGCCAGTTTCTGCGCCAGGTCCTGGACCCTCTGGCGGATTAATTCCCCGGGCGCGCTCGTGCGCCATCCAGGACCACGCCCACGATCTGGCGGGCGAAGGCGGCGTCCAGCGCGGCGTGCTGCAGCAGCAGGCGGTGCCAGAGGGCACCGAAGAGCAGATCGATGAGGACTTCCCCATCCGCCGCGGGGTCCAGTTCACCGCGCTGCGCGCCCCGCGCGAGCACTTCACGAAGAGCGCCGCGGCGGCGCTCGATGAGCACTTCGCGCATCAGCACCAGGAACTCCGGGTCCAAGACCGCGTCGGCCATGAGTCCGCGCATGGTCGGCCCGCTCACGTCGTTCAGGCGGTTGAAGGCAGTCACCATGAACACCTCCAGATCCGCCCGCAGACTGCCCAGGTCGGGGACCGGGACCCTGCTCGCCGCGTGGTTGGCGTAGGCCTCCAGTACCACTTCAGCGCGCGAGCGCCACCAGCGGTAGATCGTCTGCTTGCCGACGCCAGCCTGGCGCGCTACCGCCTCGATGGTGAGCGCGCCGTAGCCCTCGGAGCGCAGGAGTTCCGCAACCGCACCGAGGATAGCGCCGTGACAGCCCTCGCTGCGCGGTCGGCCGCGGGCCGTCTTGATATGCGCTGCCGCACCGTGCGGGGGTGAAGGCATGGCCTGGCTCCATCCTGCTTTTGGAGGAATTTGCCCGGAAAAGGCACCGGCAGGATTTACAGGGGGCGTGCTTGCCCCTAAGATGCGGTAATTAGCAACCGCGCCGTCTCGTTTTTCAGCAGATTAACACGACCCGAGCGTCGTCGTAACACGCTGTAAGACTTTGCCGGCGCTCCGCACGAGACCCCGCCCCATGTGGATTGTCGCCCTTGCCCTGCGTCGCCCTTACACCTTTGTGGTTATGGCGATCCTTATCGTTCTCACCGGGCTCCGGGCCGCGGTCACGGCTCCCACGGACATCTTTCCGAAGATCGACATCCCTGTGGTGTCCATCATCTGGCAGTACGCCGGCCTGCCACCGGCGCAGTTCGAGAAGTACATCACGACCTTCAGTGAGTACACCGTCTCCTCGGGCGTGAATGACGTCTCGCGCATCGAGTCGCAGACGGTCAATGGCGCAGCCGCGATTCGCATCTTCTTCCAGCCCAACGTCAACATCGGCAGCGCCGTTTCCCAAGTCACCGCGCTATCCCAGACCATTCTGCGGCGCCTGCCCCCGGGCACCGTGCCGCCGCTCATCATCCAGTACGACGCCGCGAGCGTGCCGGTGATCCAGTTGTCCCTGGCCAGCAACAAACTCTCTGAGTCGCAACTCTACGACTTCGGTATCTACCGCGTGCGCCAGGCCATCGCCGGCGTGCGCGGCGCGCGCCTGCCCCTGCCCTATGGCGGCAAGCCCCGGCAGATCATGGTCGACCTCGATCCGCAGGCATTGCTCGCGCGCGGAATCACACCCAGTGACGTGAACACCGCGCTGGCCAACGCCAACTTGAACCTGCCCACGGGTAGCGCGAAGATCGGCGAGAAGGACTACATCGTCGGCACCAACAGCAACCCGGAGAACATTACCGCGTTGAACGACGTGCCCATCAAGCCGGTCAGCGGCGCCATGGTCTACGTCCGCGACGTGGCCAACGTCCGCGATGGTTTCGGTATTCAGAACAACATCGTGCGCAGCGAGGGGCGCCGCTCGGCGCTCTTGACCGTGCTCAAGAGCGGCAACGCCTCCACCCTGGACGTGGTTCAGGGGATCAAGGACGCCATGCCAGCCTTGCGGGTCACCTACCCCGACATCGAAATCACGGAACTCTTCGACCAGTCCGTGTTCGTGAAGGCGGCGTTGAACGGCGTGATGACCGAGGGGCTGATCGCCGCCCTGCTGACCTCGGTGATGATGCTGGTGTTCCTCGGGACTTGGCGCAGCACGTTGATCGTGACGGTGTCCATCCCGCTTTCGGTGCTGACTTCCATCGCCATCCTGGTCGCCACCGGGCAGACGCTCAACATCATGACCCTCGGCGGCCTTGCGCTGGCGGTAGGCATCCTGGTCGATGATGCGACGGTGGAGATCGAGAACATCCACCGGCAACTGGCCATGGGCAAGCCTGTGCAACTGGCCATCCTGGATGGCGCCCGGCAGATCGCCGTCCCTGCCTTCGTCGGCACCATCGCGATTTGTATCGTTTTCGTGCCCGTGGTTTTTCTGACGGGCCCGGCGCTCTTCCTGTTCACGCCCCTGGCGCTAGCCGTGGTCTACGCCATGCTGGCCTCCTGGATTCTCTCCAGGACCCTGGTCCCGGTCATGGCGCAGTACCTTCTGCGCGCACATGAAACCCCGCCCGAAGGGGCTCCCGCGCGCCGCATGAGCGGCTTCGCGCGCTTCCACCAAGGCTTTGACCGTGGCTTTGACCGCTTCCGCGATCGCTACGTGCGGGTACTCTCGGCCGGCCTGCACAACCGCACCGCGGTGTTCCTGGTGTTCGGCGTGATCGGCTTGGCCAGCCTCGCCGTGCTCCCCTCCGTGGGGCGCGACTTCTTCCCCTCGGTCGATGCCGGCCAGATCCGGATGCACGTCAATGCGCCCATCGGCACTCGCCTGGAAGAAACGGAAATTATCTTTGGGCGCGTGGAGACCGCACTGCGCGAGATGATCCCGGCCTCCGAACTGGGCCTGGTACTGGATAACATCGGCCTGCCGCAGCCGGTCAACATGGCCTTCAACGACACGCCCACGATTAGTTCCGCGGACGGCGAGATCCTGTTGTCGCTCAAACCCGGCCACCGGACCCCCACGGCCGAGGTGATCAAGCGGCTGCGCGCCGAACTACCGCAGCGCTTCCCGGGCATGAGCTTCTTCTTCCAGCCGGCGGACATCGTCAACCAGATCCTGAACTTTGGCCTGCCCTCCCCCATCGACTTGCAGATCGCGGGCTTCAACCCCAAGATTTATGGCATCGCCCAGGAACTTGAGCGCAAGGTACGGGCCATTGCCGGGACGGTGGACGTGCACCTGCACCAGCAGATGAACGCCCCCGCGCTGCAGTTAAACGTAGACCGGATGCGCGCGGGCGAACTCGGGCTCACCCAGCGCGACGTGGCGTACAACGCACTGATTGCGCTCACCTCCAGTTCCGTGGTGAGCTTCAATTTGTGGCCGGATCCAAAGACCGGGGTGACCTACCCGGTCGCGGTGCAAACACCTCAGCACCAACTGGACTCCCTGGATAGCCTGCTCAGCATCAATATCCCGGGGCCAGGAACGAGCACTCAGTTGCTCGGCAACGTGGCCTCCATCGAGCGCCGGGAGACCCCCGCCGTGGCCAGCCACTTCGACGTGGCCCCGGTCTACGACATCTACGCCAACGTCCAGGGCACCGACCTGGGCAGTGTCGCTGTGCAGGTGGATAAACTGATGGCGGAGTACCTGCCCCCCGCCACGCCCTGGTACTGCCCGGCGAGCGCGTCGGCTTGGCTCGCCTTCGCCTGCCCGCCGCCGCCCGCACCCAAAATGGGGCCGGACGGCAAACCGGTCGAGCCGAAGATTCCGCCGGGCAGCAAGCTCTCGGTCCGCGGGCAGATGGAGAGCATGACCAGCGCCTTCCAGCGTATGGCCGGTGGCCTCGTGATCGCCGCGCTCCTGGTCTACTTGCTGATGGTGACGAACTATCAATCCTGGACCGATCCCTTCATCATCATCACCGCCCTGCCCGGTGCCCTGTGCGGCATCGTGTGGATGCTGATCTTCACGCACACCACCTTCAGCGTCCCCTCGCTGATGGGTTCCATCATGACGCTGGGGGTGGCCACAGCCAACTCCATCCTGATGGTCACCTTCGCCAACGAGCAACTCGCCGAAGGCAGGAGCGCGGTGGAGGCGGCACTGGCCGCCGGACACACCCGCCTGCGTCCGGTGCTGATGACGGCTGCGGCCATGATCATCGGCATGGTGCCCATGGCTCTGGGGCTGGGCGAGGGCGGCGAACAGAATGCCCCCCTGGGCCGCGCCGTCATCGGTGGCCTGCTCATGGCCACCTTCTCAACCTTGTTTTTCGTGCCAACGGTGTTCGCCCTCATCCGCACTCGCAATCCCGGCAGGCAGGCTCCCCGGCCGCTGCTCGACGGCGGGATGAGCGCCTAATACCGCCTATCAAGGAGTTGTCATGGAACAATCCAGCCTGCCTCCGACAGGTCCCCTGAGCACCCCCGCCCACAGAACGGTTCGGCCGGCGGTCGCTGGTCTCATCGCTGCGGCCTTGGTCACCCTTCCGCTACTGGCCCGACTGCACAGCGGTACGGCGGTGGCTGAGTCGGCCCCGGCCGACGGCCGCCCAACGGTGGCCGTGGTCATCGCCAAGAAGGGCAAGGCGGCCGCGGAGCTCACGCTTCCGGCCTCGCTGCTGCCCTTCCAGGAGGCCCCCGTCTACGCCAGGACCAACGGCTACGTGAAGCGCTGGCTGGCCGATATCGGTGACCACGTGAAGGCGGGGCAACTCCTCCTGGAAATCGAGACTCCGGAGGTCGACCGCGAGTTGAAGCAGTCCCTGGCGGCCCTGGCCCAGACCAAGGCCAACCTGCACCTCGCACGGACGAGCTCCGAGCGCTGGCAACTGCTGCTCAAGGATAGGGCGGTCGCGCAACAGGAAGTCGACGAAAAGGTCTCGGCCTTCGAAGCCAGGACGGCCGACGTCGCCGCCGCGGAAGCCAACGTCGAGCGGCTGCGCGAACTGCAGCGCTTCCAAAAAGTGGTGGCTCCCTTCGAGGGGATCGTCACGGTGCGCAACATCGAGGTGGGGCAACTCGTCTCGGCGGGCAGCACCACCCCGAACAGTTGGGTGTTCAAGGTCTCCAAAACCCAGGTGTTGCGGCTGTATGTGAACGTGCCGCAGTCCAACACCCGCTTTATCCATCCGGGGATGCCGGCAGAGATCGTGCTGCGCGAAGTCCCGGGCAAGAGCTTCCAGGGCAAGGTGCTGCGCACGGCCGGCGCGCTGGACCCGCAATCCAAGACGATGCTCACGGAAATCCAGCTGCCCAACGACGGGGGCGAGTTGCTCGCCGGGATGTACGTCCAGGTGCGCTTCAAGCTGAGCCTTCCCGATCCGCTGATCGTGCTGCCGGCCAATACGCTCATCGTGCGCGCGGACGGGCCGCAGGTAGCCGCCGTCCAGAATGGTACCGTGCACATGAAGAAAATCGCCCTCGGGCGCGATTTCGGGCAGCAGATCGAAGTTCTGTCGGGGCTTGGCGAGAACGAGTCCGTGGTCACCAACCCCACCGACTCCATGCGCGAGGGCACTCAGGTCAACGTCGCCAAACCCGCCCCGGAAAAGAAATAGGTGCAATGATGAAACGGTTGCAACTGCTCGCCGCCCTGACCCTGCTGGCGGGTTGCAGCGCCCTAGGCCCGGACTATCATCGTCCCGTAACACCTGCGCCTGGAAGCTGGAAGGCGCCCGTTGCGCAATCGGCCGGGGTGCTTCCTGCAGGAGCCTGGTGGCAGGCCTTCAAGGACGCGGATCTGGACGCTCTGGAAGCCCGGGCGCTGAAGGCGAGCCCGCAACTGGCCGCCGCCGTGGCCCGCCTCGAACAGGCACGGGCCACCGCGCGGATCAGCGCCGCGGACCTCTACCCAACAGTCAGCTTTGACCCCTCGGCCAACCGCAGCCGCCAGTCGGACACCCGCCCCCTGCAACCCGGCGTAGCCGCCATCGGGTACAGCGCCAGCGACTTCCGCACGCCATTGGACGTGTCCTACGAGGTCGATCTCTGGGGCCGGGTGCGACGCGCCTCGGAATCTGCCCTGGCACAGGCCCAGTCGAGCGCGGCCGACCTGGCAACGGTGCGCCTCACCCTGCAGGCGGACGTGGCGCTCAACTACTTCAATCTACGCGAGCTCGACACCGAGATCGCCGTTGTCCAGAAAACCCTGGAGCTGCGCAGTCAGCGCGCCGACCTGGTGCAGGCCCGCGTTCGCCGCGGCGCCGCCAGCGAGCTCGATGGCGAGCGCGAACAGGCCGACGTGGCTTCCCTGTCTGCGGAATTCGCGGGCCTGGTACGGGCCCGCGCGGGGCTGGAGAACGCCATTGCCCAGTTGCTGGGCTCCGCCCCCAGCGAGGTATCCATCGCGCCACGGGCACAGCCCAGCCAGCCGCCGCAGATTCCTGCGGGCCTGCCCGCTGAGCTGCTGCAGCGCCGGCCCGACGTGGCCGCCGCGGAGCGGACACTGGCCGCGCGCAATGCGGAGATCGGTATCGCCCAGGCGGCGTATTTCCCGCGCCTCAGCCTCACGGCTGCGCTGGGCTTCGAGAGCGCCTCGCTATCCGACCTGATCAAATCCGGCAGCCGCATCTGGGCGCTCGGCGGTGCGGTCGCGCAACCGGTATTCGACAGCGGCCGCATCAAGGGCAGCATCGATCGCGCCCGTGCGATCTACGCGGAGAATCTGGCCAACTACCAGCAGCGCGTGCTCGTGGCCTTCAACGAGGTGGACACGGCGCTCTCCGACCTGGGCCTGCTCTCTAACCAGGCCAGCGCGCAAAACGACGCCGTCATCCACTCCGCCAAAGCATCGAACCTAGCGGACATCCGCTACCGGGCCGGCGTGGCTAACCTGCTCGACCTACTCGACGCGCAACGCACGGAACTCGCCGCCAGGCGCTCGGTCGCCCAGGTCGACGGCCTGCGGCTCGCCACGACCGTCCGACTGATCAAGGCCCTGGGCGGCGGCTGGCAGGAGAGCGCCCTAACCGCGCCACCCGGCCAGAACAAGCCCTAACAAAATAGCGTAGGCGCCCCAAGCGGAGCGCTCGCGCGAAGGAGGCGAACGCCATGAGCACGCAGCAAAACGCCTGGCCCTTTGCGGTCAAGCCACTGAGCCCCGGGTTGGGCGTCGAGATCATCGGCGTGGACCTCGCGCGCGGCGTGGATGAGGGGCTGTTTCGTGCCATCTACGAGGCTTTTCTGCAGCATCAGGTTTTGCTCTTCGGCTTCCAGGACCTCTCCCCCGAGCGCCAGGTCGCTTTCGCGCGGCAGTTCGGCGAAGTGCAGATCCACGTGATGAACCAGTACCACGCGGACGGATTCCCTGAGCTCTACCGGCTCTCTAATTTGGACGCCCAAGGCCGCCCGAGCGGCCGCCATCCGGACAAAGGCACACTCGCCTGGCACACCGACGGTTCCTGGCAACGCCGGACGGGCCAAGCCACCATCCTTTACTCCGAGGTCATTCCGGCGCAGGGCGGCGAGACGCATTTCTGCGACACCTATAGGGCCTGGGACCGACTGGATGCCGATCGCAAGCAGCGCTTAGCTGGCCTGCGCGCCGTGCACAACCTGGACTTCTCACGCACCCGCCGGCACGGCGAGGAGCCCATGACCGAAGCCCAGCGCCAGGCCGTACCCCCCGTGGACCACCCGGTGGTGCGCACCCACCCGCAGACGGGGCGCAAATCCCTCTACCTTGGCGATCACGCGCAATACATACTGGGTATGGACTACGAGCAAGGGCGCGCCCTCATCGAGGAGCTGAACGCGCATACCATCCAGCCCGACCTGGTCTATGCCCACCGCTGGCGCCCGGGACAACTCGTGGCATGGGACAACCGTTGCCTGCTGCACCGCGCCACCGCCTATGACGTCAGCGCCGAACCTCGGGTGATCCGACGCGCCACGGTGCTGGGTGAGGTTCCGGTTTAGCGGCGACCCAACGCGCTGTGCTCGGCCCCATCCCCGAAAAAACTCAGCGATCGCCACAGCGTGAAACACCCTGCCCCAATGAAGGCCGGGACATAGCTGCCCGTGCTGCTCAGGACCAATGTGAACAGAAAGGGCAGGGTCACCACCCCGGAATAGGTCATCGCGAGCGACGCCCCCGTGGCGGCCGCGGCCTGCCCCGGCGGCACCATTCGGGCCACCTCGCTCAGGTAAACCCCGTTCCAGCCCACGGCGGTGGCGCCGTAGATCCCGCTCACCACGAGCACGAGCGCCAGCGGCCAGTCTGGGGTGAAGGCCGCGGTGGCGAAGGCCGACAGCGACATGGCCACGCCCAAGAGTCCGAGCACGCGCCGGGGGCTGACTAGGCTGTCGGCCACCACCCCCCAGAGGATCCGGCCTATCGCGCCCGCGCTCATGGCGATGGCAAGCCCCGCCCCCGAGAGCGCCAGGGAATAGCCGAGCCGGTCGTGTAGGTAGACCACCAGGAAGGACCCCAGAGACATCTGCATGCCCGAGTAGGCGAAGGAGGCCAGCGCCATATCGCGCAACGGGCGATGGCCCAATACTAGCCGCAGGGCCTGCAACAACGAGGTGTGGCGTTGCGCCGTGGCGGCGTGGAAGCCCGCGTCGGCACTACGACGCCAGGGCTGGATCAACACGGCCAGAAGCACGCAGGCGCCCCCAGCCAAAAGCGCCGCAGCCTGCCAGCCGCCCCGGGCAATCAGCCAGGGCATGATGCCCCCGGCTAACATACCGCCCAGCGGCACCCCCGACTGCTTAACCGAAAAAATGAACGCGCGCAGGCGCGCCGGTACGCGCTCGGAGAGGATGGCCGAACTCGAAGGCGTCACCGGCCCGTAGCCCAGTCCGATGAGTAACGCGCCCAGCATCGCGAGCGGCAGGCTGGCGCTGGCCATGACCGCGATGCCGCCGCCGCACAGGAAGAGGCACCACTGCGACACACGCAGGGGTCCGGTCCAGGGGATGAGCCTCGAGGAGGCCAGGGCGCCTACCGTCGCGCTCAAGTAGATCAGCGCCGTACACACGCCCACCGCGCTCGACGGCATGGCCATGGCGCCACGCGCCGCCGGCGCCAGCACCGCTGGGGCGAAGACCACCATGGAGACGAGGGACTGAATCGCCAGCGTGACCAGCACGCTCAGCCACAGGGCGGCCACCGCCTGCTACCGCTTGCCTCTAGCGCGCCTTGGCCAGCGCTTGGTCGATGTCCCACAGGATGTCGTCGAGGTCCTCGATACCCACGGACAGGCGGATCATGTCCGAACTGACTCCGGCGCGCAGTTGGTCCTCGTCGGAGAGCTGGCGGTGCGTGGTGGAGGCCGGATGAATGACCAGCGTCTTAGCGTCGCCCACGTTGGCCAGATGGCTGAGGAACTGCGCGCCCTCGATAAAGCGCACACCCGCCTCACGCCCGCCCTTGATCCCGAAGGTCATGATCGCCCCCGCACCCTTTGGCATGTACTTACGGCCCAAGTCGTAGTACTTGCTCGACGGCAGGCCGGGATAGTTCACCCAGCCCACCTGCGGGTGCTGCTCCAGGAACTGGGCCACGGCCAGGGCGTTGGCCACGTGCCGATCCATGCGTACGTGCAGCGTCTCCAAACCCTGCAGGAGCAAGAAGGCGTTGAAAGGTGAGAGCGTGGGCCCGAGCGTGCGCAGGGTTTCCATGCGCGCCTTCATGGCGTAGCCGAAGTCGCCGAAGGTCTCGAAGAAACGTACCCCGTGATAACCCGCCGACGGGTCCGTCATGCCGGGGAAGCGGCCATTGTCCCAAGGGAACTTGCCGGACTCCACCAGCACGCCCCCCAGCGTCGTGCCATGGCCGCCGATGAACTTGGTCGCCGAGTGCACGATGATGTCCGCGCCCCACTTGAACGGCTGGCAGAGGTAAGGAGAAGCAAACGTGTTATCGATCATCAGGGGGATGCCCGCATCCTTGGCGATTGCCCCCACGGCCTCGAGGTCCAGCACGTTGATCCGAGGATTTCCCGCCGTCTCCGCATAAAGGACCTTGGTGCGCGGCGTGATCGCACGGCGGAAGTTCTCTGGATCGTCGGGATCCACGAAGACCGTGTTGATGCCGAACCTGCGAAAGGTCACGTCGAACTGCGAATAGGTGCCGCCGTAGAGTGTGCTCGCGGAGACGATCTCGTCGCCCTGGTCGAGCAAGGTGAGCAGCGCCGTCATCTGGGCGGCCTGGCCCGAGGCCGTGGCCAGCGCGGCTCGCCCGCCTTCGAGTGCCGCCATGCGCTCCTCGAACACCGCGGTGGTCGGGTTCGACAGGCGCGAGTAGACATTGCCGAAGGTCTGCAGGTTGAACAGGCTCGCGGCGTGATCGGCCGAGTCGAACACGTAGGAGGTGGTCTGATAGATGGGCACAGCCCGGGAGCCGGTGGCCGCGTCCGGAATCTGGCCGGCGTGCAGGCATAGGGTGCCAAAGCCGAATTCTCTGTCTGCCATGGAGGTGTCTGCTTGAGTTGAAGTCCGGGGGGGAAGCGCGCCCCCTGCGCGGGGTGTCAGTAGGGGAGCCAGCGCGGCCGCTGGGACGAGATTAGCCGAGTGTTGACGCCCGCCCAGTTGAGACCGCCAAAGAGCCGGGCGTGCTCGATCTTGACGCACCGATCGGCCACGACGTCCAGGCCCGCCTCGCGTGCCTTGGCGGCGGCGGCCTCGTTGATGACGCCGATCTGCATCCACAGCACCTTGGCCCCGATGGCGATCGCGTCGTCGGCAATGGGCGGGATATCCTCGCTGCGTCGGAAGCAGTCCACGATGTCAATTTTGTCGGGGACATCGCGCAGGCTGGCGTAGCACTTCTCGCCCAGCACGGACTCGTAGGCCGGGTTCACGGGGATGACCCGATAGCCGTGGTCCTGCATGTACTTGGCGGCGAAGTAACTCGGCCGCCACCAGTTGGCCGACAGGCCTACCACCGCAATGGTGTGGTTGTCGCGCAGAATCCTGCGCAGCGTGTTTACATCCGGATTCATGGCGCGCGCCCTGGGGCCGGGCGGTACCCGGCGGTCAGCTGCGAGTCTACCACCCGAAGTGCGCAACCGGCTGCCGGCCAAACCGCGTCGCCGCGTTAGTTGAGCAGGCGGTCGACCGCTTGACGCAAAGTCGCCTCGGATATCCGGCCACGCGTGGCGAGCGCAACTTTTCCGGTGCGGTCCAACAGGTAGAGGGTGGGCGTTGCCACCACGTCGCCGAAGTCGTCATCGGTGTGATCATCGAAGCGCCAGACCACCGGAAAAGTGAACTTTTTTTCCGTGACGCGACGCCGGATCGGCGCCTCCTCGTCATCGATGCTCACGGCCACGAGTTCGAAGCCCTTGGCCTTGTAAGCTTCGTAGAATTTTTGCCAGCCCGGCATCTCCGCGGCACACACCCCGCACCAGGTGGCCCAGAAGTTCACCATCACCACCTTACCGCGCAGATCCGCGAGATTCACCACTTCGCCCGAGAGTTGCACTCCCTTTAACTTCGGCGCCTGCCCGACATCAGCGGCGAGCAAGGGCTGGGTCCCGGCGAGCGCGGCGGCAGCGACCACGAGCAGCAATGCGCGTCGTAGGCGCGAGGGGGGGGTCCTGGTGGGGGTCATGGCGCTTCCTCGTCTGCGGAATCGGTGGGCAAGTGGTCGGACAACCGCGAAGGCATCTGGTTGCTTCAGCAGTATAGCGGGAGCGTGCTGGCAGGGCGCCAGGAGTGGGTCACGACGCCTGCGAAGAAGGCTGCAGCGAGCGCGAGGCACAGTAAGAGCATGTGGCCCTCGCTCGCGTAGTCGCCGTCCAACAGGATGACCCGCACGCCCACCGAAGCCTGCCCGCGGAGTTCTGGGGCTACCGCGCGGAGCACCAGATCCCAACCCGCGGCCGCGAGAAACCGGGCGAGTTAGAAGCCGATTCACTCTCGAAGCGCTGCTGATCAGAGCAAGGAGGGCGTTGGGGCGTCGATGGTGAGGCCTGAGAACTCATCCCCCGTCCAGCCCCAAGCGGCGTGCCCGCTCCGATGGAGTGGCCTTGGCTAACTGGGCGGCCTCCCGATAGAACGCGGGCAGATCCCCCGCCCGTTCGGCCAGCAGCCGGGTGAAGCCGGGGACCCATTGGGTGTAGAGCGCTACGGAAGCGATTCGCGCGTTGTTGATTTCGCCGGCGAACCAGGCGTCATAGCCGGCATAGTCACCCCAGGACGCCTTGAGTCGCGCGTAGCGCTCGCGCAGTGCGATGATCGCCGCGCTTTTGGCGCCGCGAATGGCCTGCGGCGCGAGCCCGCGGGCATAGACTGCGTCGAGTTCCTCGCGCGTGCCCAGCACCAAGGTGATGAACTCGCGGCGCCGCTGCTGGGCCTCGTCAAAGGCCTGCTGCTGCTGCGCAATTCCACGCTGTTTGATCCAGCGCCGCACGCCTTCGAGTTCCACCGCGGTGGCGAAGGACTCGTTGAAGGCCGTGTCACCGGGCAAGTAAACCACTTGATGCGCCAGTTCATGAAAGATGAGCCGAGCCAGTTCCGCCTCTGGATAGTGGATCACCGTATTCGGCAGCGGATCAGCGAACCAACCGAGCGTCGAGTAGGCGGCAACGCCCCCCACATAGACGTCGAGTCCCTCCTGGCGGAGACCCGCCGCCATGGCCTCGGCACCGGCCTCGTTGAAATATCCCCGATAGCCGACGCAACCGGCGACCGGGAAGCACCATTGGCGAGGAGCCGTGGCGAATTCCGGCGCCGCGATGACGTTCCACACCACGTAGCGGCGACCCAGATCGCTGTAGCGACGGTAGCTGCCATTTTGCGGGAGGCCGAGCGAGGCGCTGGCGAACTCACGCAGCGCGAGCGCCCGACGCAACCGCTCGCGCAAAACCGTCGGCTGCGCCGGATCCGCCACCAGCGCCTCCATGGGACGGGCCTTGCGCAGCAGTTCCACCTGCCCATGGATGGCCTGCAGGTAGTAGGTGACCGTGGAGCAGCCGCCCAGGCCGAGCGCCAGGGCCAGGGCCAGCGCCGCGACCCCGCGTGCAGGGAACGCTTCTTGCGTCCGGCCGGACCGTGGCAGGCGCCGGCATCGGGCTAGGCCCTGGGTGGGAGCATCCGGGGCGCGGTCTGGTCCGGGTCGCGACAGCCTGTCATGCGGTGGATGCATCATCGTCGCGGTAGATTCAGGTCACCACGCGGCGTGTGTCCCCGCGAACACCTATACCGATAGATATACCTATGGAAGTGATCCGGTGCCACGCAACCCCCAAACCAGGGGCGCCATCCTGGATCCGACCGAGAGACCCGCGGAGACGCTTATGAAGCTTCTGGAACGCCTGCGCCATCTACCATCGCCCATCGAGGTTGCTCACCCCCCCCGCCCCAGCGAGGATCTCACTTGGACCCGTGACGAATTCCAGGATCCCGTCGCACCCGAGGCCTTCGAGCCGATCGTGCTCGTCCCGGGGCTGCCCGTCCTGGAAATCAGCGCAATTCCCTGAAGAACGCGCGCACCTCGGCGGCCAGTGCGTCGGGCTGTTCCAGGGCGGCGAAATGGCCACCGCGCGGCATTTCCGTCCAGCGTCGCACGTCGTAGACTCGCTCGGCGAGTGAGCGTGGCGGGCGCAGCATCTCGTGCGGAAACGCCGCGTAACCCATGGGGACCTCCACGCGTCCCTCGATGGGCCAGGGCCCATGCAGGCGGGCATAGTAGGGCCACATGGACGAACCCATGGCCCCGGTGACCCAATAGATCATGATGTTGGTCAGCATTTCGTCGCGCGTCACCGCCGACTCCGGCGCACCGTCGCAGTCGGTCCAGGCGCGGAATTTCTCACCGATCCAGGAGGCGAGCCCTACAGGTGAGTCATTGAGCGCATAGGCCAAGGTCTGCGGGCGGGTACCCATGATCGACTGGTAGCCTGTCTCCTCGCGAAGCCATGCGCCCAGTTCCGTGTAGTAATGCTCCTCCTCGGGGCTCGCCATGTCGGCGGCCTTGAAGTCGCGGCGCAGGGCCAGCATGTTGAGGTGCAGGCCAACGACCTCGCGCGGGTGATCCGCGGCCAGCCGACTGGTGACGAAGGCACCCCAGTCGCCCCCCTGGGTGCCGAACCGGCTGTAGCCCAGCACCTCGGTCATCAGGCCGGCCAAGCTCTGCGCCATCTCCGCCACACCGAAACGGCGCTGCCCCGGCCGAAAGGAAAAGCCATAGCCGGGCAAGGAGGGCGCCACGACGGTGAAGGCATCCCGGGGGTCGCCTCCGAAGCGCGCCGGATCAGTGAGGCGGGGGATCAGCTTGTGGAACTCCACGAAGGAACCCGGCCAGCCGTGGCACAACAGCAGCGGCATGGGATCCGGACCCTTGCCTTGGGCGTGGATGAAGTGGATGTCCACCCCGTCGCGCTCCACCTTGAACTGCTGGAAGGTGTTGAGCTTAGCCTCCTGCGCGCGCCAATCGAAGTCCTGCGCCCAGTAGGCCACCAGCGAGCGTAGCCAAGTCTGATCCGTCCCGAATCGCCAGCCAGCACCGGGCGGCTCGTCGGGCCAGCGTGCGGCTCCCAGCCGCCGCCGGAGATCCTCCAGGCAGGCGTCATCGACCTGGATACGGAAGGGTCTGGGCAAGTTAGTAGGAAGGCTCATGCAAGGCTCCGGCAATTCGGTTGTTCGCGTCAGTGACAGAAGGAAGAGTATCCCACAGGCATTCGGGTTTAAGACAAGCCGCCTCGGCCATGCCCAGGGGATGTTGGCCGCAGCAGGCGCCGGGCCAGGAGCCGGGTGCCCAGGGGCAGTGCACCCAATGCCGCCAGGGAAAGAATCATGGCGGGCGAGAGCAGGTCCGCGGCATGCCGCACCTGGGCTAGACGGCTACCGGCGTTCACGAAGACCAGCAGGGGTGTGAGCATGCCCGCCTGGCTCACCAGGTAGAACGTCCGCGCCCGCATGGAAGTCAGCGCCAGCAGCAGGTTCACGGCCAGCAGGGGAAACACGGGCGTCATGCGCAGCATGAACAGAAAAAACGCGCCATTGCGCGCCAGGCCATCGCGAACCCAGACGAGGCGGCCGCCCAGGCGTCGCGCGACCGCTTCGCCCATGAACCAGCGCGCGAGAAGGAAGGCCAGGGTAACGCCGGTCGCGGAGGCGAAGCTCACCAGCGCCAGGCCCTGCAAGATACCGAACACCGCGCCTGCGCCAAAGGCCAGCGGCAGCACCGGCAATCCCAGGAGCACGGTAGTCATGCACCCGGCAAAAAACGCCGCGCTTGCAAGCAGCGGATTAGCCTGCGTCCAGGCGGCTAACTGGGCTCGTTGCGCCAACACGGCCTCGAATCCCAGATAACGGCCCAGGCCCAGCAGGAACCATGCAGCGAGCACCAGCGCGAGTGCCCCGAGGGCGAGGTGCCAACGCCTCATGGGCGCTGGCCGCGGAACAGGCGGGGCTCCCCCCGGAGCCTGTCCCGGCAAATCACTTGGCGTCCGCCTTGGCCTTGGCCTTCGTCTCCGGCTTCGCCTTGGCGTCAGCGGCGGGAGCGGCAGGGGCCGGGGTGGCCGCAGGCACGGCGGCCTTGGCGGGAGCCGCGGCCGCCGAGGCACCCACGCTCAACTGGTCGCGCACCTTAGCCAGGGTCTTGTCCTTGATGCCCTTGACTTGGGTGAGTTCGTCGAGGCTCTTGAAAGGGCCGTGGGCCTTACGGTATTCGACGATGGCCTTCGCTTTGGCCGGGCCGATGCCCTTGACCGAATCCAGTTCCTTCTCATCGGCGGTATTGACATCCACCGCCGCCAGCGCGCCGGCGACGAGGCTGAAGCAAAGGAACACGATGGCCAGCAAGCGTTTGATCATGGTGATGAACCCTCAGAAGACGTTTGGTTTAGGCGGCGGGCCGCACGAGCCCGGGGCGCAGGTGCCCCGAGAGCGCACCAGCCCGGTGCGCATCATTCCAGTTTTCTGATCGGTCGTAAACTACCGGGCGCCGGGATCAGCAATTCTCAATGCGACGGTTAGGTGGTCGGGGGGCTGTTATAGCGCACGGCGGGAATGATGCCCAGCCCCCGGGGGGGGCAAATGCTCGTCTGAGCGCCGGACCATCCCCCCGGCGAGCGACATTTAGAATGGCTGATTGTCTACCCCAAAGGTAGCCAATGGGAAACTCCTTCGTGGCTCACCACTTCCTGGCGCCGCCGCCATGTTAAATGTACTTGTTTTGTAACACATAAGGGCCGGCCATGAGCGAGACTACTTTCACCTTCCGCGTAGATAACGCGCTGAAGGGGCAATTCACTTCGGCTGCCAAGGACCGGGATCGCAGTGGCGCGCAGTTGCTGCGCGACTTCATGCGCGACGTCGTGAGGCAACAGCACGGAGCATGACGCTTGGTTCCGGCGCGAAGTCCAGATCGGCATCGACGCGGCCCATGCCGGTGATTCGATTTCGGCCGACGAGGTCGAAACCGAAGCGGCAACGTGGCGCGCGGCGACACGCCGAAAGTTGTCCGGCGCTAATTCGTGAAGCTCGCTTGGACGCGCCCAGCCCTCGAAGACCGACGCGCGATTCGTGACTGCATAGCAGCAGACAACCCGGCCACCGCACTCGATCTCGATGCACGGCTATCGGAGAAAGCCGCGCGCTTGGTTGATCCTCTCAACCTTGGCCGTCGGGGCCGAGTTTCCGGAACTCGCGAGCGGGTCGCGCACCGGAACTACATCCTGATTTACGACGTGACCAGCGACTTGGTGCAAGTACTTCGCGTGCTGCATGCGGCACGGATGTGGCCTCCATCGAAGACGTAGCTTCACAACCAGGGCGACCCTGCCTGCTCATTCCCACACCAGCGGCGATAGGCGTCAATCCATTAGAATTCCTGCGCCGGGATGCCACCCCGCGCTGGGGTCGCTCAACGCGGCGCCTCCTGCCGGGTGCCGTCGAAGACTTGGGGTGCGTCGCGCCGGACGCGCGCCTCTTCGTCGCACACCGTGCCGGTGTAGCCTACGTGGCTAGGGCTGTTGACGGCAGACAAATAGCGGTTCTGCACCTGGTAGGCGTCGAGTTCCCGGTGGAACCAGCGGTTGCAGGGGTCCATGCTGCCGTATTCGGAGGCCCGGTCCTGAAAGTAATGGACCATCTCGTGCAGGAGAATGGACCGGTCGAAGAGGTCCGTCTCCGGATGCAGGCTCTCGTCGAGAAAGATCCCCTGCCCAGGGAGGTACCAGGCCTTGATGTCGCACTTCAGGCTACAGACGTACTCCTCCATCTCGTAGTGGGGAACACGGTAGACCAGCGGTGGGGCCTTGTTGACATGGTACCGGGCCAATTTGTCGATGGCCCGGGTGAGGCCCTTGACCAACCGGGCCAAGTCAGGCTCCGGCCCCATGTCGAAGGCGCCGTCGTTGCCCGAGGGCATCTCCGAGCGATAGCTCTGGTACATCCCGGTAACCCCGTCCTGCGCAGCTGACACCCCCGCCGCGAAAAGAACAGCCACGCTGCCCACTGCCAAACCTAGGCGAACCCGCATCACGTCCATGCTCGACTCCCTGTTGCTGAGCGCCTCCCGGTCATCTTTTTTAAAGCTCCGCCTAGACCGCTGCATATTACGTGCCATCGGGCGCTTCCAGGGAATACCGGAACCATCAGATCTTGCTGCCGCCCGTCGAGGGCTCCTGTGCCTTTTGCGCCCGCTCCTGCTCCGCCACGCGCTGCTCGAAGTTGTGTTGTATCTCTTTCGCGCGCGAACGCTCATCCTCCGAGAGTCGGCCTTCCAGGCTCGCAAGCTCCTGCGCGGTGGCCTTCGCCTCCTCGCGCTCCTCGGGCGCGTAGCGCGTGGCCGCAAGGGAAAGCCAGGCATAGGCCTCGGCGGCGTCGGGCGGGTAGCCGCGCCCCTCGGAGAGCATGCGACCGGCGCCGTGCATGGCGCTGGCCACGCCGCGATCGCCGGCACGGGTGTACCAGGCGAAGGCGCCCCTGAGGTCGCGCTCCGTGCCCAGCCCCTCCTCCTGCAGGTGCCCCAGGTTGTACATGGCCAAGCTATCGCCTGCCTCGGCGGCCCGACGATACCAGGACAGCGCCTCGCCGTAGTCGCGCGCGACACCACTGCCGGTTTCATACAAGTCACCGATGCTATTCATCGCCCAGGCATTGCCCGCCTCGGCGGCGCGCCCCCACCACACCCGGGCTTGGGCGAAGTCGGGTGCTCCTGCCTCGCCGCTGGCGTAGAGCAGGCCGAGGTTGTTCATGGCCACCGGGAAACCCCGGCGAGCGGCCTCCGTCCACCAGTGCTTGGCCTCCTCGAAGTTACGTTCCACGCCGACACCGCGCGCCCAGAGCAGGCCGATGTTGTTCATGGCACGCACGTCGCCGCGATCCACAAGCGCCATGAGATTGGCAGGATCCACCGACGAATCGCCGGGCACGATCTGCGTGAAGGTCTGCTCCTGGCCGGCATGCAGAGCAGGCGGCAGCGCGAAGAGCATCAGGGCGCCAAGAATGATCGGTTTCACGACAGGCCTCCGAGGCAAGGGGGGGGACACAGCGTACTAGACAACCAATCCCGGGCGGAGTTCTGCACTCACCCGCGCAGAAACGGCGCCAATTCGGCGAGCAGTTCCTGGGGCGCCTCCTCCGGGATGAAATGGCCGCAGGGCAGCGCCTTGCCCGAGACGTTCTGGGCCTTCTCTTTCCAGGTGGCGAGCACGTCGAAGAGGGTGTGCATCTTGCCGTGCTGGCCCCAGATCGCGAGCGTGGGGCATTGCACGCGGCTGCCCAGGTCGGACTCGTCCAGGGCCAGATCGGCCGATGCGGCCGCACGGTAGTCCTCGCAGCCGGCGCGGATGGTGCCAGGCAGACGCAGCACGCGCAGGTACTCCTGGACCGCCTCCTCCTCGATAGCACCCGGCACGTGCGACAGGGCGCGTAGCATCTGCCGCAAATAAGCCTCGGGGTTGGCCCCGATCATGACTTCCGGCAGGTCCGGCACCTGCAAGAAGAACCAGTGCCAGTAGGCTGCGGCCAGGCGTGCATCGGTGGCACCGAAAAGCGTGTGCGTCGGCACGATATCCAGTAAGCAGAGCCGAGCGACGGCCTGGGGTTGATCCAGCGCCAAGCGGTGCGCCACCCGCGCGCCGCGGTCGTGGCCGACCACCGCGTAACGCGGTGCCCCCAACTCGACGCAAACTCCGTGCATGTCGCTCGCCATGGTGCGCTTGTCATAGCCATCCCGAGGCTTCTCGGAATCCCCGTAACCGCGCAGGTCGGGGATGATCACGCGGTGGCGCACGGCGAGCGACGGTGCCACCTTGCGCCACATATGGCCACTCTGCGGGTAGCCGTGAAGCAGTAGCACGGGGTCGCCCTCGCCCCCCACCCAGGTGTGGATACGCAGGCCGTTGACCCGTATCCAGGACCGCCGGAACTCAATTGGAAAGCTCATGAGCGCACCGCCCGGCCAGCCAGGAAGCGGCCGAGCCGCTCGATGCCCTCGCCCAGCACCTCCACCGGCTTCGGATAAGAAAACCGCAGGTGCGTCGCGGCGCGGTGCACCCCAAAATCTACGCCCGGCGCTACCGCCACGCCCGCCTGCTCGAGCAGATCGAAGCAGAACCGGTAGCTGTCCTGGGTAAACGCGCTGGCATCGGCGTAGATGTAAAAGGCGCCTTCGGGTTCCACCGGGATGTGGAACCCCAACTCGCGTAGCCGCGGCAGCAAAAAGTCGCGTTGGGCCTGGCAGGCCCGACGGCGCTCTTCCAGCAAGACCACCGTGGCGGGTTCGAAGGCCGCCAGTGCGGCGCGCTGGGCCACATCGGAGGCGCTGATGAACAGGTTCTGCGCTAACTTGTCGATCGCCGGCAGGTAGTCCTCGGGCGCCACCAGCCAGCCCAGGCGCCAACCGGTCATCCCAAAATATTTGGAGAAGCTATTGATGATAAAAACATCGTCAGCGAAGCAAAGCGCGCTTTGTGCGGGCGAGGCCCCGTAGGTCAGGCCGTGGTAGATCTCATCGACGATCAGGCGGGCGCCGCGCGCGCGCGCAAGGGCATGGATGCGGCGCAGTTCCTCCGGGCTCACCAGGGTGCCCGTGGGATTGGACGGCGAGGCGAGCAGGACCGCCACCGTGCGCGGGGTCCAGTACCGCTCCACCAATTCCGCGGTGAGCTGGTAGGCGCTCTCGGGTCCCACGGGAATGCCCACGGCCCGCCCCTCCATGGTCGCCACGAAATGGCGGTTGCAGGGGTAACCCGGGTCAGCCATCAGCACCTCGTCGCCCGGATTGAGCAGCACGCCCATGGTTAGCAACAGCGCGCCCGAGGAGCCGGGGGTGACCGCCACCCGGGAGGACGCCAGGCTCACGCGATAGTGGCTACCGTACCACCCGGCGATGGCCTCGCGCAGCGGCGTGGTTCCCAGAGAGGCGGTATAGCGCAGGTCGCCCCGGGCCAGCGCTGCCTGCCCCGCAGCCACGATGGGCGCGGGCGTGGGCCAGTCGGGCTCGCCCACCACCATGTTGACGACCGAGCGCCCCTGCGCCTCGAGCGCTTTAGCGCGGGCGATGAGCACCATGACGTGGAAAGGTTCGATGTGCTGCATTCGGTCGGCAATGCGCGGCGCCAGCGCCGGGAAACGGGCGTCTGCGCTCGCGTGATGGGGTAGTAGGGCTGCACGCGTCATGGGCTGGCTCAGTCAAAGGTGGGATTGAGGCCAAAGGCTAATGGATGCCGGCGGGGCTTACAAGCGCAACGGCGCCTAAACGGGCGCCTGGGCGGTCGCCCGGGAAGCGGGTAACATCCTGCCCGAGGCCAAGGGTCCGTCCGAGGTCACCGGCACGAGCCAATCGAATGGGGGAGGGGGCACTATGCGGATCGCCATCATGGGAACGGGCGGCGTGGGCGGTTATTTTGGGGGGCGCCTGGCGGCGGCGGGAACGGAAGTTCACTTTATCGCCCGCGGCGCGCATCTCGCCGCGCTGAAAACTGAGGGGCTACGCGTATTGAGCCCCCTGGGAGACCTGCACCTCAACGCGGTACACGCCACCAGCGACCCCGCAAGCGTCGGCCCGGTGGACCTCGTGATGCTGGCCGTGAAGCTCTGGTCCACGGAGGAAGCCGCGCAGGCATTGCGCCCGCTCATGGGCCCGGACACCACCATCGTTTCCTTCCAGAACGGGGTGGTGGCGGCCACCGTGCTGCAAGGACTCTACGGCCCGGAGCGGGTTATCGGCGGCGTGGCGGCCATCGCGGCCTTGATCGAAGCCCCGGGCGTAATTCGACACAACGGGCCCATGGCGAGCCTGGTCTTCGGCGAATTCAACGCGCACGCTTCAGCGCGCACGCAGGCGCTGCTCGCGCACTGCCAGGCCGCCGGCATCGATGCGCACATCAGCCCGAACATCCAAACCTCGCTGTGGGAGAAGTACGCCTTTCTGGTGGCCATGAGTTCCATGACGGCGCTCACGCGCTTGCCCATCGGCCCACTGCGGGAGCACGCCGAGACGCGCGCACTGCTCGCCACACTAATGGCGGAGACGATCGCCGTGGGCCGCGCGCATGGCGTCACGCTGGCGGCCGACCTGGATGCGCGCCTCATGGCGCGGGTCGATGGACTGCCGCGGGTGATGATCGCCTCGATGCTGGGAGACCTGGAACGGGGCAATCGACTCGAACTGCCGTGGCTGGCTGGCGGCGTTCGCGCCCTGGGCCGTGAGGCGGGAGTCGCAACCCCCGCCTGCGACTTCGTGGTGGCGGCGTTGACGCTGCACGCCGAAGGCCGGCCCGCGGACGCCCGCGCCTAATCTCGCTACCGGTCACCCATTCATCATGAACGTCTGTCTCACTGATATCGTCGCCCGGCCAGTCCTGGTGCCCATGCGTCGGCCGCTGACCACGGGTTCGGGCGCGGTAGCCATCGCGCCCCTCGTGCTGATCGACCTGCACACCGATGCCGGCATCATCGGCCACGCCTACGTCTTCGCGCTGACGGCGCTTGCACTAAAGCCGCTGGTGGAAACCATCCTGGCCTTAAAAGCCTTGGTCGTAGGCCAACGCTTAGCCCCGGTGGAACTCGATGCCGCCCTGCGCCGGCGCTTCACCCTGCTGGGCACGCCGGGACTCCTGGGTATCGCGCTCGCGGGCCTGGACATGGCCGCCTGGGACTGCTTAGCGAAGGTGCACGCCGTGCCACTGGCGGTGTTACTGGGCGGGGAGTGCAAGCGCCTGAACGCGTATAACAGCAACGGGCTCGGGCTCATGCCGCCGGCACAGGTGGCTGACGAGGCCGAAGACCTCCTCGCCGAAGGCTTTGGCGCCGTCAAGATCCGGTTGGGGCGGCCGCGCCGGGAGGACGACTTGGTCACCGTGCAGGCGGTACGCGAGCGCGTCGGACCGGACGTCAGCCTCATGGCGGACTTCAACCAGTGCCTGACCCCCGCCGAAGCACTCCTGCGCGGGCGCCTGCTCGATGACTCCGGACTGGCCTGGATCGAGGAGCCTGTGCGGCACGACGATTACGCGGGATGCGCCCGCCTGGCGCGCGAGCTACGCACCCACATTCAGATTGGCGAGAATCTCCTGGGCACGATGGAATTCGCCCAGGCACTGCTCGCGGGCGCCTGCGACTACGTCATGCCGGATGTCCAGCGTATCGGCGGTGTCACCGGATTCCTGCGCGCAGCCGCCCTGGCACAGGCACACGGCATGGAAGTGTCGAGCCACCTGTTCCCAGAAGTAAGCGCCCACCTCCTGGCGGTAACCCCTACTTGCCACTGGCTTGAATTCGTGGACTGGGCAGCCCCGGTGCTTGCGGAACCCTTGGAGGTTATCAACGGGCAGGTCGGGGTTCCCAGTCGCCCGGGCAACGGCATGCAATGGAACGAGCGGGCCGTGGCGCGGTTTGCCGCACCCTGAGCGGCGACGCGCCGCCGCCAACGCATGGATGATGCGGATGCCGCGATCCAGGCCGGGGGAAGGCGGGTGGCCGCCGGCCGTGCAGCCCACTGGGCACGGTCGGGATTACGCCTCTACCGACGGCAGCCCGGGGCATGGCTCGCCTGCTCGGCGACCCTGTGCTCCGTCCTCGCGCTCGCGGCGGCCGTCCCCCTACCCTTCCTGCCAGCACTACACGTCCTGACGCCAGCGCTCAGTGCCGGGCTCGTCCTGGCCTGCAGCGCCGTCGAGGCCGGGGGTCGAGCGCACCCGCTGCAGATCTTCGAAGGAATACGTCGTGCCTCGGGTCCGTTACTGGCGCTGGGCGTGTTCGCGCTGCTGGCCGATCTGCTCGCGCAGGCCGCGGTGGCCGCCTGCCTGGGATCCTGGCAGGGTGCCAGTGCGGTTGGCGGGATAAGTAAGGTCGCGCTATCGCTGCGCGTGGTTTTCTGCGCGCCGGCACTCCTCGCCCTGTGGTTCGCACCAGCCTTGGTGCTGCTAAACCGGCTCTCGGCGCCAGCGGCGCTGCGCGCGAGCCTCCTGGCCGGCGTGCGCAGCCCTTTGGCCGTGGGACTGCACGCCGCTTGGGCCCTGGGATTGGTGGCGCTCGCCGCCGCCCCCTCCTGGCTGCGCACGCCGACGGGGGCAGCCCTGCCCTTCGCTCCCGTGTGGACCACCGTCCTGATGAGCGCCGTTACGCCCTGGCTGGCGGGTTCCGTTTACGCGGCTAGCCGAGACATCTTCGGGCGGCCGGCTCGGCCGAGCCGGCCGAGCCTTCGTTCTTAACTGACGGCTTCGCTGCTGCGGTGCGCCCCGTCACAGAAGGGCCACTGGTGGGAACGGCGGCAGCGACACAGGGCGGCCTCCCCGCCGTGCGAGAGCACCTCGCCGCCGGGTGCGATGAGTAGGAACGCACCGCTTAGTTTGAGAGGCCCACCGGGACGGCCCTGTATTTCCAGTCCCCGGGTATTTGGCGCAACGCCGGGGCGGCGGTCGGCGACCGGGACGGGCTCACGAACGCGAGCGGCTACATGACTACCATCACACAGCGGTGCGAGCGCGCTGGCGCCGCAGCGGCAAAAGCGCAGGCGACGAGGGGGGCCGGGCACGGCCTCCGGCCCCAGACGAAAAACCCCACTCACCTCCACGGGCCCGTCGGCGAAGAGGTGCAGCCGTGCGCTTTCGTCGGGCACCTGGGCGCCCCTACTGGGCGGTCCACCCCCCGTCGACGCTGAGGCTCGTGCCGGTGATGGAGGCGGCGCCGGGGCCCGCCAGAAAAACTGCCATGGCGGCAATTTCCTCGATGCGGACAAAGGCTCGGCTGGGCTGCCGCTCCAAAATTATCTTCTGCACGACCTCCTCGCGCGGCAGGTTGTTCACACGGGCCTGATCGTCGATCTGCTTCTCCACCAGCGGCGTCAGCACCCAGCCCGGGCAGATGGCGTTCACCGTGATCCCCTTGGCCGCCACTTCCAGCGCCACCGACTTGGTCAATCCCACCAGCCCGTGCTTGGTCGCCACGTAGGCCGACTTGAATGGTGATGCGACCAGGCCGTGCGCCGAGGCGATGTTGATGACCCGGCCAAATCCGCGCCGCTTCATCCCCGGTAGGCTGGCCTTGATCGCATGGAATGCGGAGCTCAAATTCACCGCCAGGATCGCGTCCCACTTGACCGTGGGGAACTCATCCACGGGAGCGACGAACTGGATCCCGGCATTGTTCACCAGAATGTCCACGGCACCGAATTCCGCCTCGGCCAGCGCGATCATGGACTCGATCTGCGTCGCCTGGGACATGTCCGCGGGGGAATAGACGACCTGCACGCCAAACTCCGCCGCCAGGCCAGCGCGCAGGCGCTCGACTTCGGCTGCGTCCCCAAAACCATTCAGGAGCACGTTGGCTCCCTCGGCACAGAAGGCCCGTGCCATGCCCAAACCGATGCCGCTGGTGGACCCCGTGACGACGACTGACTTCCCTTTAAGCATCAGTACTCTCCCTGCGCCGCTGGGCTGTGCTGCGCTGCAAGCGCTAGTGTAGCAGCGCCTGTGGGCCTGGGCCGCGGCCCAGGCAGCCGGGGTTGGGCTAAACTCCAGGACATGAAACTCGCCATGCTGCTGAGCGCTTTGCTCCTCGCCCTGGACGCCGGCCGGGTGGTGGCGCAGGAGGGACTACCCGACCCGCGCATCACCCCAGGTGCGGTAAATGAAGCCATCGACAGCGACGCCTTCGCTCGGCTGTGCACGCAGAAGGGATGGACCCGGCGATACCGGCCCGGAACCTCCTTTACTAATGCCCTGAAGCGCCAGCAACTGCGTGCGCAGGGCCTGGGCGAGGCCGACCCGGCGGACTACGAAGAGGATCACCTAGTGCCGCTATGCCTCGCGGGCGCCCCTGAGGACCCCCGCAATCTCTGGCCGCAGCCGAGGGGCGGGCAATGGAATGCGCGCCGCAAAGACCGGCTCGAAGCCCTGCTGTGTCGACTCGTCTGCGAGGGCAGCGTGGGCCTCCAGGAAGCGCAGCGCGAGATGGCGGCGGACTGGACGGCCGCCTTCGAACGCCACCTGCACCGGCGTGCCCCCCGGGGAGAGCCGCCCGACCTACAGCCCACGCCCGCGTCGTCTCCGCGCGACGCCCGTTGAGCTCCGCTTGGCGCTGTCGGCCCAGTATTCGAGACGCTCAGAGATTTAGGCGCCCCCCATAGCCGGTCAATTCAAGGTAACCCCAGCCCCCCGCTTGGCCCTGGCGCAGGGCACGCACCAAGCCCTCCCAGTAGATCGTGCCGGTGCTGGCCCGGGCGTCGAGTTCCTGATCGTCCATCAGGGGCTGGAGTTCGAGGACCAGGCCGGGCACACGCACGCGCAGCGCCACGGGATACTCCAGACGCGTGCGCGGTGAGCGCCAGCGCCGGCGCACGGTGAATTCAACCTCCCCGGGCTGGAACACGCGGGTGCTTCCGCCGGCATCGCGCCACGCCCCTCCGGCCCAGAGTCGGCTGCCGTCGCCGCTACGGATCTGAAAAAGCATCAACGCGCCACCATCCACGAGATTGACGCCCAGCCAGTCCCAGCCCACGGCACGGGGATCGAGCAGCGCGCTGGACCATTCGTGATCGAGCCAGGCACGGCCCTCCACGGCAACGCTGCGCCCCGCGCGCTGCAGGGTCCCGCGCACGGTGAGTTGGGGCCAACTGTAGTACCAACTGGCCTGGGTGAGCACCGGCCCCTTGCGGCTAAAGCCCGCGCGGCCCTGCGCGAGGAGCGGTGCGGCCGGAACCAGTTGCAGGTCCAGGCTGAAAGCCTGCGCCTGGGCACGCGCCAGGAGGACCTGGCCGGAGCGCCGCAGGAACCAGCCGCCGAGGGTCACGTCCAGATCGGCTTGGCTCACCTGGGCCAGGCCCACGCCGGCGCGTGCCGAGCGCTGCTCCGCGAGCAACCGTCCAGTGGCCGCATCAGCGATGGCCGCGTGCGCGAAGAGAAGTTGGGCCGGTGCAAACGCACTGGGGTTGTCCTCCTGGAGTCCCGTCCTACTCCGAAAAAACGTGAGCTGAACGCCGAGCGTCCGACCGTCAGGCCCTTCCACCATACCCGTGAGGTACCACCACTCGGTTCGGTAGGCCGGGTGCGCGCCGTGGTCCCGGGGAAACGTAAGCGCCGCACCCGGGCGCACCGGCGGGAAATCCACCGCCAGGGCTGGGCGTGCGAGCAGCAGGACGAGGATCATCAGGAGCACTTAGTCCTCCCGCACCGAGCGCAGCACCTCGCGACCCAACGCCTGACGGCCGGCCCATGCGGCCGTGGCCAG
The DNA here is from genome assembly GCA_025356655.1 of Betaproteobacteria bacterium. Taxonomy (GTDB): domain Bacteria; phylum Pseudomonadota; class Gammaproteobacteria; order Burkholderiales; family SHXO01; genus SHXO01. The sequence continues at coordinate 25,006 of JANXRW010000087.1, read as the reverse complement.
CGCGCTGCCGAGGAGCACGGCGAGAAACAGCGCGAGCCCCGCCCAGGGCACATGGAGATCCATACTCCAGTGGAAGGACTGGCGGTTGACCACATGGACCAGGATCAGGCTCACCAGTAGTCCCAGCAGGCAGCCCAGTGCGAGCCCGAACCCAGTGACCAGGGCGGTGCCGCTCGTGAGCATGCGTAGCACCTGGCCACGGCGCAGGCCCAAGTGCCGCAGCAACGCGAACTCGCGACGCCGGGCCAGCACCTGGGCCGCTAAACTGCCAGAGAGCCCGGCCAGCCCGATGAGGATTGCCGCGGCCTCCAATGCGTAGGTGACCGCGAACGTGCGATCGAACAGGCGCAAGGAGAACGACCGTAACTCGCCAGGTTCGACCAGTTCCCCCTGGGATGGGAGGGAACCCAGGCACTCGCGCACCTGGGCTGCGAGCAGGGCGGCGCTCACTCCTGGCCTCCCCCAAAGGCGGGCCTCGGTCGCGTCGGTGTCCCCGGCGAGGCGTGCGTAGACTGCCCGGTCCAGCACCAGGGCACCGCCTTGGCGGGCGTAATCGCGCCAGACGCCGGCCACCCGGAAGGGTAACCCCGCCAGCGGCAGTGGCAACTTCACCCGGTCCCCCACGCGCAGGGCGAACACATCCGCCACGTACTCCGAGATGAAGAGCGCCTGCTCCCCGGGGCCCGGCGGGGTGAACCCACTCACCAGCGGTAGATGCGCCTGCGGGCGATCGCTCGGGAAGTCTCGCGCGAGCAGCGTCACTGGTGGGTGCGTGTGATCGAGAAGGATCTGCGTCGTGCGCAGGAACTCCACCCGCGCCACGCCCGGCAGGCCTGCCAGGCGGCGCTGCGCCAGCGAATCGAGGAAACTCCCATCGGCGCCCTCGCCGAGGCGCAGGTAGAGATCCGCCGGCAAGACAACCTCCAGCCACTCGGCCAGCGAGTCGCGGAAGGAATCCACCATCACGGCCATGGACACGGCGAGCGCCACAGAGGCAACGAGTGCGGCCAGCCCGATGCCGGCGGGGCCGGGCGCGGCGCGCAGTTGCGCCAGGCTGAGCCGCTCGGGCACGCCACCGTGCCCCGGCAGGAAGGCCAGGGTGGCCGCGAGCGCTCGCGGGAGGAGCACAATAGAGCCCAGGAGCAACAGCGCGATGGCTGCGTAGGCAAAGATGGGCAAGCCGCCCAGCGGCGGCAGGGTCAGCAGCAGCACGGCGACGGCCAGCGCCGCGAGGCCGGGGAGGGGATGCTGCAGCGGTGCCAACATGCGTTGCTCGTCGCCCGCCTTGAGCGCGCGTCCGGGTTCCATGCGGGCGGCCTCCAGCGCCGGTGCAAGGCTGCCGGCTGCGGCCGCGGCGGTGCCGAGGAGGAGGAATACCAGCGCGCTCCAGGGCTCGGGCCAGGGCAGGGACCCCGTGCCGGACAGGCTGGCGTTGCCCAGTCCGGCACCGAAGCGCCAAAGCAGCGCCGCCGCCAGTAACCAACCCGCCAGCAGGCCCAGCGCAGAACCCAGCACGCCCAGGCCGGCGCCTTCCGCTAAAACCAGGACCAGAAGGCGCTTGGCGGGCAACCCGAGCACCCGCAGCAAGGCGAGTTGCGGGCGCCGCGCGAGGACCGACAGCGCCTGGGTAGAGAACACCAGGAGTCCGCCGGTGAACAGCGATACCAGCGCGAGCACCTGCAGATTCACCCGGTAGGCGCGCGACAGGGCCGCCTGGCGCTGGCCCGCGGCCGCAGGGCTGCCGACCTCCACCCCGGGTGGCAGTTCCGCTTGCAACCGGCGGGCGAACTCCGGCGCGGAAACACCGGGGGCTAAGCGCAGGTGCACCGCGCTCAGATAGCCAAAGCGATGAAACAGTTGCTGCGCAGCCGCGATGTCTACGACCAGCAGGCGCTCCCCCGGCGCCGCACCGGCGATCTCGCCGGCAACGCGAAGCTCGCGATAGGCCAACCCCTGCTGCAGACGCAAGGTCCCCTCGGTGTGTTCGCCCAGTTCGGCGGCCAGCGCCGGGGTGATAAAAACGCGGTCCCCGCGCAGCAGGTCGAGCCGCTCGCGGGGGCGGCCCACCAGACGGGGCTGCACCGCCTGCGCCTGGAAGGCGTCGAGCCCCAGGAGGGGGAAATGGCCAGGGTGCCCTTGCAGGCGCACTTCTCCTTGCAAAACAGGGCTTGCCGCAGCCACCTCGGGCAGAGCGGCGAGCCGACCATATAAGCCCTCGGGGAGCCCCATGCGAGGCCCCGTGACGCTCAAGTCGGCATCGCCAGACAGGCGGACGACCGCCAGCGACATCTCCTCGACGGCGACGCCGTGGAGCAACTGCACCCCGAACCCCAGAGCGACCCCCAGGGCGATGGCAGCCACGCTGAGCAGGCTGCGCGCGCGCAGGCTGGCCAAGCCGCGCCACCAAAGCCCTAACATGCGCCGCCAACGGTCTCAGTCAGGCGCCCGTCCGCGAGTACCAGGATCCGATCCGCCGTGGCCGCCGCATGGCGCGAGTGAGTCACCAGGAGACCGCAGCCGCCCTGCTCGCGGATGCAGCGCGCCAACAGCTCCAAGACCTGAGCGCCAGCGCGGGCGTCGAGGTTTCCGGTGGGTTCGTCGGCCAGTACCAGACGGGGCCGGTGCACCAACGCACGCGCCACGGCCACGCGCTGCAACTCCCCGCCAGAGAGTTCACGCGGCATGGCCTCCGCGCGCCCGGCCAGACCCACCGCCTCGAGTATGGCATCGACTGCGCCCCGTGCCGCTCGTCGCGGCACCCCGCCGAGCAACAGGGGTAAGCCGACGTTCTGCGACACGTTGAGGTAGGGAAGGAGGTGGAAGGCCTGGAACACGAAACCGATCTCCCGGCAGCGCAGCCCAGCCAGCGCCGCATCGGAGAGCCCCCCCAGGGACTGCCCCGCCAGCAGTACAGTTCCCGAATCCGGTCGCTCAAGCCCGGCGACAAGATTAAGCAGCGTGGATTTTCCTGCGCCCGACTCCCCCATGATCGCCAGGTAATCGCCAGAACCCAGGGTCAGGTCCACGCCGGTGAGAACCGGTCGGCCCGAGGGGCCGCCGTAGACCCGGGTGAGGCCTTCGACGACCAACAGCGGTGCGGGGCGGGCAAGCATGGGAGGCCACGACCTCGCGCGGTGGCCCTCAGCCCGCCGGCGGGTTCATGACCAAACAGGTGGTGCTACCGTGGGCCGGCAGGCGCCCCTGGCCATCGCGCAGGAAGCCCTCGGCGGTGGCGATCTGCCGGCCACAGTGCAGGATGCGGCCCTCGGCCCGCACCGGGCCGGTCTGCTCATTGAGCGGTCGCACGAAGTTGACCTTCAATTCAACCGTGGTGAAGAGCTGTCCCGGGTCCAGGGTGGAATGCACGGCACACCCCATGCAACTGTCGAGCAGGGTGGCCGCGTAGCCGCCGTGCACGGAACCCAGGGGATTATAGAACCGCGCGTCGGGTGTTCCCCCGAACACCGCCCGGCCCTGGCCACCTCGAGCAGTTGGAAATCCAAGGCCTCGCCCATGGCCGGCCCCTCGCCAGCCCCGTTTAGCAATCGCGTCAGGACTTCCAGGCCGGAGAGACCCAGTAGCTCCGAGGCCGCCATCAGGGGTGCTGGGCAGACACGGAGGCGGGCAGCACGACATCGTCCTCCAGGTGAGGCAGGCGGACCTGCCGAATCATCACAGAGTAGAAGGTCGGGATCACGAAGAGCGTCAAGAGGGTCCCCAGGGTTAGCCCCCCCACGACCACCCAGCCGATCGCTTGGCGCGACTCGCTACCGGCGCCATGGGCGAAGGCAAGGGGGAGGGCACCCAGCACCATGGCCGCCGTGGTCATGAGGATAGGGCGCAGCCGCAGCGTGGCCGCTTCGACGATGGCATCGAATTTCTCGACGCCCTGCGCTCGCAGCTGATTGGCGAACTCGACGATCAGGATCCCATGCTTGGTGATCAGGCCCACCAGCATGACCAGACCGATCTGACTATAGACGTTGAGTGAGCCGCCACGGTCCAGGCTAGCGTTGAGCCACATCACGAGCACGGCGCCGGTCATGGCCAGCGGCACCGTCAGCATGATCACCATCGGCCCCACGAAGCTCTCGAACTGCGCCGCGAGCACGAGGTAGATGAAGATCAGGGCCAGCAGGAAGGTTTGCCAGAGTTGCCCGCTGGATTCCTTGAATTCCCGCGAAGCGCCGTCCAGGTCCGTGTGCACGCCCGGGTCGAGCTCGGCCTTTACCGTCGCGTCGATCTGACCGAGCACTTCGCCCAGGCTAGCGCCAGCTGCAACGTTGCCGTTGATCACCGCCGCGCGCAGCTTGTTAAAGTGGTTGAGCTCCTTCGGCGCAACCGTCTCGGTCAGCGTCACCACGTTGGAGAGTTGGTTTAGCGAACCATCCGCGCCGCGCACGTAGAGGGAGGTTAGGTCGCTGGGCTGGCGCCGCCGGTCATCCTCCACCTGCACCACCACATCGTACTGCTTGCCTTCGTGCTTGTAGCGCGTGACGTCGCGGCCCCCCAGGAGGGTCTCCAGGGTGTGGCCCACGGTCTCCATGGAAATGCCCAGCGCCGCGGCCTTGTCACGGTCGATCTGCACCGCGAACTGCGGCTTGTTCAGCTTGAGGTCACTGTCCAGACCGGTGATCCCTTTATATTGCGCGAGCTTGGGCATCACCTTGCCGAGCATGCCCTGCAACTGCTCGTAGGTACTCCCGTAGAGCACGTATTGAACCTGCTTGTCGAGGAGACCCTGACCGAGCGAGGGTGGGTTAAGCGCGAAGGACAGCACGCCCGGCAGCCCGCCGTATAGCTTGGGTCCGAGTTCCTTGGTGATCTGTTGCTGACTGCGGGTACGCTTTTCCCAGGGCTTCAACACCGCGAAGGCGATGCCCAGGTTCACCGGGTTGGGCCGCTCCAGGCCCGGAGCCACCACGGCGAAGGCGGTGTCGATTTCCGGGATGTCCGAGAGAATTTTCTCCACCGAGTGCATATAGGCATCGGTGTACTTCATGGTGGAGCCTTCCGGGGCGACCACGAAGGCAAGGAAGATGCTGCGATCTTCCACCGGAGAGAGTTCGGACTTAAGCTTGCCCAGGGAGAAAACCAGCCCCCCAAGGACTGCCGCGAACACGACGCCCACCACCCACCGGTGGCGGAGCGTCGCCTTCAAGGCCCGCCGATAGGTGTTGTTCAGCCCCACGAAGAAGGGCTCGGTCTTGCGGTAGATCCAACCGTGTTCGCCGCTGGTGAAGATGATCGAGCACATCATGGGCGTCAGTGACAGCGCGACGAATCCTGACACCAGCACCGAGGTGGCCACGGTGAGTGCGAACTCGGTGAACAGTCGTCCGGTGTTCCCCTGCATGAACGCGAGGGGGGTGAACACCGCCGCCAGCGTTATGGTCATGGCAATGACCGCGAAGGCGATCTCGCGACTACCACGCAGGGCCGCCTTGAAGGGCTGCATCCCCTCCTCGATGTGCCGATGGATGTTCTCCAGCACCACGATGGCATCGTCGACCACCAGACCAATGGCGAGCACCACCCCCAGCAGGGTCAAGGTGTTGACCGAGAACCCCATGATCTTCAGGAAGGTGAAGTGCCCAATGAGCGAAACCGGGATGGTGATGGCCGGAATTAGTGTGGCACGCACCTCACGCAGGAACAGGAAGATCACCAGCACCACCAGCGCCATCGCTTCCAGAATGGTCCGGTACACCGAGGATATGGAGGATTCGATGAACTGCGACGTATCCACGGCAATCCACATCTTGGCGCCATCACGTCCCGCCGATTCCTGTAGGCGGGGCAGCAGTTCCTTGACGGCGCGCGCCACCTCCAGGGTGTTGGCGGTGGATTGCTTGACGATGCCCAGGCCCAAACCGTCGGTGCCGTTGACCCGGATGATCTTCCGGTTCTCGTAGGGGCCGGGCGCTGCGTAGCCCACGTCCTTCAGGCGAACGGGGTAGCCGTTCACCTGCGAGATGATCATGTTGTTGAATTCCTCGGGCGAGCGCAGATCCGTTCGCGCCTGCACGGTGAACTCGCGCTGCGTGCTCTCGATACGCCCGGCGGCGGACTCCAGGTTCTGCCGGTTGAGCGCATCCTCCACGTCCTGGGCGGTAAGCCCCTGGGAAGCCAGACGGTCACGGTCCAGCCAAACCCGCATGGAGTACTTGCGCTCCCCGCCAATGATCACCGAGGCCACACCCGGTAGCGCCTTCAGCGAATCAGTGAGGTAGCGGTCGGCGTAGTCCGTCAGTTCCATCGCGGACATGCGCTCGCTGGTGAGCGCAAGCCACATGACGGGCTGCGCGTCCGCCTCGATCTTGGATACGACGGGATCGTCGGCTGCCTTGGGCAGTGTCTTCTTGATACGCGCCACACGGTCGCGCACGTCGTTGGCCGCCCCCTCCACGTCGCGCGTGGTGAGGAAGGTCACCGTGATCTGACTCACCTCTTCACGGCTCTGGGACTTGATGGTCTTGATACCCTCGATGCCCGAGAGAGAATCCTCAAGCGGCTGGGTGATGGCGCTTTCCACCACCTGCGAGGTGGCCCCCTTGTACACCGTGCGCACGGAGACCACCGGCGGATCGATGTTGGGGTACTCGCGCACCGGCATGCGCACGTAGGACAGGTAGCCCACCAGCACGATCATCAGGCTCATCACGGTGGCCAGCACCGGGCGCTTGATGGAGATATCGGACAGACCCATGTGCCTAGCCTCCTTTGGCCGGTGCTGAAGCGGCAGGTGCTGGCGCGGCCGGCAGCACGGTGACCGGCGCCCCGTCCTTGATCTTCATCTGGCCATCGGTGACGACCCACTCGCCGGGTTGCACACCGCCTGCGATCTCGACCTGACCCGGGCTGCGCACGCCGATCACCACCTTGGTGAGTGCCGCCTTGCCGTCGACCACCCGGTAGACGAAACTGTCGCGCCCCTGCGGCCAGATCGCCTGCTCCGGCACGACCACGGCCTTGGGCCGCGTCTCCAGCAGCAGGCCCACGCGGGCAAACATCCCGGGGCGAAGGCGCCCGTCGACATTGGCGACTTCGGCGCGCGCCACCACCGTGCGGGTCTTCTCGTCGAGCCCGGGCTCCGTGGCATAGACCTGGCCGGCAAATTTAACGCCCGGGAAGGCGTCGGTACGCACCGACACCGTCTGCCCGGCGTGGATGCGTGAGGCATACATCTCCGGCACCCGGAAATCCAGCTTCAGTGAACTCACGTTCTCCAGACGCACCACGTCGTCGCCCGCCTTGACGTAGGCGCCCGGGCTGATCTGGCGCAGGCCCAGTATGCCGGGGAAGGGCGCCCGGATCACCGTCTTGGCCAACCGCGCCTCGTCCTCCTGGACCCGGGCCTGGGCCTTCTCCATGGCGCCGCGCGCAACATCGACCGCTTCCTGACTGATGAAGTTCTTATCCAGCAATTCGCGCGCGTGGCTGTACTTGAGCCGCTCGGTGGAGGCATCCGCGCGGCTTGCCGCGGCGGCTGCCTGGAGTTCGGAGGCGTCGATGAGCACGACCTTCCCCCCCTTGGGCACCACTTGGCCTTCCTTGAAGGGCAATTCCGTGACGCGTCCAGCGATCTCGGGACGCACCATCACGGACTCGGCCGCGTTCAGCGTGCCCACGGCGCTCAGTTCGTCCTCCACGACAGTCGTGGCCGCCGTCACCGCTCGTACGGGCAAGGCCATGGGCTTGGGCGCGGCAGCGGCGGTCCCCGCACTAGGTTTGGCCTCGGGCGTGGTACCGATGCCGAGCTTGTCGCAGCCGCTCAGCAAAACGACGACAATTAAGGTGGCAACGCGGCGCGCGGGGCGCGCCAGCATAAGGGGGGATGGATTCATGGGTTCGGCGCGGTCTCGAAGAAGAGGCTTCAACCCGATAAACGGACCAGCCTCAGAAGCGTCGTATTCTAGTCCGATTCCACCCCGCTGGCGCCCCCACTCCACGCCCCGGCACGCGCAAAGCCCCTCAGGCGCCGCCGGTGCCGCCAGCGTCGCCTGCATCGCCCGCGCCCTCGGCGATCTCACGGTGGACCTGCGCCATGTCCAGCGCCGCGGCCCGCTCCAACAACTCACTCAACTGCCCGGTGGGAAGCGAGCCCGCCTGCGAGAAGAGCACTACCTTCTCACGCATGATCATCAGGGTCGGGATGGAACGAACGCCGAACATACTGGCCAGTTCCTGCTGCTCATCGACGTTGACCTTGCCGAACACCGCGCCCGAGAACTTGTCTGAGGCCGCCTCGAAAACCGGCGCGAACTGCCTGCACGGGCCGCACCAGGGAGCCCAGAAGTCGACGACCACCATGGCCTCGCCGGATGCCGTCCGGTCGAATCCCTCGGTGGTGAGCTCGATGGTGGCCATAGTTCCTCGTTGCGGGGTCAGTGGTGGGGAGCGGGAATCTTATCATCCGTGCCCGGGGTCGGGTCCCTGCTGGGCGGTGGACGGCGCCCGGCTTCGACCGGCGCCGCCCGGAAACGCCCGGAAACGCCCGAAATGCAGCAACACCGTGGGCAGCACGAGCAAGTTGAGCAGCGTCGAGGTAGCCAGCCCGCCCACGATGATGGTGGCCATGGGCCCCTCGATCTCACGTCCGGGCTCGCCGCTGCCCAGTGCCAGGGGCAGGAGCCCCAGCGCCGTCACCAGGGCCGTCATTAGAATCGAGGGCAGCCGCTCGGCCGCTCCCCGCAGCGCCGTGGCCGCGTCCCAGGGCAGTCCCTCGTCCGCTACCAAGTGCTGGTAGTGGGACACCAGCATGATCGAGTTGCGCAATGTGATGCCGAAAAGGGTCACGAAGCCCACTAGCGACCCCAGGGAGAGCCAGCCCCCCTCCAGAAAGACCGCACACACCCCGCCGACCAGCGCGAAGGGGAGGTTCAGCAGCGTAATGCCCAGGTTGCGCAGATTGCCAAAAGCCACATAGAGCAACAAAAGAATCCCGACCCCGGCGATGCAGGAGTGCGCCAGCAGGTCGCTGCGCGCCTGGGCCTGGGCGGCGGCGGTGCCACCGAGGCTGACGAAGGTTCCCGGCGAGAGTTTCAGTTGAGCGAGGCGCGCACGCAGACCCTGCTCGAACTGCCCCAGATCCCGTCCCACCACCGAAGCCGTCACGCTCTGCATGCGCCGTGCACCCTGATGCAGGATCTTGTGGCGGCCACTGGTCATGGCAATGTCCGCTACCTCGGCCAGTTCCACCTGCCGCCCGCCCGGCGCGCGCAGCCGCAACTGGCCCACCTCGCTCAGGCGCTCGCGCAGCGCGGCGTCCAGAATCACCACCACGCTCACCGCGTGGCTACCCTCGTAGATCTGCCCGACCGCCACACCCTCGTACGCCGCCTGCACGGACTCCACCATTTCCAGCGGGGTGATACCCAGCGCTGCGGCGCGCTCGGGGCGCAGCCGAATAGTGAGTTCTGGCGTGCCCGGCGGCGCCTGCACCTGTACGTCGCGCGCACCGGGCACAGCGCCCAGCGCCCGGGCCACCTGCTTCACGTCGCGGTCGAGCAGATCGAGCGAGGGACCGAACAGGCTCACCGCCACCGGCGCGGCGAAGCCTGAGATCGTCTCCTCGATGCGCTCGGTGAGGAACGTGTTGACGGCGAAAGCAACCCCCGGAAATCCGCCGCCCGCCTCGCCGCCGAGAACGTCGCGAATACGCGCCAATATGCGCACCTGCTCGCGCCCAGGCAGTTCACCGATGTCGACTTCGAACTCGCTGTAGTGCGGCCCGAAGGTGTCCGCGCCGTTCGGGGCGCGGCCCACCCACTGTGCCACCGAGCGCACCCCGGGGATGGCGCCGATGGCCCGGGCCACGCGCTGCCCCACGCGCAGGGATTCCGCCTCGGCGGTCCCAGGCACGGCCGTCATATGGATGATGTAGTGGCCTTCCTTCAGGGCGGGGATGAACTCGCCAGAAAACAACGGCAGCAGGCAAACGCCGGCCGCGACCACCGTGAACACGACGCTCACCACCTTCCCGGGCGCCCGCTCGATGCGGCGCAACAGCGACAGATAGCGCGGCTTGAGCCAGCGCACCAGTGGGGGATCCTCGACCTGTAGCGAGCCAGAGGACAGCAGCAACAGGCACAGGGCGGGCGTGAGCGTGATGGCTACGACCAAGGAGGCAAGGATGGCGGAGATGTAGGCCAGCCCCAGGGGGGCGAATAGTTTTCCCGCCACCCCCGGCATGGTGAGCAGCGGGACGAAAACCAGTGCCACGATGAAGGTGGCGTAGACGACGGAACTGCGCACCTCCACCGAGGCGTCGAGCACCACGTCGAGGCCGCTGCGCGGTGCCGGCTGCGCCCGGTTCAGGCGCAGCCGCCGAAAGATGTTCTCCGTGTCGATGATCGCATCGTCGACCACCTCGCCCAAGGCGATGGCGAGCCCGCCCAACACCATGATATTCAGGCTAACCCCGAAGCGATCGAGCACCAGCACGGCACCGAGCAGCGAGGTGGGGATGGCCGTGGCGCAGATCAGCGCCGTGCGATAGTTGAACAGGAACAGGAACAGAACCACCACCACCAGCGCCGAGCCCAGCAACAGGTCGCGCTGGACGTTGGCCACCGCCGTCTCGATGAAGTTCGCCGGCCGAAACAAGCGCGAATGCAGGGTGACGCCCTCGGCGCTCAGTAACGGACGCAGCTCCTCCAGTGCGTCTTCCAGGTGCAGCGTGACCGCGCGCGTGTTCGATCCCAACTGCCCCTGGACCATCAAAAAAACGCCGGGCTTAGCATCGATGGCCGCCGCGGATAGGGATGCCGCCGGCGCCTCCACGACGCGAGCCACATCGGAGAGGCGCAGGCCCGGCGCTTGCGGCAGGGCTAGTCCGGCCAATTCGCGCACCGAGGCCGGCTGTGCCTCGGCATTGATGATGATGTGCTGGTTCGCACTGCGCAGGAACCCGGCCGAGCGCAGGGCGCTGGCCGCGCGTGTGGCCTCGAGCAGGTCACGCACCGTCAGGCCGCGGGCCAGCAAGGCGCCGGGATTTGGCTGGATCTGCCACTGACGCACCTCGCCGCCGAAGACGTTGACTTCGGCGACACCCTCGACGGCCAGCAGATGCGGACGCAGCACCCGGTCCACCAGGGTACGCAGGTCCATCAGACTGCGCCGCTCGGAGGTAACCCCCAGGCCGAGGACGGTGCTCGCCGACGAGGTGAGCGGTGCGATCACCGGGGGGGCAATGCCGGCAGGGAACTGCCCCGCGATGGGTGCGAGCCGCTCGGCAACGAGTTGCCGGTTTCGGTAAACGCTACTGCCCTCGCGCAACAGCACGGTGACCACGGACAGCCCGGGTATGGATTGGGAGCGCAGCGACTCCAGCCCCGGCGTCCCCATCAGGCTGTTCTCGATCACCTGGCTGACCTGTCGCTCGACCATTTCGGCCGACAGCCCCGGCGCCTCCGTCTGCACCACCACCTGGCTGGGCGAAAACTCAGGGAACACGTCCAGGCTGGCATGGGTCAGGACGTAGAGGCCGTAGAGCGCCACCGTCAGCGCCGCCACCAGCATCACGCCCGGGTGGCGGATGGATTGCCGTACGACGTAGCCGATCACGGCGCTGTATCAACTCGCGCCAGCGCTGTGTCCACCCGCCGCAGGGAAGCGGCCCTAGTCCTGGTTCTCGTTGCGGATCTCAGACTTCTGCTCCTCGGAGAGCAACAACTGCGCTCCACTGACCACGATCTCGTCGCCGGGCTCGAACTCCGACTCGTTGAACCAACCCGCGGCGCTTTCCTCCGCCGTGGCCACCGGATGCCGGACGAACTCGTTGTCTTCCTCGCGTACGTAGGCCCAGGCCCGGCCGCCGTGCCAGATCACGGCTGAAGCGGGCACGGCCACGCCGTCGCGCTGGGCCCCGGCTCCCTCCAGGTGGCCACTCACCCGCATGCCCGCGCGCAGCCCCTCGGGGGCTACCGCGTACAAGTAGGTTTCACCGGAGAGACTGCCGTCGGCCTGGGGGGCGGAGGAGAGTAGACGCGCGCCACGCAGCGCTCCGGGTTGCCCCGCAGGTCCTATCTTGAGGCTGGCAAGCCAGCCCTGAGGTGCACCGGCCGGAACCGCGACCTGGACGAGAACCTGGCGCTGCGCCCCGAGGTCCTCCAGCAGACCGGGGCCTGCCGCCTCGGCGAGTCGTGCGAGCGCCGTACCGAAGCCTGCCTGCAGACCGGCGCGCAGGCCGGCGACCTGTTCAGCGGCGGCGGCCAGGCGCGCTGCGTCCTGTTTCGATTGCGCGCGGGCAGCCTGCAGGGCGCGCTCGGAGAGGTTGCGCTCGTCGTCGAAGAGGCGCTCGACTCGGCGCGCTTCCTGGGCGCTCGCGGACTGCGCAGCCTGCAACGCCTGGACCTCCGCAAGCGCCGAACGTAATCGCGTGCGCATCTCCAGCAGGCCCTGTACTGGGAGCACCACGCCGTGCACGCGCAACGTCGGACGTGCCCGCGCCGGCGCCAGCACCCGGGTCTGGATCCCGCTCGCTGCCTGGGATGCACCGCTGACCTTAACGGTGGGATAGCCCGCCTCGATGCTGAGCGCCGAGCGCCGTGTGATATCGTCGTCGTGCCGGTCCGGTGCCAGGTGCAGTTCATCACGGGCAAAGTACACCAGCGCGAAGCTGAGTCCGGCAATGACTAAGGCCATGAAGCCGATGACGTAGGCGCTGCGCGGGGTGCTCACGCTGCCTCCTGGTTCGGAGGCGGCATCATTGCGGGCGCCAGCGGCGGGAAGCTCAATGGAGCGCCGGTGAGGGGTTCTTGCAAGAGGTCTTCCAGGGCGCCTAGCGCTCGGCGCGCAGCCCCCCTCGCCTCAACTTGCGCGCGCAGCGCAGCGGAGCCAGCGAGTGCGGCGCGCAGCAGCTCGACGCGGTCCGCGTCGCCTGCCTCGAAGCGCCGTTGCAGGGCTTCGAGGGCGCGCTGGGCGCCGGCGCCTAGTTCGGCCGTTCGCACGCGCGCCTCACGCGCGGCAGCTAAGCGGAGCCGCACGCCGTCCCACTCCCCCAGGACTCGCGCCTGGACTCCGAGAAAGCTCTTCGCCTGAACCTCGCGCCGAGCGACCGCCTCGCGGATAGCAGGTGCGTTGGTGAGCGCCGGGGGCAGCAGTAAATTGCCCACCAGCGACCAGATCCGATCACCACGATCCCACAGGAACCCCGGCTCGAGGCTCAGTGTGGGCAGCCGGCGGCTTGCCTCCACGCGCACGGCCGCATCAGCCGCAGCGAACTCCAGCAGGCGCTCGCGCAGATCCAGGCGCCCGCGCAGGGCCTGCGCGCGCCAGAATTCCGGCGATTGGCCCGCGGGCGCTTCATCGAGCCCGTCGCAAGCAGGCTCGCCGGCCGCGAGTGCGGATGCGGGGAGCCCGAGGGCAGCGGCCAGGCCGGCTTGGTCCTCGCGCGTGCGGGCGTCAATACCCGCCAGGGCGCCGGCGACCTGCTTCGCCAGCCGGGCCTGTGCCTGTGCCTCCGGCGCGCTGGCGTACCCGGCAGCGACGCGGTGTTCCAGGAGCAATTGGAGGTGTTCCTCCTGTGCCAGTTCCTGCACGACCAGGGAGCGGAGTTCCCGGGCCTCGCACAGGTCGCACAGCCGTGCCCGGAGCCTGCTACGCAGTTGCCAAGCCACTTGGCCCGTGCGCGCCTGCTGTGCCGCCACCAGAAAAGTAGCCTCGGCCGCCTGGGCCTGTCGCCGGCTGCCATCGGTGAGCGGCACTTCCAGGGTAAGGCCGGCGCTCCAGTGCCTATCGCTCACCAGCGCGTCGCTGTGGCGCTCCAGGCGCGGGCGCAGAGTCGGCGCCCCAGGCAGCAGCGCCAGCGCCGCGCGCTCGGTGGCCAGCGCCTCCTGCGCGCGACCGAGTTGGACCTCCGGGTGGAAATAGAATGCCGTGAGCGTGAGATCGCGCAGGTCCCAGCGCGGCGCAGGACCGGGGCTGCCCTGCGACAGCAAGTAGGCGAGTAGCCCGGCGTCACTTAGGCGGCGGGCGGCTTGAGCCTGCGCGCTGGCTGCGGGGTCCAGATGAGCCGCGGGCGGCGGCGCAGCGCAGCCGGCCAAGATTAGCACCCAGGTCAGGGCCAGGGTAAGCCCTGCGGCGCGGGTCCCGGCGATGCTGACGGAACGGAGCTCGATCACAGAATGGTCGGGCGCGGAAGTGGGACAAGCGGCGAGGATACTGCAAATCCCGCCGCCGGCGCCCCACCCCGGCCCGCCGCTCAGTGCAGCTTCACGTGCGGCGAGGTGCGCCGGGTGATCAGGCGGGCAGCGGTGTCCAGAACCACCTTGGCGCCACCGTGCAGCGCGTACTCATGCATCTTGTAGAGCGACAGATACATGATCCGGGCAAAGTAACCCTCGATCATCAGGCTGCCGCGCGTGACCGCGCCCATGAGGCTGCCCACGGTACTGAACTTGCCCAGGGAAACCAGTGAGCCGAAGTCTCGATAGGTATAGGGCTGCAGTGGCTGGCCGCGCAGGCGACGGGCCAGTTGCCGGTAGAGGTGCGAGGCTTGCTGGTGCGCCGCCTGCGCCCGTGGGGGCACCGCTGTGTCGTGCCCTGGCCAGGGACAGCTTGCGCAGTCGCCCATGGCGAAGATGTCCGGATCGAGGGTCGTCTGCAGGGTGCTCTGCACCAACAACTGGTTCAGCCGGTTGCTCTCCAGGCCGCTGATGCCTTGCAGGAACTCTGGGGCCTTGATGCCCGCGGCCCAGACGGTAAGCTCCGCGGGGATCTCCAGACCGCTCGCCGTCCGCAGCCCCTCGGGCCCGACCTCGGTCACCCGCTCGCCCACCCGTACGGTCACGCCGAGGCGCTCGAGCAGCTTCACTGTGGCATCGGAGAGACCGTCGGGCAACGCCGGCAGGATGCGTGGGGCAGCCTCCACCAGGGTAATCCGAATGTCCCGAGCGGGATCGATGCGCTCCAGGCCGAAGGCCACCAGTTCCCGCACTGTGTTGTGCAGTTCCGCGGACAGTTCAACCCCCGTGGCGCCGGCACCGATGATGGCGATGCGCAACTGCGAGGGCGTTAGCGCCGTGGCTTGGTTGTTGGCGCGCAAGCAGGCATCGATCAGGCGGCTGTGGAAGAGTGCCGCCTGGGCGGGGCTATCCAGGGCGATGGCGTGGGCGGCGGCCCCGGGCGTACCGAAATCATTCGTCGTGCTGCCCAGGGCCAGAACCAGCGTGTCGTAGGGCAGCGTGCTGGCCGGAATCACTTCTCGCCCGCTGGCGTCCAACGTGGGGGCGAGCGATACCTGCCGGGCGGCGCGGTCGAGCCCTTGCATGCGGCCCAGGCGGAAGCGGAAGTGGTGCCAGCGCGCCTGCGCGAGGTAGTCGAGTTCGTGGTCATTGAGGTCCATGCTGCCGGCGGCCACCTGGTGCAACAGGGGTTTCCACAGGTGGGTGCGCGACTGGTCCACCAGCGTCACCAGCGCTTGGCCCCGCCGGCCCAGGCTGTCACCCAGTCGGGTAGCCAGTTCGAGCCCGGACGCGCCACCACCGACGATGACGATGCGATGGGGGACCCGGGCCGCGGTTGAAGTATCGGGCATCGGTTGCTCACTCCTTGAGCCGGAGGGGCCCCTCGGGCTCCCTCCAGAGAGGTTTGACTAGAGTTGCGGGTTGAGCTTTTCCGGGGTGCTGTGGAGCTTGTTCAGCGCGTTGATATAGGCCTTGGCAGAAGCCACTACGATGTCGGTGTCCGCGCCCAGCCCGTTGACGATACGGCCGTTTTTCTTAAGCCGGACCGTAACCTCACCTTGGGAATCCGTGCCGCTGGTGATGTTGCTGATCGAGAAAAGTTGCAGTTCGGCATTGCTGGTGACCACGCTCTCGATCGCGCGGAAGATCGCATCCACGGGTCCGCTGCCCAGGGACTCGGCGCAGTGCTCGGCACCGTCAGCGGCGAGTACCACCCGAGCCGATGGGGTTTCGCCGGTTTCGCTGCGGGCCATGAGGGACACGAGCTTGAAGTGTTCGTGCGCGTGCGTGACGGCCTCCTCGCCGATCAGCATCTGGAGGTCCTCGTCAAAGATCTCCGATTTCCGGTCGGCCAGGTCCTTGAAGCGCGCAAAGGCGGCGTTGACGGCCTCCTCGCTGGCGGGCTCGATGCCCAGTTCGCGCAGCCGCTGGCGGAAGGCGTTACGCCCCGAGAGCTTGCCGAGTACCAGCCGGTTGGCGGTAAGCCCCACGTCCTCGGCGCGCATGATCTCGTAGGTTTCCCGGTTCTTGATGACACCGTCCTGGTGGATGCCCGATTCGTGGGCGAAGGCGTTGGCACCCACGATGGCCTTGTTGGGCTGCACCGGGAACCCGGTTATCCCCGAGACCAAACGGCTGGCAGCCATGATTTGTGTGGTGTCCACGCGCGTGCGGCAGGGGAAGAAGTCTTGGCGCGTCCGCACGGCCATGACGATCTCCTCGAGGGCAGCATTGCCGGCGCGCTCGCCCAGGCCGTTGATCGTGCACTCTACCTGGCGCGCCCCAGCCATCACCGCAGAGAGCGAATTGGCCACCGCCAGCCCAAGGTCGTTGTGACAGTGCACCGACCATACCACCTTGTCCGCGTTGGGGATCCGCTCGCGGAGCGTGCGAATGAGGTTGCCGAACTGCTCCGGCATGGTATAGCCCACGGTATCGGGCACATTGATCGTCGTGGCCCCTGCGTCGATGACCTGCTCGAGGATACGGCAGAGGAAGTCCACCTCGGAGCGGCCCGCGTCCTCGGGAGAGAACTCCACATCATCGCGGTACTCCCGGGCCAGTCGCACGGCACGCACGGCCTGCTCGATCACCTGCTCCGGGGACATGCGCAGTTTGCGCTCCATGTGGATGGGCGAGGTGGCGATGAACGTGTGAATCCGCCCCGCGGCGGCCGAACGCAGCGCCTCGCCGGCGCGGCGCACGTCGTGATCGTTGGCGCGGGCAAGCCCGCATACGATGCTGTCCTTCACCGCCGCGGCGATGGCGCTCACCGCCTCGAAATCGCCGTTGCTGGCGGCGGGGAAGCCCGCCTCGATCACGTCCACGCGCAACCGCTCGAGTTGCTTGGCGATGCGCAACTTCTCCTCCTGGGTCATGGAGGCGCCGGGGCTCTGCTCACCGTCGCGAAGGGTCGTATCGAAAATCAAGAGATGATCTTTCATGGGAAACTCCTGTCAGGCTCCGCCTGCGCTGCGCAGGCGAGCACAGTAGGGTCGTTCCGGGCTATGGCTCGGAATCCGGGGGTACTGCTGAGGGGGAGGGGGTGTTAGCGCGCGCCGCCGCGCAGCAGCAGCCCGCCGCCCAGGCAGAGGCGGAAAGAGGGGGGCAGAACGGCCGGGATCACCGGCGAACCGCGCAAGGCTGCTTGGCATGATTTCTGGCGCATCAAAAAATGATAACCTCCTGGGGCCGCAGGTGCAAGCTTGGGCGTGCACCGAACTAGCTCCCTCGGTTGCAAGCTTGGGCGTGCACCGAAATAACTCCCTCGGGCGCAAGCGGTCGCTGGCCTTGGGTTGCCAGGGGACCGGCGTGGCACTAGCAGGGGGAGTTAGAGCAGATGGGCCCATGTCTGGTGCCCGCGCCGCCGCCCGGGGAGGATCCGCCCGGCTTCAGGAGATTGAATACAAAATGAGCCTCGCCGCCGTGGAAGTACAGACCGCCATCGATCAATTGCGGGTTCTGCTGGGAGATCGGTTGTCCGTGAGCACGGGTGTGCGCGACCACCACAGCCGTGACGAGTCCTGGCACCACCCGCACCGCCCGGACGCCGTGGCGTTCCCGAACAGTACCGAGGAAGTGGCCGAGATCGTGCGCATCTGCGCCGCCCATCGCACCCCGGTGGTGGCCTACGGCACGGGAACCTCGCTGGAGGGCGCGGTGATCCCCACCCACGGTGGCGTCGTGGTCGACCTGGCGAACATGAACCAGGTGCTTCGCGTGAATGCCGAGGACCTGGATGCGACCGTCCAGGCCCGGGTGACGCGCAAGCAACTCAACGAGTTTATCCGCGAGCAGGGCCTATTTTTCCCCATCGACCCGGGCGCAGACGCTTCCCTGGGCGGTATGGCGGCCACCCGCGCCTCGGGTACCAACGCGGTGCGCTACGGCACCATGCGCGAGAACGTGCTCGCACTCACCGTGGTGATGGCCGACGGGCGCATCATCCGCACCTCGCGCCGGGCGCGGAAATCCGCCGCCGGCTACGACCTCACGCGCCTGTTCGTGGGCAGCGAGGGCACGCTCGGCATCATCACCGAGGTGACCCTGCGGCTCTACGGGCTGCCCGAAGCCATCGCCGCCGCCGTCTGCTCCTTCGGCTCGATCAAGGGCGCGGTGGACACGGTGATCTCCACCATCCAGCTGGGCGTGCCCGTGGCCCGGATCGAGTTGCTCGATGACGTGCAGATGGATGCGGTCAACCGCTTCTCCAACCTCTCCTATCCGGTCAAGGACACCCTCTTCATCGAGTTCCATGGCACGGAGGCCGGCGTCAAGGAACAGGCCGAACTGGTGCAGTCGCTGGCGGCGGACAACGACGGCGGTGAGTTCCGCTGGGCCACGCGGCAGGAAGAACGCACGGCCCTGTGGACCGCCCGACACGACGTCACCTATGCCAACAAGGCCCTGCGCCCGGGCTGCGAGATCTGGGCCACGGATGTCTGTGTCCCCATCTCCAAACTCACGCAGTGCATTCTGGAAACCAAGGCGGACTTGAAACAGAGCTTCCTCATCGCACCGCTGGTGGGCCACGTGGGGGACGGCAACTTCCACCTGGGCTTCCTGATTAACCGAGACGATCCCGCGGAGTTGGCCGAGGCCGAGCGCCTCAACGAACGCCTAATCCTGCGCGCGCTGGCCCTCGACGGCACTTGCACCGGGGAGCACGGCATCGGGCTCGGCAAGCAGAAATTCCTTGTGGCCGAGCACGGCGAGGCTGTGACTGTCATGCGACAGATCAAGCAGGCGCTTGACCCGCTCAACATCTTGAACCCCGGAAAGATTTTTTCCGTTTAATTACCCGGCAAAACCCTGCAACCCCTTTAGGGTCGCACCACGCGAGGGAAGAACGATGCCCGTCGAACACCATGCCCTTGGCAAGGAATTCCCCGAACTACGCGAGCGCATCCACGAATTAAAGCAGGGGGATACGCACTTCGCGCGTCTCTTCAGTCAGTACGAAACCCTGGACAAACAAATTGTGCGCATCGAGGACGGCCTCGAGAATTGTGCCGATGACGCTCTGGCAGAATTGAAGCACAAGCGGGTAGGCCTGAAGGACACGCTCTACGGCTTGCTCAAGGGCTAGTACAGCGCAGGCCGCTTCCCGGCACCCCCGGCTTCAGAGCCCATCCGGCGGTAGAGAGGGCGCTGGGAGTGGCGCCGGGGGCCGCGGCCGCAGGCGGCCGAGCAGCGAGCCGACATACCCCGACAGCGCGTAGACCACGAAGCCTGCGAAGAGTAGTTGGGGGAGGCTGCTCGCCACCTCGATCAAGGCAATGATGCTCAGCACGATGAGCACTACGACGAAGAAGGGAACGCTGCGGCGAAAATTGATGCCTTTGCCGCTGTAGAAGCGAATGTTGCTCACCATGGTGAGGCCCGCGAACACCGCTAGCGCCGAGGCGACCCAGCGCAACAATGACGGGTCCATGTGGAAGGACTCCACTGTCCAGACGAAGGCCGCCAGCAGCCCAGCGGCGGCCGGACTGGGAAGGCCCTGGAAAAAGCGCTTGTCCATGGTGGCGAGCGTGGTGTTGAAGCGCGCCAGGCGCAGGGCCGCACAGCCACAGTAGAGGAAGGCGGCCACCCAGCCCAATTTGCCCATCCCCTTCAGGGCCCACTCGTAGATCACCAGTGCCGGCGCCGCACCGAAGGACACCATGTCGGAGAGGCTGTCGTACTCGGCACCAAAGGCGCTTTGCGTCCGGGTGAGCCGCGCGACGCGCCCGTCCAGGCCGTCGAACACCATGGCGGCCAAAATC
This sequence comes from Betaproteobacteria bacterium, assembly GCA_025356655.1. GTDB lineage: Bacteria > Pseudomonadota > Gammaproteobacteria > Burkholderiales > SHXO01 > SHXO01. The sequence continues at coordinate 5,052 of JANXRW010000087.1, read as the reverse complement.
CCCTCGGCGGCCAGGTCAAAGCGCGTGTTCATGGCCTGCACGATGGCATAGAAGCCGGAGAACAGCGCCAAGGTGGTGATGGCGTTGGGTAGCCAGAAGATGCCGTTGCGCCGGATTCGCCCGCCGGAGAGGAAGCGCGGCTTGGGACTGGAGTAGCTCATCGCGCCATTCTACGCACAGACGGTCGCTCGGGTCTCAGTGCGGAGCGTTGCCCGCCAGGCGTGCCACGACGGCGAGGCCGCCGGTGACGCGATCGCCCACGGTCACCAACGGGATGCTCTGCGGCGGAAGGTAGACATCTACCCGGGAGCCGAAGCGGATGAAGCCGTAGCGCTGGCCCCGGACCAGCAAGTCGTCCGGGTTCACGTAGCACAAGATCCGCCGGGCGATGAGCCCCGCCACCTGGACGCAGACCACGTCCTCGCCGCTGTCCGCCTCGATCCAGAGGGCGAGCCGCTCATTCTCCAGGGATGCCTTGGATAGGGCCGCGTTCAAGAAACTCCCCGGGTGATACCAGCGGTTGCGCACCCGGCCCGCGAGCGGACTGCGGTTGGAGTGCACGTTGAAGACGTTCATGAAAATGCTGATCTTCAGGGCGCGGCGATTCAGGTAGGGATCTTGCCCCTGTTCCACGGCCACCACACGCCCATCGGCGGGCGAGATCACCACGCCGGGCGTCTGTGGGGGTTGCCGTGCGGGGTCCCGGAAGAACTGCAGGACGAAGATCGCCAACACCCACAGGGGAAGCGACCAAAGGGCGAAGAGCCAAGTACCACCCAGCGCCAGGCCAAGGATAACGGCTAGGTGCACCCAGCCCTCGCGGGCGATCAACGGATGATTATCAGGCACGGGGCACCGTCAATGAAAGTCGGGCGGGACGCCAGGCCCCGCCCGTGGTACTCGGCGAAAGAAGGTCGGTGATCAGTTGCGGGTCTGATCGACCAGCCGGTCCTTCTTCAGCCAGGGCATCATCTCACGCAACTTCGCGCCCACGACCTCGATGGGATGCTCGCGACCCAGGCGCCGCATAGCGGTCAGCGTGGCCGTGCCGGACCGGTTCTCCAGGATGAACTCGCGGGCGAATTGCCCCGTCTGGATCTCCTTGAGGATGCGGCGCATCTCATCCTTCGTGCCTTCGTTGATGATGCGCGGGCCGCGCGTGAAGTCACCGTACTCCGCCGTATTGGAGATGGAGTAGCGCATGTTCGCAATGCCGCCTTCGTAGATCAGGTCCACGATGAGCTTAAGCTCGTGCAGGCACTCGAAGTAGGCCATTTCCGGGGCGTAGCCGGCTTCCACCAGAACCTCGAAGCCGGCCTGCACCAGGGCGGTGGCGCCGCCGCAAAGCACCGTCTGCTCACCGAAGAGATCGGTCTCGGTCTCTTCGCGGAAGTTCGTTTCAATCACGCCAGCCCGCCCAGCACCGATGGCCGAGGAGTAAGACAGTGCAACCTCGCGCGCCCGGCCCGTGGCGTCCTGATGGACCGCGATCAGCGAGGGAACACCACCGCCTTGGACATAGGTGGAGCGCACCAAGTGGCCGGGGCCCTTAGGGGCGATCATGATGACGTCCAGGTCCGCGCGGGGCGCGATCTGGCCGAAGTGAATGTTGAAGCCGTGGGCGAAGGCCAAGGCGGCACCGGGCTTGATATTCGGCTCGATGTCGCGCTTGTAGATCTCGGGGTGGTGCTCGTCGGGCAGCAGGATCATCACCAGATCCGCATCTTTGACCGCCTGGTCCACGGTTTTAACGTCAAGGCCTGCACCCTGCGCCTTGGCCCAGGAAGGCCCGCCGGCGCGCAGCCCAACCGTTACGTTGACGCCAGAATCCTTCAGGTTGTTCGAATGGGCATGGCCCTGTGAACCGTAGCCGACGACGGTGACCTTCCGGCCTTTGATGAGCGAAAGATCCGCGTCCTTGTCGTAATAGACCTTCATGTTCCCCTCTCGTCTTGCAGACTGGATTGCCAGTGGATAAGGACGCCTCAGGCCTTCAGCACGCGTTCGCCGCGCCCGATACCGGAAGCCCCCGTGCGGACCGTCTCTAGGATACTACCGCGCTCGAGAGCGTTGAGAAACGCGTCGAGCTTGGCGCCGGTGCCGGTGAGTTCGATGGTGTACGACTTGTCCGTGACATCGATCACCCGGCCGCGGAAGATATCCGACAACCGTTTCATTTCCTCGCGGTCCTTGCCGGCGGCACGGACCTTGACGAGCATCAGCTCTCGCTCGATGTGCTCGCCGTCAGACAGGTCCACGACCTTGACCACGTCCACGAGTTTGTTCAACTGCTTGGTGATCTGTTCGATGACGTCGTCGGACCCTGCGGTCATGATCGTCATCCGTGACAGGGTGGGATCCTCGGTCGGTGCCACCGTGAGCGATTCGATGTTGTAGCCGCGCGCGGAAAAAAGTCCGGCGACGCGAGAAAGCGCACCGGATTCGTTCTCGAGGAGCAGAGAGATGATGTGTTTCATGGTTGCGAGGGCGGGTCCGTTCTGAGGCCTAGCCCAGGATCATTTCCGAGAGGCCCTTGCCACCGGGCACCATCGGGAAGACGTTTTCGGTCTGGTCGGTCACGAAGTCCATGAACACGAGATCGTTCTTGCGACTGAAGGCTTCCTTGAGCGCCGGCTCCACATCCTCCGGACGCTCGATGCGCATCCCTACGTGGCCAAAGGCCTGAGCAAGCGCCACGAAGTCCGGCAGCGCGTCCATGTAGGACTCGGAGTAACGGTTGCCATGAAAGAACTCCTGCCACTGGCGGACCATGCCCATGTAGCGGTTGTTCAAACTAATCACCTTAATGGGCAAGTGGTACTGCTTGCAGGTGGACAGTTCCTGGATGCACATCATGATACTGGCCTCGCCGGTGATACACGCCACCGTCTCGCCGGGATGTGCCAGCGAAATGCCCATGGCCGCGGGAAGGCCAAAACCCATGGTTCCCAGGCCGCCGGAGTTGATCCACCGGCGCGGCTTATCGAATTTGTAGAACTGCGCGGCCCACATCTGGTGCTGGCCCACGTCGGAGGAGAGGAAGGCGTCGCCCTTGGTCTCGCGGTACAGCGCCTCGACCACGGCCTGCGGCTTGATGATGGGGCTGTTGCGATCGAATTTCAGGCAATCCTTGCCGCGCCACTCCTGGATCTGCCCCCACCACTGAGCTAGCGCTGCGGGGTCGGGCCGCTCGCGAGTGGCGGCAATCTGGCGGTTGAGTTCGAGAAGCACTTCGCGCACGTCGCCGACGATGGGGACATCCACTTTCACCCGCTTGGAGATGGAGGACGGGTCGATATCGAGGTGGATGATCTTCCGCTGTTCTTGATAGAAGTGCTGCGGGTTACCGATGACCCGGTCGTCGAAGCGCGCGCCCACGGCGATGAGCACGTCGCAGTTCTGCATCGCCATGTTGGCTTCGTAGGTGCCGTGCATGCCCAGCATGCCCACCGACTGGGGGTCGGTCCCTGGGAAGCCCCCCAGGCCCATGAGCGTGTTGGTGCAGGGGAACCCCAGCGTGTGCACCAAGTCAATCAATGCCGCCGAGGCCTCGCCGAGGATAACTCCCCCGCCGGCGTAGACCATGGGTCGCTTGGCCTGAAGGATCAGGCCAAGGGCTTTTTTGAGTTGGCCGGCGTGCCCGCGGGTCACCGGATTGTAAGAGCGCAGGCTGACGGACTCCGGGTAGTGGAACACGGCCTTGTCCTGCGTGATGTCCTTGGGAATGTCCACGAGCACCGGGCCCGGACGCCCGGTACTGGCCACATAGAAGGCCTTCTTGATGGTGGTGGCGATGTCGCCCACTTCCTTGACCAGGAAGTTGTGCTTCACGCAGGGACGCGTAATCCCCACCGTGTCCACCTCCTGGAATGCATCCTGCCCGATGGCATGGGTGGGCACCTGACCGGTGATGATCACCATGGGGATGGAATCCATGTAGGCCGTGGCAATCCCGGTAACGGCATTGGTCACGCCAGGACCGGAGGTGACCAGCACCACCCCGACATGCTGCGTGGACCGCGCATAGCCGTCCGCGGCGTGCACGGCTGCCTGTTCGTGGCGCACCAGGATGTGCTTCACCTTGTCTTGCTTGAAGATCTCGTCGTACAGCGGCAGCACGGCCCCGCCGGGATAGCCGAAGAGAAACTCCACGCCCTCTTCCTGCAGGCACCGCACGACGATCTCGGCCCCAGTAATCTGAGTCTGGGACACCACTCCAGGGGCGGTCATTTCCATCATCGGGTTCCTTAACGGTTTCGGGAGTGCTGGCAGACCACGCGCTACGGCGCCGCGCTGGTCCGGGCCCGCGCGGGGACGGGCGAGGCAAGCACCGCAAAAGGCCGCGCGGTGCACACCTGTGCGAGGGGAAACCCAGGAATGTACCGGGTCTGCGGGGGCTGGTCAAGAATTCAGCACCCGAATCAGCAATTCTCGATCGGCCAGCCAGCCCCGCCGAACGGTTAGTCTGCAGGGCCATTCGACCGAACCCTGGGAAGGTCCGCCCCCGGCTAAGCGTCGACGCCCAGCCGCCCGCACCGACAGCCTAGCTGGCGTCCCCAGAGACTAACCCGGCGGCCACCTGCTCAACCAGCGCAGTCGTTCCACCGTAACCGTTCAGCCAGCGGCGTTCTTGCTCAACGGTCCAGGGTATGCAGTACCGAGCGAAGCGGGTTGGCCGCGAAGTGCTGCTTCCACAGCCGTGGGCTGAGCTCCGCTACCCGTGATGCGGGGTGATCTCCGACCCGCTGCAGCACCTCGAGCAGATAGATGTGCGGATCGATGCCGTGCAGGCGCCAGGTCACCAGCAGGCTTTGCACGATCCCCACGTGTTTGGCGCCGAGTTCGTTCGGTCCAGGCGAATAGCCCACTTTTTGCCCTGCGACCCGTGGGTATCGCCCGCAAGGCGCGCGTGCTAGGTAAGCGTCCAGCCGAGTCACCTTCCACTTCCTGATCCGGCGTCGCAGGCTCCCTGGTTTTCCCAGGGAGGTGCAAATGAACCAGCAAGTGATGGAGCACAAGTGGGTTGAACATGTCCGGGCGTGGCAGGCGAGC
>JANXRW010000128.1 GCA_025356655.1 Betaproteobacteria bacterium | reverse complement strand
ATGGTGCACGAAAAGCAAGGCTTTGGATCAATATACGTAAAATATTATGGCACTACGTTTTGCCTCAGAAATGAAGTCCAATGCTGACAAGGGTTTACGGCGCGCCAGCGTCAGAAAGGACGGAAAAGTGACAAAGATGGGTTAGCTTAGCGAGGACGTATGCACGGGCGCACCCGTCTTGCCGCGGACCTCGTCAATGCTCACCCCGGGGGCCAGTTCCAATAGCGAGAGGCCATGAGCGGCGACATCCATGACGCAGAGGTCGGTGATGATGCGGTTCACCACGCCTACGCCGGTGAGGGGCAGGTCGCAGGTCTTGAGGATCTTGTGGGCGTCACCCTTGGCCACATGCTCCATGAGCACGATCACACGGCCCACACCAGCCACCAAGTCCATGGCGCCGCCCATGCCCTTCACCATCTTGCCGGGGATCATCCAGTTGGCGAGGTCCCCCTTCTCGGAAACCTGCATGGCGCCAAGAATGGCGAGATTGATCTTGCCACCTCGAATCATCCCGAAGGAGTCCGCGGAAGAAAAGATGGAGGAGCCTGGCAGCGTGGTGACCGTCTGCTTGCCCGCGTTAATCATGTCCGGGTCGATCTCGTCCTCGGTAGGAAAAGGGCCGATGCCGAGCAGTCCGTTCTCGGACTGGAGCCACACCTCGATGCCCGTTGGTACGTGATTGGCAACCAGGGTCGGCAGTCCGATCCCCAGGTTGACGTAGAAGCCGTCCTGCAGTTCCTGGGCCGCACGCGCGGCCATTTCGTCACGGGTCCATGCCATGATCTCTCTCCTACTTTGCCCGGACGGTGCGCTGTTCGATGCGCTTCTGGGGGTGCGGGTTGACGACGATCCGGTGCACGAAGATGCCGGGCGTGTGGATCTGATCCGGGTCGAGATCTCCGGTCTCCACCAGTATTTCAACCTCCGCGACCGTTAGTTTTCCCGCCATGGCCACATTGGGGTTGAAGTTGCGCGCCGTCTTCCGATAAACGAGGTTGCCTGAGCGGTCCGCCTTCCAGGCCTTGACCAGCGATACATCAGGCACCAGCGCATGCTCCATCAGGTAGCGGTGGCCATCGAACTCGCGCTCCTCCTTGCCCTGAGCCACGAGGGTGCCTACGCCGGTCTTCGTGAAGAAGGCAGGAATGCCCGATCCACCAGCCCGTAGCTTCTCGGCTAGGGTTCCCTGGGGCGTGAACTCCAGTTCCAATTCACCCGCAAGGTACTGGCGCTCGAATTCCTTGTTCTCGCCCACATAGGACGAGATCATCTTCTTGATCTGCCGCGTCTGCAGGAGGATCCCTAACCCGAACCCGTCCACGCCCGCGTTGTTAGAGATTGCGGTTAGGTGCTTCACGCCGAGCACGCGAACCGCCTCGATCAACGCCTCGGGTATCCCGCAAAGGCCGAAGCCGCCGACCCCGATCATGTGCCCATCCTTGAGCACGCCGTGCAGCGCCTGTTCGGCGCTTCCATAGACTTTATTCATGTCTCTCGTATCTGAGTGTCGGGTGGCCGCCTTGCACGCCTTGCACGCCTTGCCGCCGGAATCCGGGGATCCCCCCCCATGGCAGGAAGGTCTGCCCGCCAAAGGAACGGCTGACGCCAACCGATTGAGCCAGCGACCGCACAGGTAAACCCCGCTGCGTCGAGGGCAGTCCACCCCCGACCCACGGGTAGCCTAGCACAGCTATGGATGCGCTGCGAGAGAGCGACGGACGTCCCCGGCCGTAGCCTTTGCCCTGACGGTTGCCGCGTAACCCGTTTCAGCGCGCGCGACGTTTTGCCAGAAACCCCAGGGCGGCGAACCCGAGCCCGGTCAGTAGCAACGCCGCTGGCTCGGGCACCGGAGCGTATACGGCCAGGTCCTGGGTCGAGCCCTGCATGTCGGCGCGCCAGATGTAGAGCTGCAGGGCCGGGGCCGCGTTGCCCAAGGACCCGAGCCACTGATCTGCCAAGGCGTCCGCGCCCTGTGCATCGTTGGCGACGGAAAAAGTGCCGGTGTGCATACCCAGGCTGGGCCCGGCCTCGGCCATGATTTCCCATTGCGCCAGTTGGAACGCTGAGGAGGACTTGGCGTCCACCACCTGCGACATGTTGTTGGAGGCGAGCCGTTCGAGTTCCAGCACCTTTGCGGCAGTGAGCGTGTTGTGCGCGATGGCGCCGTAGCTCGGGCCTGGCGTTAGGGTGTAACTCGCGGAGCCCATGTTGTCGTAGATATCCAGGCAGTAGGCAATGAAGGATTGTCCCTGCGCGACCTTCTGCGCACCTAGCATCCAGGACGCGCTAGTGTCCTGCATGTTGAAGCCGCCCGAGTAGGCGCGCTCGCTCATGGACGGCCCCGGGGCGGGGCCGTTGATGACCTGTACGGTATCCGGCCCTCCGTAGTACAGACCTGCGTAGTTTAACCAATCGGCCTTCGCCGCCTGCACCCAACAGGTGCTGACAAGAGCGAAGCTAAACAGGGTAGCAGTTAGTCTTTGTTTCATTTTAGAATCCTCTTTGGTCTCCGGCGCCTTCTTCCGCCGCCGGTTGGATCATGGCTGCTAGTCCGCAGTCCCGGTGGATGCGAGTGTCAACTTAGAATTGACAGACTTCTGGAAAAGCCGTCCTATAGGCCCCCTACAGCAACTGCTGTGCCATCAATGGAGGCGGACAATGACTTAAGCATAATTTTTCTGGATTCAATAAAGTTGACAAAGGCCAGAGGAGCATGCGACCAATGGTAGCCAGGGCGCTTTGCCAACACGGGGCTAAATATTTTCGGGCGCGCCCGTGGCACACCAAAGCGGCTGCAAAAAGCGGCGTGCATGACGCCCTGGGAAGCTCCGCGTGCGCCGGGCTCGGAGGCCGACCGCCTGCCGCCCCCGCCGGGTTCACAGAGTTTGACCTCGTCGTGCTGAACCGCCGCTGCTCATGCGCCAGCGAACCAGAAGCGCCCAACGCCAGAGAGGCTCGCCTGCGCATGGGCGATAGCAGGCCGACGCTTCTTCGCCGCGAGTCCCGATCGTCCAGGGCACCGCCCGTCGCTCGGCCGCACCAGGGGCGTCGTCGCGGTCTGCGTTGCCCGCCTGCGGGGCACAACACCTTGCGTTGGCGCGCGGCAGGATGGACTGCGTCGGGTCACAAGAAAAGCCGATGCAACGGGAACATGGCGAAGTCGGTTCAGCCCAGCACCTCACTTGACACCGGCTTTCGGTAAAATAGCCCGAGGCGTTAACCCGCGTGCGCTCCCCCCTCTCAAGGTTCGATGATGAAAAAATTGGATACCCGGAAAACGCTTGTTCTCACTGCGCAGCCGGCCGCGGGGCCGTCTCGCGCACAGGCTCAATTCAACGCCAGCATCCGCCGCATCAGGGACCTTCGGGCGAGGCGCGTGGCCTGGGAGGAGGTTCAGCCGCGCTATCAGGAGAAGTATTTCGGGGAATTCCTCCCGCTACTCGACCAACTGAGGGGGTTGAAGTGCCAGTTCCTCCACTGGCTCGACGCCGCGTCCTGCGCCAAGGGCCTCACCCGCAGCGAGCGTCGGTCGGTCAGTGCCTGTATCGTGGAACTGGCGCCGGGCCTGCTTGCGGAGCAAGACGATGAGGCGCTCAAGGCGCTCTACAACCGGCATAGCGCCTCGGATTACGACCGCGAAGAGGCGGAGGGAAAGCAGGCTGCCAAGGAGGCTCTCGAGGAGATGCTTGGCGTTGAATTGGGCGATGAGGTGGATCTTGATGACCCCCAAGAGTTTCCGCGCCGCGCCGCCGAGCAACTCGAGGAGCGCGAGCGCGCCCGGCGCGCGAGGCGCCGGCCCTCGCCGAAGCAGTCCGCCCGCGAGGAGCAGCAGAAGGCCGAGCAGCGGCAGCTTACGCAGTCCTTGCGCGAGCTCTACCTGAAGCTCGTCAGTGCCCTGCATCCGGACCGCGAGCCCGATCCCGAGCAGCGGAGCCTCAAAACCGCATTGATGCAGCGTGTCAACGACGCCTACGAAAAGAGAAATCTACTGGAGCTGCTCGAACTCCAACTGGAGCTCGAAGGCCTGCATCAGGGCACCCTGCAGAATCTCGGCGGAGAACGGCTGGAGCGGTACAACCGGATCCTGAAGGAGCAGCAGAGGCAACTCGAGGAGGAACTGCGGCGCGTGGAGATGGAGTTTTGCCAGCGCTTTGGACAGGCGCCGTCTGCGCGCATCACCCCCGAGACGGTCCTGCGCCTGCTCAACCAGGAGATTGTCGAAGTTCGGCATACCATCGCCGACGCGGAGCGGGACCAGCGCGATCTACGACGGGATCCTGGCGCCCTGAAGGCTTGGCTGCGCGACTTGCGCCGAGCGCCGGCCGAGGAGGCGCGCACGGGGCGCTGAGGTACCCGCGCCGGGCCCATCTGTCCTACAATCCACAACTGTGGATAGCCCCGTCTGCCGAACCCCGGTTGGCTGCACGTCCACGGTTCACACCTTCAGAGCCCCAGATCCTAAGGAGGGAGCATGTCTCTTCGAATCAACGAGATAGCGCCGGATTTCACGGCTAATACCACTCATGGCCCCATCAGCTTCCACCAGTGGATCGGTGATCAGTGGGCCATCCTGTTCTCCCACCCCAAGGACTTCACGCCGGTGTGCACCACCGAGCTGGGATACATGGCCCGGATCGAGCCGGAGTTCACCCGTCGCAACGCAAAGCTCATCGGGCTCTCGATCGACCGGGTGGAGAACCACGCCAAGTGGGCTGCGGACATCGAGGAGACGCAGGGTTCGGCGGTCAAGTACCCGATGATCGGCGATACGGACCTGAACGTGGCCAAGCTGTACAACATGCTGCCGGCCGAGGAAGTTGCTTCGGATGGGCGCACTGCCGCCACTAACGCCACTGTGCGCTCGGTCTTCATCATCGGCCCGGACAAGAAGATCAAGCTGATGCTGACCTACCCCATGACGACGGGGCGTAACTTTGACGAGATCCTACGGGTGCTCGACTCGATGCAGCTGACGGCCAAGCATCGTGTGGCGACACCGGTGAACTGGAAGTACGGTGATGACGTGATCATCGTGCCCTCGGTTTCGGACGAGGAAGCGAAGGCCATCTATCCCAACGGATGGAAGGCGCTCAAGCCATACCTGCGTCTGGTCAAGCAGCCCGGCTGAAGCCCGCTGCCTCAACTGCGCATGAAGCCAGGACCCCAGAGGTTCAGCGTGCGCTCTTCGTGTTTCCAGAACCGCCCGCGCACCTCGTCGGGTACCACCTCCAGTTCCGCAGATAGCTCGATCAGGTAGCCCTGCGGATCCTGGAACATGAAGAACAGGTTGTTACCGGGCCCGTGGCGGCCCGGACCCCACCACAGTGGAATGCGCAGTCCTGCTAGGTGATCCGCCCAATCGCGGATGTCGTTCCAGCAGGTGCACTCGTAGCTGTGGTGGTCGGGCCTGCTCTGCGGCGCTCGGAACACGGCAAAGCTGTGATGCTCCGGGTCGGTCCGCAAGAAGCCGACGGTGGGTGTTCCGTCCTCCTCGCGGACAGTGTCTGATACCACCATGCCAAGCCCGTGCTCATAGAAGCGCAGCATCGGGCCGAGGTTCTGCGAGGCTACCACCACATGCTGCAGGCGCCCGGGCAGCACGCCGAGCGACGTTGGCCTGCCGCCAGGGGAGAGATGCGGACGGGGTAGCCCGAACACCACTTGGCGCCCGTCGGGGTCGCGCACCGCCAGGGCACCGACCTGGAAGAGCGGCGTAGGGCTGGGCAGGAGCTCGAGTCCGCGGTCCGTCAGGCGCGCAGCGAGCGCCGCCAGTTGGGAGGTGTTCGGGAGCCTGAATGCGATGAATGGCTGCTCGCCGCGGCGGCCCGTGCCTATCAGCAGCCGTCGGCCGGGGCCGTCGAGTAGGGTCGTGCCGTCGGCCTGGGGGCTGGCTTCCAGGCCGAGGGCTTGGCAGTAGAAGGCGCAGAGCGCCTGCGGGACATCACTGTCGAGCCGGAAATGATCCAGTTGCGCGGGCCAGAGCGGGTTGGATACGGGCATGCTCACCTCCGATAGAAATGCGCGGCCGGGCTCAGACCCCGACCCATGCCTGCAGCACGTCAGGGCTTTCGCGCAAGGCGGCCGAAGGCCCGCTCCAGACGACGTTACCCTTGCTCAGCACATAATGGCGGTCCGCAAGACGCAGCAAGGGGCCGATGTTCTTATCGATGACGATGAGCGCCAGGCCACTGGCCTTTAGCCGCTCCAGGCAGCGCCAGATGTCCTGGCGGATGAGCGGTGCGAGCCCTTCCGTCGCCTCGTCCAGGATCAGCAGTCTGGGATTGGTCATCAGGGCCCGTCCGATGGCCAGCATCTGCTGCTCGCCGCCGGAGAGGTTGGCGCCCAGATTCAGTGACCGTTCACGAAGGCGCGGGAACATCTCGCACACACGTTCCAAGGTCCAGGGCCCGGGCGCTGCGCGCTGGTTGTGCGCGGTTGCGACCAGGTTCTCACGGACGGTGAGGTTCGGGAAGATGCCCCGGCCTTCGGGTACGAGGCCCAGTCCGGCGCGCGCCACCCGGTAGGAGGGTTTGCCGGTGAGGTCCTGGCCAGCGAAGCGCACGGTCCCTGCTCGGGGAGCAAGCAGTCCCATGAGCGACTTGACGAGAGTGGACTTGCCCATGCCGTTTCGGCCCAACAACGTGACGCACTCGCCTTCGCCTACCGCCATCGACACGCCGAAGAGCACCTGAATCGAGGCATACCAACTCTTTAGGTCAACGACTTCCAGCAGCGTGCTCACCAGGACTCCTCCTGTTCTCCCAGGTAGGCCTGGCGCACGCCAGGGTCGGCGCGGATCTCCGCGCCAGTTCCTGTGGCGATGGTGCGGCCTGCAACGAGCACGGTGACCCGGTCCGCGAGCGCGAACACGGTATCCATGTCGTGCTCCACCAGGACGATGGTGAGCGAGCCCTTGAGTGTGGCTAGGCGCTGCGTTAGTTCGGCCGATTCCGCCTGGCTCATGCCGGCCATCGGCTCATCCAGAAGCAGGAGCTTGGGTTTGCTAGCCAGGGTCATGGCGATTTCCAACTGCCGCCGCTCCCCGTGGGCCAGGGAGGCGACGCTGCGCTGCGCCAAGTCGCTCAAGCCCACTGCAGCCAGGGCGGCCTGGGCAGGCTGGACCAACTGCGTCTCGGTGTTGGCCCGTCGCCAGAATCGAAAACTATGGCCCGAGCGTGCCTGCACCGCGAGGATCACATTCTCCAGGGCGCTGAACTCGGTGAACACCGAACTGATTTGGTAGGACCGTCCAAGGCCCGCGAGCGCGCGCCGATGCACGGGTTCCCGGGTGATATCCCGGCCATCGAAGACAATGCGCCCCTGGTCCGGGCGAATCTCGCCGCTCAGTTGCCCGATCAGGGTGCTCTTGCCCGCGCCGTTTGGCCCGATGATGGCATGAAGTTCGCCCGCGGCGATCTCGAGGCACAGGTGGTCCGTTGCCGCCAGCCCCCCGTAGTGCTTGACCAGATCCTCCAGGCGTAGCATCTCAGTGCGCGCTCGGCGCGAGCGCTCCGTAGACCCCCCGGCGCATGCCTACGGCAGCCAGGACGATGAGTAGGCCCAGCGCACCGAGGCGGTGGTCACGCACGAATTCCTCCACGCCAACGGGCAGTCCCATGGCGAAGGCCGCCAGCGCCTCCTCGATCAGCAGCAGGATCGCCGCGCCGACGAGCGGACCCAACACGGTGGCGGTGCCCCCCAGGACGGCCATCACGATGAGTTCACCCGAAACCTGCCATTGCATGTAGGCCGGTGACACGAAGCGCGTCAGGTTGGCGAGCAGGAACCCGGACAGCACACAGACTAAGGCGGAGATCACGTAGGCGGTGAGTTGGTAACGCCGCACGGGGAAACCCAGGGCGGCCATGCGCCGCTCATTGAGCTTTGCCCCGCGCAGTACCATGCCGAATCGGGAATGTACCAGTCGATGCCCCGCAAGAAGCGTTAGCAGCAGAACGGCGAAGATGGCGTAGTAGAGGATGGTGGGGTCGTCCAGATGGAGCGGGCCGAAGGCACTGCGCGCGGAAATCGACAGGCCATCGTCGCCCCCATACTCCTTTAGGCCGACCGCCAGGAAGAACACCATTTGCGCGAAGGCCAGCGTGATCATGATGAAAGCGATGCCCCGGGTAAGCAGGCAAACCGTGCCGACGAAGCATGCCAGCGCCGCGCCCGCCGCGAGCGCCGCGGCGAGATGGAATAGCCCGCCGGTGACGCCGTGGGCGTCGAGGATGCCGACCGCGTAGGCGCCCACGCCGATATACATGGCATGGCCAAAGCTCACGAGACCGCCAAATCCCAGCACCAAATTGAGCCCCATGGCGGCCAAACCCAGGATCATCACGCGGGCGAAGAGCGTCAGGTAATAGGGCTGGGCGAGCGCCGCGCACAGCGGCGGCACGGCGGCGAGCGCCAGCAGGATGGCAGTGGCCGCCATCCACTGGGCCCTAGCCATGTTTTACCGGGAAGAGTCCCTGTGGGCGCAGCGCCAGCACACCGGCCATCACCAGGTAGATGAGCATGGAGGCAAGGGCCGGTCCGGCCGCTCGGGCAAGCGAGGGGCTCAGCATCAGGCGAAGCAACTCGGGAAGGAAGGCGCGTCCGACGGTATCCACGATGCCGACAATGAGCGCGCCGTAGAAGGCGCCACGGATGGAGCCGATGCCACCGGTGACAATGACCACCAGCGCGACGATGAGGATGGGTTCGCCCATTCCCGGTTGCACTGACATCAGCGGCGCAGCCAACAGGCCCGCCAGCCCCGCGAGGGCGGCGCCGAGGGCAAAGACCAGGGCATTGAGTCGCGCCAGGTTCACCCCTAGGGCTCCCACCATGGTCGGAACGGACGCGCCTGCCCGGATGAGCATGCCCAAGCGGGTACGGTGAATGAGCAGGTAGAGCGCTACGGCCACCGCGACCCCGACACCGATGATGAAAAGACGATAGCGAGGGTAGCTGAGGCCCAGCAGGTCCACGGCGCCGACGAGCGTTCCCGGGACGTCTATGTACACGGACGAGGGCCCCCAGGTAACGCGAGCCACCTCGTTGAATATCAGAATGAGCCCGAAGGTGGCCAGGACCTGATCCAGGTGTTCGCGGGCGTAGAGCCGGGCAAGCGCGACTCGCTCCACTATCAGACCCAGCAGCAGGCTCCCGCCGGTTGCCGCCACCACGGCGAGCAGGAAGGAGCCTGTTGCGGTGTAGGCCGCCGCTCCGAAGTAGGCCCCCAGCATGTAGAGCGAGCCGTGGCTGAGGTTGATGAAGTTCATGATGCCGAAGACCAGGGTGAGACCGGCGGAGAGCAGGAAAAGCAGCACCCCCAACTGCACGCCGTTGAGCAACTGCGTGAGGAGCACGATGACGCTCACGGATTCAAGGAACTCCAGCCAGGCGTGCGGCCCTACTCACTTCAGGGAGCAAAGGGTGTGGTAGGGGTCCTGGTGATCCTTCAACGGTGTCGCAACGGTCTTCAGGCTGATCCGGCCCTTGGCATCCTTTGCCACCTCGAAGACGTGCATGTCCTGGATCGGGAAGTGATTATTGTTGAAGCGGAAGCTTCCCCGCACGGACTTGAAATTTGCGGCCTTCAAGGCGGCCATGAAGGCGGGCTTGTCCGCGACGTTACCGCGTACCTTGGCGATAGCCGAGTCGAGTAACAGGGCCCCATCAAAGCTCTGGGCGGCGTACTGCGAAGGAATGCGCTTGAACTTCTTCTCGAAGTCCTCCACGAACTGCCGGCTTACCGGATTGGCGAAGTCGGGGCCCCAGAAGGTGCCCGAGATCATGCCGAGCGCGGCTTCCTTCTGTGCCGGGAGATTCAAGCCATCGGCCGTGGACGTGGACAACAGGGGGAGCTTCCCCAAAAGCCCCGCCTGCTGGAATTGGCGCACGAAGTTGATGCCCAAGGCGCCGGGGTAGAAGATGAAGACGGCGTCAGGTTTGCGCGCCGCGAGCTGTGTGAGCTCCGCGGAGAAGTCCAACTGGTTGAGCGGCGTGTAGATCTCGTCGGTGACCTCGCCTTTGAACAGTCGACGGAATCCCGCCACGAAATCTTTCCCCGCCTGGTAGTTGGGTGCCAGCGCGACGACCTTCTTGTAACCTTTTTCCTGGGCGTATTGGCCCACCACTTCGGCCTGTGTGTCGTTCTGCCAGGAAACGATGAACTGGTAGGGCGAGCATTGCGCCCCGGCGATGGGCGAGGGGCCGGCGTTTGTCCCGATCAGGAAGACTTCCTTCTCAGTGATGGGCTTGTGCACGGCCATCATAATGTTGGAGAAGGTCAGGCCGACGATGATGGGAACCCGCTCGCGCTCAATGAGCTTCTGCACGACCTGGTTGGCCACATCGGGTTTGAGCTGGCTGTCTTCCTTGAGAATCTGAACGGGGATTCCGCCCAACTTGCCGCCGTTTCGTTCCACCAGAAGCATGAAACCGTCGAACTGGTCCTGGCCGAGGGCGCCCTGGGGGCCAGAGAACTCCGCGACGAAACCGATCTTCAGAGGGGTCTCTGCCCGCACGAGGGCTGGCAAGCTCAGCATCACTGCGGTAAGGACGCAAAGGCGCCGGATCATGTTCCTTGTCTCCCCTCGAGTCGGTGCGAATGCGCCGTCCCAGCGGGCGGCAGGAAGCGATCATAGCAGCAAGGTCAAGGTCGCGGGAGTACCGGCGGGGCGGGCGGACGGGGCCCGATGCTGCTCTTCTCAGCCGCCTTTCTATAGGCGATGATGCGCCCTGAGGGGGGCGCGCAAGCGCACCTCGAATCATCGGAGAGCGAGATGTCCGTATTGCCGCGTCAGGGGGGGCGCGACGCTTACTACACCCGGATTGCCCGAGCGGGAATGAGTCCGCTCTGGGAATCTATGCACGCGTTGGTACCCTCGCAACCCACGCCCCGGTGCACGGCCGTCATCTGGAAGTATGCCGAGGTCCGGGACTGCGTCCTGGAAGCCGGCACGCTGATCTCCGCGCAGGAGGCCGTGCGCCGGGTGCTCATGCTGGAGAACCCCGGTCTGCCCGGACAGGCCAGCGTGACTTCCTCGCTCTACGCCGGGTTGCAACTGATCCTCCCGGGCGAGTCCGCGCCCAGTCACCGCCACACGCAGTCGGCCCTTCGCTTCATTCTTGAGGGGCAGGGGGCGTGGAGTACGGTCGACGGCGAGCGCACGACGATGCGACCCGGTGACTTCATCATCACGCCGGCCTGGACGTGGCACGAACATGGGAACCTGCCGGCGGAGCAGGGCGGCGAGCCCGTCGTGTGGCTCGACGGGCTTGACATACCCCTGGTGCGCTTCCTCGATGCCGGTTTTGCCCAGACGGCTGAGCAGGCGCCGCAGCCCCCCGTGGTGCGCGAGGGCACCCATGCTGCACGCTATGGTTACAACCTGGGGCCGGTGCGTGCGCAGACCTCGCGCGGTGCATCGCCGCTTTCGAGCTACCCCTATGAGCGCTCGCGCCAAGCGCTGGAGAATCTGCTTCGGTACGAAGCGCCCGACCAGTGGGACGGTCTGCGATTGCGCTACGTGGACCCCACCACCGGGGGTTGGCCCATGCCCACCATGGGCGCCTTCCTGCAGTTGCTCCCGGCCGGCTTCGCGGGCCGCGTCCAGCGCAGTAGCGACTCCACGGTCTACTGCGTGGCGGAGGGGCGAGGGACGGCGCGCGTGGGAGAATTCCTCATGGATTTTGAGCCGCGCGATATCTTCGTTGTCCCGTCTTGGAGTCCGCTATCGCTGAATGCGAGCGAGTCGAGCGTGCTATTTAGCTTCTCCGATCGTCCCGTGCAGGAGGCCCTGGGGCTGTGGCGGGAGGAGCGCCTGTGATAGCCATCGCGTCCCGGGAGAGCGGCTCTTGAGTGGCCAGCCGGTTATCGTCGCGGGGGCCGGGATAGGCGGACTGGCGGCGGCCTTGGCGCTGGCACGGCAGGGCCTGGAGGTAATCGTCCTGGAGCAGTCCCCGCGCCTCGGTGAAATCGGAGCCGGCGTGCAGTTAGGTCCCAATGCCTTCGCCGCCTTCGACGCGCTCGGGGTGGGACCTCGTGTCCGGGCCCTGGCCGTTTACACCGAGCGCATGCTCCTACTGGACGCCGTCGATGAGTCGCCGATCGTGGAACTGCCCCTGGATGATGCCTTCCGGCGGCGCTTCGGCAATCCCTATGCGGTGATTCATCGCGCCGATGCCCACGGATGTCTGCTGGAGGCTGCCCGTGCGCAGGAGCGGATCCGGCTCCTTACATCCGCGCGGGTCGAGGCCGTCACGCAGGACGAGGCTGGGGTCGTTGTTCTGGACGCATCCGGGCAGCGCCACCAGGGCGCAGCGCTCGTCGGCGCGGACGGCATCCGCTCGGCCGTGCGTCGACAGTACGTGGGGGATGCGGAGCGGGTTTCCGGCCACGTGGTCTACCGTGCGGTGGTTGACGCCGCGCAATTCCCGGAGGATCTCAGTTTGAATGCGCCGGTCGTATGGGCCGGCCCGGACTGTCATCTGGTCCACTATCCCCTGCGCAAGGGTGGGCAGTACAACGTGGTGCTGATCTTCCACAGCCGCCACGAAGAAGTCTTTGGCGTGACCGACGGCACGCAGGAGGAGGTTCTTTCCTACTTCCAGGGGATTTCGGAGCGTCCGCGCCAGTTGCTCCACCTCCCGCGCAACTGGCGGCGCTGGGCCACGGCGGATCGCGATCCCATTGCGCGCTGGTCCTTCGGCCGTGTCACCCTGCTGGGTGACGCCGCCCACCCCATGCTGCAGTACTTGGCCCAGGGTGCCTGTATGGCCCTGGAAGATGCTGTGACCCTGGGCGAAGCCGTGCGGGCCTGCCCCGGGCAGTGGCCCGCAGCCCTCGCGCTCTATGAGCGTTCGCGCGCCGTGCGCACGGCAAGGGTGGTTCTCTCCGCGCGCGAGATGGGGCGCGTCGTTCATGCGAAAGGCATAGGTCGTCTGGTGCGTAACCAGCTTTGGACGGGCCGATCTCCGGATCGCCTCTACGACGGCGTCGAATGGCTCTACGGCTGGACTGCCGCCTCCTGTCTCACCTGAGCCATGCCGAGCCGCGCGGCACCACTGCTGCAATTCAGTTTGGCGCTCGCCGGGCGCAAACACCGAGTTCGCGTGTCCCCGCGCATGCGCCTCGCGGACCTCGCGAGGCTATGCATCAGCCTCGAGCGATTCCCCATCGCGCAAGCGCTCGCCGGAGGCCGCGAGGGCGGTCTTCGGGTGAGTTGCCGCCGGGGTTGCGCCGCCTGCTGCCGCCAGCCGGTGCCCCTGTCTCCACCAGAGGCTTGGATGCTTGCCGAATTGGTGAGCGCCCTGCCCGAGGAACGGCGTAGAGGGGTGGAACTGCGTTTTAGCGATGCCCTTGCGCAGGTGGAGATTGGGCTCGGGCCCGACCGGCCGCCTCTGGGCTCAGCCGAAGCCTACTTCGCCCTTAAGGTGCCCTGCCCCTTCCTGGAGGACGAGGCCTGTTCCATCCACGCCGACCGGCCCACGACCTGCCGTGAGTATTTGGTGACTAGTGCGCCTCAGGCCTGCGCGACACTCAACGCCGGCCTGGATTTTCTGCGCCTACCCCTGTCCCTTTCGCAGTGCCTTGCGCAGGTCGCAGGCCGGGCCCTTGGCACAGCCCCGGCCTGGGTGGCCCTGACCTACGCGCTGGCCTGGGCGAGGGAACACGGCGCCGAAGGCAACCGGGAGTTCGATAGCCGGCAGCTCATTTCATGGCTGGGCGAGGCGCTTGCGGGCCAGGGGCATCCGGCCGGGCTGGGCTAGGCGGTTCGCGGCGGCATGCGAGGCCGCGGGCCGCGCTTGCCGTGCCGTGCCGGCGCGTCGAAGCGCTCCCCAGGAGCGAGGAAGCGCCATTGGCCGAGCGGGAGGTGCCCCAGCATCACACTGCCGATGCGCACGCGCTTGAGGCCCAGGATTTCCAGACCGACCCGCTCACACATCCGACGGATCTGGCGCTTGCGGCCTTCGCGCAGGACGAAGCGCAGTTGGTCATCGTTCTGCCACTCGACCTTGGCCGGCCGCAGCACGTGCCCGTCAAGTTCCAAACCGTGGTTCAGCAGGGCCAGGCCCCGTGGATCCAGGGTGCCCCCCACACGCACGAGGTACTCCTTTTCGATTTCGGAGTCGGCTCCGATCAACTGTCGGGCCACCCGCCCGTCCTGGGTCAGGATAAGCAATCCAGTAGAGTCGATGTCCAGCCGTCCGGCGGGGGCGAGACCTCGTTGCAGGCTGCGGTCGAAGCGCTGTTTGGAAGTGCAACCGGCCCAGCGATGCTCGGCTGTGGCGAGCACGCTGGCGGGCTGGTAACCGTCCTCGGCCTGGCCCGAGACATAGCCGATTGGCTTGTTCAGCAAGATGGTTGCGCGCTGATCCTGCTCCGCACGGGCCGCGCGGTGGACCTCGACAGACTGCACGGGATCGATGCGCGTACCCAGTTCGCTCACGACCACGCCGTCGACCCGCACCCAGCCGCGGGCGATCCAGTCGTCTGCTTCGCGGCGGGAGCACAGGCCGCGTGTGGCCATCACCTTGGAGAGGCGGATCTTGCCGGCATGACCGGCATCTTCATCTTCGTTCACAGTGGATTCGGTCGGAATGGAAATCGATGGGACGCCACCCGCGTCGCCCTGCCCCGACTCTAACAGCAAACGTCGGAAGCGGCAGGGTCTGGGAGGGCCGGCGGGGTTTCGCGCGTGAAGGGCCGGGCGCCCTGCCCAGTCCAACGTTCGAGCCTGCCGCGCAGATCCTCGGGGGATACGGGCTTGCTCAGGAACCCATCCATGCCCGCCTGCCGGCACGCCTCCTCGTCCTCTCGGAAGGCGTTGGCCGACAGCGCGACGATGCGAGTTCGGGCGCCCGCGCTGGCCCCCGCACGGATCTGGCGGGTTGCTTCCAGCCCATCCATGCCGGGCATCTGGCAATCCATCAGGATCAGGTCGTAGCCTTCGTTCGCGCTGGCCGCATCTACGGCTGCCTGCCCGTCCTCGGCCAGCGTCACTTCGCAGCCCAGGCGCTTTAAGATGGTTCGGGCAAGCAGCGCGTTCACCGGGTTGGCTTCCACGAGTAGAACATGACGGCCACTGGCCACGGGAGCACGGGTGTCGGCTCGGACCTGCGTCGCGTCTACGTCGCCGGGCCATAGGTTTTTGCGTAGGCGTCCGAGCAGGGCGGCCCGGCGCACCAGACGCGTAAGGGCAGCGCAACTAAGCGCATAGCCGAGAACAGCGGCAGCGCGGCCGAGGCCTCGGGGCCCGGCAAGGTCTGGAGGAGCCGCGCCTGGGTCTTGCGCAGCCATTGTGCGGGGTCGTCGGCCGCGGCGAATCCGGCGGCGCGCTCAGATTGCTCGATGAAGGGATGCAGCGCGCTCTGGCTATCGAGCCCAGAGCACTGGTAATGAGGGGGCTGGAAGGTGTCTGCCGCTAGGCTGATGCGCAATTCGTGAAGCATCCAGCTCTTGCCGATCCCGGGCTCTCCGGCGATAAGTACGACCCGCCCTTCGCCGACATTCGCGCGTTCCCAATAGCGCAGCAGGCGGGCGATTTCGTCGTCGCACCCCACGAGGGGCCTAAGTTGGTTGGCTGGACGCGGCTCTGCGTCCGAGCGCTCGGATCGTTGCGGCGAGTCCACCCCGTCGCAGTACATGACCGTGACCTGCCGGGGCACCGTGGCCTCGGGAGTTGCCCCAGTGGGTAGTGGTGTCGGCGGTTCGGCGCGTGTGACGGAGAGGGCCGCGATGGCGGCACGCAGGCGCAGGCGATGCCCTAGGACAAACACCAAAAAATCTTTGAGTGCGTGGTCATCCACCTGCGGCAGTAGTTTGACGTCGATCTCGTTTGCCTCGAAGGCATCGCTATACTGGGCGAGTTCAAGGGACTCTAGCCAGAGTCTGAGAAAAGTTATCGACCAGCTCCCTAATAAGAGGTGCCTGACCAATCCATAGGACACTAGCACGAGCAAGACAGAGATGGATGCCGAGTATTAGTAATCTATCGGATACGTTCGTTTTTGATTTACGCAGCCGCGCGTCGGCTGGCGAGAAGCCAAGAGACGCGTAATCGGTCAATCCCCTACGCTTAGGACGTAACAGGGGGGAGGGGAATGCGCAGAATTTGTCGCTAGGCCGGAACTGGTCGGCGCGGAACTTCCGCGGCCAGTTCCCGGCCTGGAGCGCTAAGCCCTGCGCCGGACCCGGATTCGATTAAAAGTCCAACTGGAAGCGGGTCTCCAGCGCGTTCTCGTAATCGGTCGAATGTCCATTCACCGTAACCGGCGTGCGGAATTGCGTGCGCACCCAGTTGAAGATGATGCGCGCATTGGGGTTTGGCATCCAGCGAAGGCCCAGCGTCACAGCGTGTGCGGCATCGGTGCCGGCGGTGATCTGAGGGAAGCTCGTTGACGTACCCAGTTGTCCCGTGTTGGCCGCGTTACGCCCATTAAAGTCGGATCCATCGAACCAACTGTAGCGAACGTCGAGTTCCCACAGGCCGAAGCCGGATTCTCCCGGTGTGAAATTCTTCCGAGGGATCGGTCGGCTGAACACGCCATCCTTATAAAAATTGGCATAGTGTTCGCCCGTGAGCAGCCAGCCGAATGTGGCGTAGCCTGCCTTTAGGTCCCGGGAATAGGAGAGGGCATTGCCCGGTGAACTGCGTGTTCCCTCGTAGCGTGCTCGGGTATATTCGGCTTGGAGCTTCACCGGCCCCCAGGCTAGCGCTTCCTCCAGGTTGGTGATCGTGCGCTCGATGTTGCTCGAGCTTTCGCCAGCACTGTTGAAGAACGCGGGGATGAAGAACGTAAGGCCGCGTGCCTCGGTTTGCTCGGTGGCTGCTCGGTAGGGGTTGGCCCCGCTGTTCACCCCGGCGCCGCGCTTTGCGGAGACGCCGAGGTGGATAACTGCGCCGTCGAGTTTGAGTGGCTCGGCGAGGTTTTCGGTGAAACGAACCGTGTACTCGTGCCCACCCGTCTGGGTCTCCTGCAGGTTCCCCTGCGGGCGGTCCGTCCCCTGCCCGCTGCCGTTGGTGAGCGCGGCGCTGTAGTAGAAGCCTGGGAGACCGGGTGCGCCGAACACCATCACGCCGCGGTCGTAGGTGAGGTTCTGCAACAGGCTCTGTTGCAGTCCGCGCTCCAGGAAATCGGTATTGACGTCCTGCACCGTGTTGTCCAAGCCGAAATAGGGCTTGAACTGGCCTACGCGCACCCGCGCCGACTTGAAGTGGCTCCATTCGCCATAGGCATAGGTGGTGATGGGCGTAGGGTAGCTCGTGCTTGGGTTGGTGTTCTGGTTGGCGAAGTCTTCCTCCAGATACACGGTGTAGTCCGAGAAGAACGTCGCGCCCAGGCCGATCCGCGCGCGCCGGATCAAGAAACCGTCCGCACTGGTGTAATCGGGCGCCAAGGCGCGGTAGTCCGCTTGGACCTTCACACTGGGCTGCAGGCGCCAACGTCCCGCGGGGTCTTCCAGCACCAGACCCGGACCGGCACGCACGAAGGACTCCGCGGCGGCTCCCACCGCCTTGGTCTCGTGGGCCTGCTGGCTCGCCCGCTCGGCCTGTGCCTGTGCCTGCCGCGCTGTTGCCTGGGTCTCGTTGACCTGTCCCTGCAGTTGTTGCAGGTGTTGCTGTCCGGTGGCGCCGTTGTCGCGCGCTTGCGCGATCTCTTCCTTGAGGCGGCCGATTTCCTGCATCACCTCCTGGAGGTGGTTCTCCAGACGCTGGATGCGTTCTTCGGCACTTGCCGCTTCAGCCGGTTGAGCCTGCGCAGGTGCCGCCAGTGTTGCCAGTGCGAGCAG
This sequence comes from Betaproteobacteria bacterium, assembly GCA_025356655.1. Classification (GTDB taxonomy): domain Bacteria; phylum Pseudomonadota; class Gammaproteobacteria; order Burkholderiales; family SHXO01; genus SHXO01. Next base: position 28,022 of record JANXRW010000128.1, on the reverse strand, counting down.
CGCCGCCCCAGCCCCTGTTGCGAATGTTGTCATGCCCTTTCCCCTTACCGTTTCTTTACTGTTGTCCCGGATACCTGCGCCCGTGCTGCCAAGATCCGGATCGTGCCTAAAACGCCACGGAGTCTACGGAGGGTGTCCGTCCCGGGGAACGAACTTGGAGTGCTTTGCTTATTCCTGATGCGCATCAACCGCCCTGGACGCCGCCCGGTCAGTGCGGCCTGCCGCGGTGGGTTGCGCGCCTGCGCCGGGCCCGGCGCCCCGTGGTTCAAAAAAACAGCTCACCGGTGGTGTTGACGCAGCGGGCCGAAATGGTTCGCCGTATTCACTAAAGAGTCATTCGAATAACCCGTGTGGATCCGCTCCAGCCCCATGCCCTTCCAGTTGATGCGTTTCGTTCTGGGATCGCGCCACCCCGAGCCGCGAATGTTCCGCACGCCCGAGCGGCTCAAGGACACCTACGGCGCCGTGATCATTGGCGCCGGTGGGCATGGGCTGGCCAGTGCCTACTACCTCGCGCGCGATCACGGCATGCACAACGTGGCCGTCCTCGAGCAGGGCTATTTGGGGGGAGGGGAAGACCGGGCGTAACACAACGATCATCCGGTCCAACTACCTCCCCCGGAGGGCGTGGCCTTCTACGACCAGTCCGTGCAGCTGTGGAAGGATTTGGCGCAGGACTTCGACCTGAACCTGTTCTTCTCGCGCCGCGGCCACTTCACCCTGGCCCACACCGACTCAGCCCTTCGCACCATGCGCTGGCGGGCAGAGGTGAATAAGCACATGGGGGTTGACAGCGAGGTGGTGGGGCCTCGAGAGGTGGCTAGCGCGTTCCCCGGGATTGACCTGTCTTGTGGTGGACACGCGCCAATTCTGGGGGGCGCTCTACCATGCGCCCGGGGCCATTGCCGAGGCGCGGACAGACGGGGGGTTGAGATCCACCAGCAGACCCGTGTGACGGGCATCGACGTGCACGCCGGGCGGGTGCGCGGTGTGCATACGAGCCGGGGATACGTGTCCACCGATCGGGTTCTGAGCGCCGTGGCCGGATACACCCCCCGGGTGTATGCTCGGTTTGCGCACACCCATCTACGTTCATCCCCTCCAGGCCATGGTGACCGAGCCCATGAAGCCATTGCTGGATCCCATCCTGGTGTCGGGAAGTCTGCACGTCTATGTGAGCCAGTCCGCTCGCGGTGAACTGGTGATGGGGGCGCCCCTGGATCCCTACGAGGTTCAGAACACCCGTTCGACCTTGGATTTCGTCGAGTCGCTCGCAGCCCATATGCTGGAACTTTTCCTCTTCCTTTCCAACGTCCGGGTTAACCGACAGTAGGGCCGGGCTCGCCGACATGACCCCCGACTTCGCACCCATCACGGGCAAGACGCCCGTGCAGGGCTTCTACCGGGATGCGGGCTGGGGTACCTGGGGTTTCTAGGCCACGCCCGTTTGCGGAAAGACCATGGCGGCGACGGTTGCCAAGGATACCGATCACGAATTGATCCGCTCCTTCTTCCTTTCGCGCTTCAGCGGCTTCGAGTTGACCGGCGAAAAAGGCGCGGCGTCGGTCGGCCACTAACGGGCCCTGCCGATGAAGATCTTGCGCTGCCCCGTGAACGGACCCCGCCCCGTGTCCGAGTTCATCTTCTGGGGCGAGGTGCGACCGTCTCCCGACCCCGATACCTGCACCGACGCGCAGGGGGCTGATTACGTGTTCAACCGCAACGGTGCGCCCGGCGTTAAAACCGAGTGGTGGTATCACCTTCCCAGCGGCACTTGGTTCCTGGCCGAGCGCGACACCCTGGTAGACAGCGTGCTGCGGACCTGGCTCCCGGGCGAGGAGACACTGCCGTGAGTAGCCGATTGCCACCGGTGGAGGGCGAATGGATCGATCGGCAGCAACCCCGGGCCTTCCGCTTTGAAGGGCGCTCCTACCAGGGCTACGTCGGTGACACCCCGGCCAGTGCGCTTTGGGCGGCCGGGGTGCGCACCCTGGGGCGCAGGTTCAAGTACCATCGTCCGCGCGGGCTGCTGTCCTTTGCCAACCACGACGTGAATTCGATGATGCAGGTCGGCGATCGCCCTAACCTGCGGGCCGACGTGGAGCCGCTGGAGGCGAATATGGTGCTCTCGGCGGTCAACACCTTCGGCGGGCTGGCGCAGGACCGAGCCCGCGTGCTCGATCAGCTCGGGCGGTTCCTTCCGCCGGCTCACCGGCCTCGGTCGGGTGAGTCTCGAGGCGCCGCAGCGGCGCACCGCTGAGCGCTACGATTTCACGGACGTCCTCGTCCTCGGTGCGGGCCCCGCGGGAATGAGTGCCGCCATCGCCGCCGCCCGCGCGGGTGCCAGGGCCATCCTGGCCGACGAAAACGCCTGCATTGGCGGCAGCCTCGGATACCAGCGCGGCGGCGCCCGTGGGGTGGGCCAACTGCGCGCGCTGGAGTCTGAACTCTCTGCCCTGCCCGGGGTGAGTATTCGTTCCGGTACCGGGGCCGCAGCGTGCTATGGCGACAACTGGGTCCCGCTGGTCGACCCGCAGCGGTGGCGGGGATGCGAACGCTTCCGGAAGGCATCGATCAGCGCCCTGCTTGCCGCCACCCCGATTGGACCGGTCCCGATGATCTCGTTATCAAGATCCAGGAACTGCGTGAGATCACGGACTGGGAAATACCCGTCTACGTGAAGATTGGGGCCACGCGGACCTACAACGATGTGAAGCTCGCGGCGCATTCGGGCGCCGACGTGGTCGTGGTCCACGGCATGCAGGGTGGGACCACCGCTACCCAGAGCGTGTTCATCGAACACGTGGGTATCCCGACCTTGGCGGCCTTGCGGCAGGCGGTGGATGCGCTCGAGGAGATGAACATGCGCGGCAAGGTGCAACTGGTCATCTCGGGCGGCATACGCACGGGCGCGGATGTGGCGAAGGCGCTGGCCATGGGCGCCGATGCCGTCTCCATCGGGCAGGGGGCGCTCTTTGCCATGGGATGCAACCGCGAGACCTGCTGTCAAGACGGCGCGCACCACCGGGCCGAGGAGGACAACGCTCGCTTGGGAACGGCACCGGGGTTCTGCCACCACTGTCACACGGGGCGCTGCCCGGTGGGGATCACCCCCAGGACGCTGCCCTGGAGCAACGCCTCGACCCCGAAGTGGCGGCGCGGCATCTGCGCAACTACGTGCAGACGCTCACGAGGGAACTCACGACCGTGGCACGCGCCTGCGGTAAGTCCAATGTCCATCAACGGGAACGCGAAGACCTGGCGGCGCTGACCATCGAGGCGGCTGCGATGGCACGTCTGCCGCTGGCGGGGACGAATTGGATTCCGGGCGCCTCGGGACGCTGAGCGGGTCGGCGGCGAGCGACCATGGGCCAGGATGAGATCCCCGGTGACAGCCGCCACCTCGACCGATTCCTCGGCAACGCCGCGCGCGAACTGCGGCAAAAGAACCAACTGACTATAGGCGAGGTGGCCAACCAAGCGGGCATCAGCCCCGGGATGCTGTCCAAGATCGAGAACGGGCAGGCGGCCATGAGCCTGGACACGCTGACGAAGCTGGCCCAGGCCCTCGGGGTGCCGGTGGCGGAGCTCTTTCGGGAGTACCGCATCCCTGCGGGGGGCGCGCAACTCGTCAAGAGCTCTGAGGGCATGGAAGGGGTCGGCAGCGGTACCCGGAGCGGCTACACCTACCATCGCCTCGCCTATGACAAGGGGCCGCGGCGCAGCTTCGAGCCCTTTCTGGTGACCCTGGACGACTCCTCCGACTTGGCGTCGCGCTTCGAGCACCCCGGCACGGAGTTCATTCATTTGCTGCGCGGTCGAATAGAATATCGCCATGGGCAGCAGGTCTACGTCCTCGGGCCAGGAGACTCGCTCACTTTTCGTGGTGAGATCCCCCATGGACCTCAGCGTCTCCTCGAGGCTCCCGTGGAACTGCTCTCGATCATCGTCTATGGGCCTTCCGGCAAGGACTGAAGCGCCCTTTACCCTAGAGGCCTGGCATGTCTTCCGACTCGTTCATTCTCAAGCTTTCCTGCCCAAACCGTCCGGGGATCGTTGCCGGCGTGTCGACCTTCCTGTTCCAGGGGGGCTTCAACATCCTCGACGCCCACCAGTTCGATGACACCGAGAGCGATCGGTTCTTCATGCGCATCGTCTTCGACCCGGTGGCTGGTGCTGCGCCCACGGCCGCGCAACAGATCCGCGAGGGGTTCTCGGCCCTCGCCGACGGGTTTGCCATGGAGTGGACCTTGCGCTCACGGGCGGAGCGCCGGCGGGTGATGATTCTCGTGTCTAAACTGGACCATTGCCTCATTGACCTGCTCTCCCGGCGGCGCCTGGGGGAGTTGCCCATGGAACTGACGGCCATCGTTGCCAATCATCCGCGCGAGACCTACGCCCATATCGACATGGAGGGCGTTCAGTTCCATCACCTACCCGTTACACCGCAGACGAAGATGGAGCAGGAGACCCGTCTATGGGAACTCGTGCGGGAGACCGGGACGGAACTGGTGGTCTTAGCGCGCTACATGCAAATCCTGTCCGACGGCCTCACCGCCAAGCTGGGCGGCCGTTGTATCAACATTCACCACTCGTTTCTACCGGGTTTCAAGGGAGCAAAGCCCTACCACCAAGCGCATATCCGCGGGGTGAAACTCATCGGCGCCACGGCCCATTACGTGACCTCGGACCTAGATGAAGGGCCGATCATCGAGCAGGACGTCGAGCGTATCAGCCACGGGGACACGCCCGATGACCTCGTGCGCAAGGGACGAGACATCGAACGTCGGGTGCTTTCACGGGCGGTGGGCTACCACCTCGATGACCGGGTACTGCCCAACGGACGGCGGACCGTCGTTTTTGCCTGAGGGTTCGCCCCGGGCCGCCGGTGTGCGGCAGGGTGTCACGCCGTCTGGTTCGATCGGATCATGTGGCGGCAGTTTCATTCATCGGCACGCCATGCGGGGCTCTCACACTGGTCCGACGGGGATGAGCGCAGTTCGCTGCTCCCCACGTCCAATCCATCAGGAGCTGTCCGATGAAGCGCTTCCCTCTGAGCACGCTAGCCGCCACGCTAGGCTCGCCGGCACTGTTCGCCCAGCCGGCCTTCGCCGGTCCCACCACCACCCCCATCAAACACCTGATCGTGGTGGTTGGTGAGAACGTGACCTTCGACACGCTCTTCGGTACGTACATCCCGGCGCGGGGCCAGAAGGTGCACAACCTGCTTTCCAAGGGCATCGTCAACGCAGACGGCACGCCCGGACCGAACTACGGCATCGCGGTGCAGAGCACCGCTGCTGATGTGGGCGGGCTCTACACGCTTGATGCCCCGCGCACCGGGACCTTCGCGAATCTGCCGCAGCCAATGCTCAGCGGGGCCTTCAACCCGGCGACTTTCCAGCTCTACGGGAATATCCCGGATCCGCGCTTCGCCGGTCTCACGGCGAACGGGCCCTTCCAGATCACACGGTTCGCCGCCGATGCCGACGGCCTCGGTGACCCGGCCCATCGCTTCTTCCAGATGTGGCAGCAGACCGGGGACACCAATGAGAAGCTCGACCTCTTTGCCTGGGTGGCAACCACCGCCGGCACCGGGGGGGCACGGACGGAGTGACAGTCGCCAACCCGGGCCAAGGCGGCGAGCTGATGGGGTTTTTCAACATGAATCAGGGTGACGCGCCCTACTTCAAGAGCTTAGCGAAGAATTGGGCCATCAGCGACCACTATCACCAAGCGATCCTGGGTGGGACGGGGGCGAACTTCTTCGCCCCGGCCACCGGTGACTTGGCGGTATACAACAACAAGGGCGTGCCATCCACCCCGCCCGCGAATCAAATAGAAAACCCCGATCCCCAGGTCGGCACGCAGAACTTCTACACCAATGACGGTTACTCGGGCGGTTCCTACGTGAACTGCTCCGACCCATCGAATCCGGGTGTCGCCGCCATCCTGTCCGTGCTCCACGCCGCTGGCCGGGCCAGCCATCGCGAGCCGGGTACCTACTACTTGCTCAACAACTACAATCCGCCCTTTGACGTGGCCGGCAATGCAGCTGCCCTGGGTGCCACCAAATTCACCTATCCGCCGCAGAGCGTCCCGACCATCGGTGAGATGCTGTCTTCCCACGCGGTCAGCTGGGACTGGTTTACCGGCGGGCGCGAGGACGCCGACGTGTTGAGCGACGGCTTCTTCCCCCTGGTGAAGAGTCAGGTGGCTGCAGGCATCAAGGCCCAGTTGCACCTTCCCCCGGTCACTCCCGACGCGGCGCTGGAGCCGACGCTCACCTTCCTCACCATCAAGAACACCCGCCCGCTGATCTATAACAGCATCGGTGATCCACACAATGCCTCCGCCAACGTGGTGGGGACGCCCGCGCTGCGGGCGAACCTCAAGGGGCTGACGAGTTTCTATGCGGCCGTGGCGGGCGGGACCCTACCTGAGGTTTCCTTCGTGGTGCCCAAAAACGTCGACAGCGGTCACCCCGGCTACTCGGCGCCGGCGCGCTACGAGGCTTTCCTGCAGGACCTGGTGAACAAGGTGCAAGCGAACCCTGCGCTCTGGGCCGATACGGCCATCGTCATTACGACGGACGAGGGCGGTGGCTATTTCGACAGTGGGAAGATCCAGAATCTGGACTTCTTCGGTGACGGCCCACGGATTCCCCGGGTGGTGGTATCCCCGTTCGCCCGGAGGGGTCACGTTGACCACACTTACCAAGATCACGCCTCGATCTTGAAGTTTATCGAGCGCAACTGGGGGTTGCCGACGCTGTCCTCGCGCAGCCGGGACAATCTTCCCAATCCGCGAGAGGATGATGATCGGGCAGAAGGCCGGGCCAGCCGTGGAGCCATCGGCGATCTGGTGAGTCTGTTCGATTTCCCTAAGTCCCGCGAGCGCGACGAGGCGCGTTGAGTTGATGCCGGCTGCCTCGGGGAAACCGAGGCAGCCTCAGGCCCAAACGGGGTAGCCCCTCATTTGGCGTGCGGCACCGCCGAAGCGGTCGAGCATCCTCTCGCGCCAGGCGTAGATCGGGTCGTCCGGGTCAAGGAGTCTCGTCGGGGACACCGCGCGCGCCCATTGGAAGGGACCGAAAAGGATGTAGTCCGCGAAGCTCGGGCCCTTTCCGCCCAGGAAGTCCTGAGCAACCAGCACGGGTCGTACCGGGTCCAAACTCGCTCGGAAAAGCGGCAGGGCGGAATGGGACTGTTGACTCAGGGTTTCCAGGCGCTCGCCCAGGCGTTGCTCGCGGGTCTGACGGAAGTACGCCTTGTCACGCGGGTGAACCGCGTCAAAGAGATCCCCGATGATCACCCGTAGCGTCGCAGGATGGACCTGCGTCTCGCACCAGTGCTTGACGAACAGGGCTAGCGAGCGCGCCTGGGAGCACTCGAAAAGCGCGGGCCGTCCGTTGTAGTGCTCATCGAGGTAGACGGCGATATCCCAGGAGTCATGCACGCACCGGGAGCCATCGACCAAGACCGGAACGCGCCCCTGTCCGGAGAATGAGAGGGCGGCCTGATCGGTGAATCGCCAGGGCAAGCTCTCGAAGGCAAGCCCCTTGTGCAGCAACGCCATACGTATGCGCCAGCAGTAGGGCGAAAACAGGCGGTCGTCCTCGACGCCGGCTAATTCCCACAACGCGGTAGCCATCAGTGAACGCCTCCCTTCGAATTGGAGCGGCCTCGCACGCGCACCTCCTACGCAGAGGGTAGGTGTCCCGTCTTCACAAAAATCGTGCAGCCTTGCTGCGTGAAAAGTCGATGCGTGCTGCCGTATGGGCTGCGGACCCAGGCGCCGGCGGGGTAGCGCCCGTGCGGGTGCTCCAGTACGCCGTCTAGTACCAGGATCTCCTCTCCCCCGGCGTGAACCGGTGCGCCGTACTCGGCCTCTGGTGCCCAGCGAAGTAGTGCCGTACGCTGTTCGCGAAAGGCATGCAGCGGAAGCACCTGAAGGCCCTGCGCCACCCCGGGATACCCGTGGGCCCTGGCGGTGTCGATCACTACCCGGGCGCTGTCCTGCGCAAGCATGTGCCGCAGTTTTACGAAGATGGTGCATCCCCGTTCGGAGAAGGGGGCGTGCGACGACCCGGGTGGATTCCTCACGTAGGTGCCCGGGCCGTAGTCTCCAAACTCGTCCGAGAAGATGCCATCGAGTACCAGGAATTCCTCACCCAGGCCGTGCGAGTGAGGACGGAAGCGTGAGCCCGGTGCATAGCGCACCACGGAGGTGGCTCTCGCCACCTCGCCGCCGTCGCGCTCGATCAGCCTGCGCTGCACCCCGGATTCCGGGGAGGGCTGCCAAGGCAAGGTGGCGGTGTCCACCACGACCCTTCCCCCCAAATCCGTATTGAGCATCTGTCGATATTATCAGTTCGAGCGCACACGGCCATTTGCGGACTTGGGCGTCGGGTGAAGACAGCGAAGGCCGGTTCCCCGGGATCAGGCGTCTGATACTTCGCTGTAGACGATGATGGAGAGGAAGCGAATGGGAACTTCCAGCAACTTCTCCGGGCCGTGCGGAACCTCGCCGCGGAAGGTGAGGGCGTCGCCGGGCTCCAGTAGGTAGGTATGCTGGCCGTGCCGGTACTCGATCCGCCCGGCGAGCATGTAGATGAACTCAGTGCCGGGATGCTCAAAGCGCTGGAAGATCTCGCTGCTGTCGTCCATGCTGATAAGGAAAGGCTCAAAGCGCTTGCGCGGGCCTTTGTCGTAGGCGAGCAGACGGTAGGTGTGGCCCCTGCGGGTTCCTCTGCGCACCACCTCCATGCCTTCGCCCTGGCGGACGACCTGGGCACCGCCATCGACCTTGTCGTAATCCCTAAAAAAATGGGCAAGCGAGACGCCCAGCACCCGGGCGAGCTTCTCTAGCGTGTCCAAGCTGGTGGAGACTTGGCCATTCTCCACTTTGGAAAGCATCCCGCGGCTGATATTCGCCTCGGCCGCAACATCTGCGATGGTGAGTTTCTGCTGCAGCCGGACTTCCTTCAGGACGTGGCCGATGTGCCGCTCGAGCGCCCGCTCGCTGCCTGCCCTGACGCTGTTCTGGGGGGGCGCTGCCGCTGCGCTGGGCACGTAGTTGAGGGCTATGGGTGGCTCGCTTGAAGGCGTGACAAGGTCCCGCACCTGGCTTAGTGGGGGCGCGCTCGGCGCCGAACCGGCTCGCCGGGCGATCGACACCACTGCTTCCATGTTACACGCCCAAAAGCCCTTCTGGAGGGTTCCCCGCTCGGGCGAGCACCCCCTTCAGCGTCACTTGATCTTGGCATCCTTGATCACATGTCAGGTGGTCGCATGGCTGTTGGTTTCGCGGCGTCTCACGAAGCCATTCTTCTCCCGCGGCTTCGGTTCGCGGCGACTCTTGCGCAGCCGGTGAAGCTCGCCGCGGGCAAGGAATGCGTAGCCAAGGCGCGCCGCCGACGTTGGGGGTGCAGGCTGCTGCGTCGGCAGAGTGCGGATTGCCGCGGGGCTGATAGAGAGCGACACGGGGAATTGTTGCCGACCAGAAGAGGACGTTCGCCCAAGCATGATCGTCGCCCAGGACTACGTGCGGCAGATGAGCTCCGCCGGCCACGGCAACCGCCCCTGCTTGATCGATGCCAACGCCCAGGCAGGGCTATAAGGGCAAGAGTAGCGACGGGTGCACGCAGAGAACGCGGTACGACGAGATCGACTGGCCGATGCGGGTGCGCGACGCCCTGAGCGGGGTGACGCAGGTGGCCTAGGACCGGCTAGGGAAACCCGGTGGGTCGCATCGATGCCGAGGGCCGAAGCGCCAATTGGAGCTACAGCGGCCTGGGGCGCATGGCGAGTGAGGCGAATTTCCTTGGGCAACACGACGAGCAAACTGCGCCGCCAGGCGGGCAACTGCCTGGTGGCCACCCGCGGCAGTACCACCCCAGGGGCGTGAGGTGTGGGAATCGTCTCCGCGTACTACCGGTATACCCCGGCTACGCAAACGGGTGCAGCGGCGGGGTACGGGGCACCCTGGACCTCGACCTGGAGGGCGAGTAGCTGGCATCCGTGGCGCAGTCCGGGGTGCTCCCGGCGGGCTAATTCCGGGGCAATGGCGTTGATGTACGGGTGGCGGTAAACACCACCGAAAGGAGACAAGCTCACCGCCGACGCCCGCCCAACGGCGGGAGGCTCGGGTCGGACACCACCCCACCTATTAAGGGTTAATCCCCAGTCCAGGGTTTAATGAACGAGGAATTCGTCCTTAGGTTCGCTGAACACAGACCGCTTCCAAGCTCCGCATGAGCGAGCGCGATGGCCGCCATCGCGCGTGGCCGCTGCCCGGGTACGCGCCTTTTTCTGGCGCAGATGGCCCCTCCCAGCCTAGACCCAGCCCAGTGCGCCCAGTGCCGCACCAGCGGCCACGAGCAGCACCAGATGCATGCGGGTACGCCAAAGGAGCAGGGCGGAGGCTAGCGTTAGCAGGTGCGCCGCCCAGCCCGGGGTTGCTGAACCGAGCACCCAGGTCGTGGCGAACATCAGGCCGATCACGATGGGTGCCATGCCCGCCTTGAAGGCGCGCACGGCGGGGGTCTGCCTCCTCGCGTGGCCCCAACGAGCCGCCGCCAGGGCGAGGGTGGTCGAGGGCAGCATGACGCCCAGCAGGGTCGTCGCTGCCCCTGCGAGCCCCGCCGCCTGGTAGCCCATCACCGCCACGAAAAGCACGTTTGGGCCCGGGGACGCCTGCGCGATGGCGATGGAGGCGCTAAATTGCTCCGGGCTGAGCAGGCCCATCTGGTCGACCAGGAGCCGTTGCATTTCCGGGGCGACGGTGATGGCCCCGCCAATGGATAGTAGCGAGAAGAGCAGGAAGTGTCCGAACAGCGACAGCCAGGGAATTGGCACAGCGCCGACCGGCCTAACCCAGGCGCGAGCGCGCCAGCGCCCAGGCAATGACGCCCAGTCCCACCAGGACCCCGGCCAGCGGCCAGCGCAGCAGTGCCACCGCCACGAATGCACACAGCAGGAAGGCGCCGCAGGCGACAGGTCCCAGCGGGTTGGTGCGCAGCGTCGCGGCAAGCTTCAGACCCGTACCGGCGATAAGGCCGGCGGCGACCGCACCCATGCCACGTAGCGCCCCGGCCACTAGCGGATTGGCGGCGTGCTGAGCATAGAGAGCGGTCAGGCCCAGCACAATGATGAGCGGGGCCGACATCATCCCGCCCAAGGCGGCGAGCGCGCCACGCAGCCCGAAGAAGCGGTCGCCTACGATGAGTGCCACGTTGCATACGTTGGGGCCTGGAAGCACCTGGGCCACGGAGAGGATCTCGATGAACTCCTCACGGCTGAGCCAGCCGCGCTCCTCGCAAAGTACCCGTTGCGCCACGGCGAGTACGCCACCAAAGCCCTGCAATGCGAGCGTGGTGAAGCTCAGAAACAGCTCGCCCGGCGAGGCGGGCCCGCGCGTGGGAACGCTAGCGTGGTTCATGGCACTCGGCCCGTTGGTGGCTTTAGTGCAGAGGGTCCGGCATCAGGAGGGACAGGTCGATGGCTTGCCCCATGGCCAGGTAGCCCTGCCGGTTGGGATGCAGGCGGTCACCGGGTCCGCCATTGCTGTCCGGTATGTACTCGGGCCGGAGGCTGCCCGTGGCGGGGTCTAAGGTGGCTTGGTCGAAGTCGGCAACCCCGTCGAACACACCGGAGTGGCGGATGAACTCGTTCAGCGCGCGGCGCTTCTCGTCTTGCTCCGGGAATCCGTGGTTGGCGTTGGAACTGCCCAGGGCCGAGACCACGGTGGCACCGATGACGCGCACCCCGGGCAGGGCGGCGCGCAGCCTCGCCACCTGTTCGCGCATGACCGCTTGTACCGTCTGCGCGCTGGCGTTGCCTGCCTTGCCAAAATCGTTGATCCCTTCGAGCCAGATCACCGCGCCCACCCCGGAGAGGCTGAGTAGGTCGCGCTCGAAGCGTTGGCTCGGGGCTGGGCCGCCGGGGAAGGGCTTTTGCGGTGAATACTCTGCGGGCCCCGCCACCTGGTTGCCGCCGATGCCCGCGTTGACCACCGACACACGGGAACCGTAGGCGGCGTGGAGCCGCCGCGAGAGGACGTCGGGCCACCGATCATCGCCGTTCATGGTCGAGGAGGAGCCGTCGGTGATCGAGTCCCCGAAGCACACCACGAGCCGGGCGTCGGCCTGCGCCGTCATGTCCAGAGCATCGACGAAGAACCACGACGCGGTCGCGGCGGGGAACCCTGCTTCACCATCCTGCGCGCTGCGCGCGCCACTGCCCGGCAGGCTCACGTAGGAAGTCGTCAAGGCCTTCGCATGCCAGGTCATGGGGCCGCTCTCGCCCACCACGTGCAAGCTCACGGCTAGCTTGCGCCCGGCCAGCGCGGCGGGGGTTGCCTCTCGCACGAAGGGCAGCGCAACGGCGTCGCTCCATACCGACTGGCCTGCGGGGACGGTGACCTGAGTCCGGCCACCGAAGCGCACCGCTCGATTGGTACCAGGTACGACGGCCGCCGCGTTCATCTGCACCCCGATGTGTACGCCGTCGAAGGTCACTGCCCGGGTCCCGAAGGCGTTGCTCAACCGCACGCGTGCCTGCTCGCCCCATAGGTCGGGGCGCAGGATGAGGCGAAAGGACTGGTCTCGGGCGCCGAATTCAGGGTTGGGGAAGACTTGCTTCATCTCCGGTTGCTGGTTGCCCGGAAACCCGGCCGGGTAGGGGCCTTGGGCTGATGCGGTCCAACTGGTGACCCATTTCTCGAGTTGGGCGGCGTAGGCGGGATTCCATCCCAGCATTAGCGAGAGGGCGAGGACGAGCAGGCGGTTCATGGGGCTTTTCTCCATATGGGGTGCGGGCCGACAGGGCGCCAGTTTGACACGGAAGCGCGGGGAGATTCCCCACGGCGCCCTGCGCTAAACTGGGCGTCAGCTCCTGCCGCCCCGGCAGCGGGCGCTTTTTTCTCGGGAGGGTCTGCATGAGTAAGGATGTCGCTGTCATTGTGGGCGCGGGGCGCGGGCTGAGTGCTTCGCTTGCCCGACTGTTTGCAACCGAGGGCATGCAAGTGGTCCTCGCCGCGCGCAACACGGAGAAGCTCGCGCCGTTGGCCCAGGAGACGGGCGCCCTCCTGGTGCAATGCGATGCCACCCGCGAGGACGAGGTGTCTGCCCTCTTCGCGGAGGTCAAGCGTGAGCGGGGCTTGCCGAGCTTGGTCGTCTTCAACGCGGGCGCGCGCACCCGGGGCCCCATTGAGACCCTCGACGCGCAGGAGGTCCTCGGGTGCCTGCTCAGCACCTGCTTTGGCGGCTTCATCGTGGGACAGGCGGCGTCGCGCGCATTGCTGGAAGCGGGGGCTGGCACGCTGATCTTCACCGGTGCGACGGCGAGCGTGAAAGGATTTCCGCACTCGGCGCCCTTCGCCATGGGCAAGTTCGGGCTCCGCGGCCTCGCGCAGAGCCTCGCGCGCGAACTCGCTCCGCGCAACATCCATGTCGCCCACGTGGTGATCGACGGCGGCATCGCCACCACTCATGCGCCGGCGGATGAGCCGGCAGGGCTGGACCGCTGGCTTGATCCGGAGGCCATCGCACGTGAATACCTTCACCTGCACCGCCAGCATCGCAGCGCCTGGACCTGGGAGGTGGAGGTGCGGTCCTGGACGGAGAAATTCTAGGAGCACGTCTCCCATGCTCCGCGCGGCTCCGCCGGAACACTAAGGAACCCGAGGTTGCCGGCGTGAACCATTGCGGTGCGCTCTGCACCATCGTGCACCGTCTGCGCCGCAACCGAAATATATAATAGCATTTAATATCAAATAGTTATAGTTGGCACGGCGTTTGCCACGGTGAGGCGGGCGGGAGCGGCTTTTCCCCGCGTCCCGCTGCGCTGCAACCACCTGGAGATTCGCATGAAACCGATCCTGCTCGCACTGACGCTCTCGCTGTGCCTGGCACTGCCCGCCTTCGCAGAAGAAGAACCCGCTGCCGCCGTGTCCGAGGAGCCCGCCATGGCGACCGCGGACACCCCCGCTGAGGCGCCCGCCGAGGCCCCCGCCGACAACGCGGAAAGCAAGTAGTCTTACGGCTGACGGGGCCCCTTGCATCGCCCCGTCGGCTGACCCAGCGTCCATTCGCCTTGACACCGGGGCCTGACGGAAAGAAGATGCCTGCGCTGCGTAGGCGGCTCACCATAACGACAGGCATCCGGACGGGAGGAAGACGATGGGCAATGGGGGGCGTTTCGCGCGAGCCGCTGGGATCGCATTCGGGTTAATCGTGCTCGCCAGTGCTGCGCAAGCGGCTCCGCCGCCGCTGCGCATCGGCTGGTTGTCTTCTCTCACCGGCGCCTTGTCCTCGGCGGCCATAGCCCAGAATCAGGGCGTACAGTTCGCCGTTGACGAAATCAACGCCGCGGGCGGTATTGCTGGACGCAAGATCGAACTGCTCACCTACGATACGGCGGGAGACCCTACCAAGGCGGTGAACTTCGCCAAGAAACTCGTCTTCGAGGACAAGGTGCAGTTCGTCATTGGGCCGGTCAACTCGGGCGAATCCCTTGCCACGGTGCCCATCTTGGCCAAGGCGGGCATACCCAACCTCGTCATTGGCGCGCTCGACGAACTGATCGATCCCCATCGCTATCCCCTGGCATTCCGTGCCATCAACACCAACCGGCAGTGGATCTCGCCGGCCAACGACTACGCCTTGAAGGTCCTCAAGCGCTCCAAGGTCGCCCTCATCGGTGACACCAGCGGCTACGGCACCGCGAGCACCAAGGCCGCCGCCGAGTTGCTGGAGAAGGCGGGCGTGAAACCCGTCTACAGCGTGCTCGTAGACCCGAACAAGACCGATTTAACCGACGAAATGGGCAAGGCGCGCGCGGCAGGGGCGGACGTGGTCATGCCCTGGAGTGCCGCTACTGGTTTGTTGGCACGCGTGCTCAATGCCCGCGGCGAAGCCGGCTGGAAAGTCCCGGTCGTGGGGCACCCCGCCCTCATGGCCCCGCCCATCCGGAAACTGCTGAACAAGCCCGAGTACTGGGAGAACGCTTTCGCGGTGGGCTACGTCAGCACGACTTACACCGCGGACGGCAAACTGCCCGAGCGCACGCAGGCATTGCTCTCGCGCATCCGCCAAAAATTGGGGACGGGCGAGCTCGATCTGATGTTCTGGTGGGTCGCGCTGGGCTACGATACCGTGCACATCGTGGAGCATGCGGTGAAGGCCGCGGGTGGGACCGAGCCGGCCGCAATCCAGAAAGTGTTGGAGGCCACCCATGAGCTCAAAGGCGTGTTTGCCACCTACAGCTGGAGCCCAACCCAGCACAACGGGTTCCCTGATCACAACACGCTGATGAATCTGGCGAACACCTTCCACGACGGCAGTTTCCAGGCCGCCCCGCAACAGTAGGACTGCGCCCCCCCCCGATATGCTGGCCGCGCTAGTCACAGGCATTGCCACAGGAGCGGTGTACGCCGCTGTGGCGCTCGCCTACAACCTCATGTTCTCCACCTCCAAGGTGCTGTCGGTCACCACGGGCCACCTCTGCATGTTGGGGGGGGTTCTGGGCGCCTGGGCTATGGGTAACGCCCATCTGCCCATGCCAGTGGCGCTGGCGCTGGCGGTCGCCGGCGGCGGACTGGCGGGTTGGATCACCGACGTGGTAGCCATCCGCCGCGTGCTGGCGCGCAGCGACGAGCACCTGTGGCTGCTCAGCACCCTGGCGCTGGCCACCATGCTGCAACAGGCGGTGGGGTTGTGGTGGGGTACCGAGCCCAAGCCGTTCCCCCGCCTGCTGGCCCAGGATTTTGGGGCGGGTCTGGGTGACCAGAAATACTGGCTGCCCGTGGTGGTGGCCGCCGCCGCCGCGCTGGGTCTTGAGTTGTTCTACCGCCGCACGCTCTATGGCAAGTTGTTCCTGGCCATGTCCGAAGACGCCTTTGCTGCCCGAGCCCGGGGCATTCCCACCGACCGCATCCGCAGCCTCTCCTATGTCATGGCAGGCATGCTGGGGGCGCTGGCGGGTTTCGCCGCCGGGCAGCTCACCTTCGCCTTTTTCGCGCTCGGGCTGACCCTCACGCTCAATGGCTTCATCGCGCTCGCTGTGGGCGGGCTGGGCAGCAACCGCGGTGCGCTGGCCGGCGGTCTTGCCTTGGGGCTGGTCAATTCCCTGGCCACCTACGGGTTAGGCGGGGAGTATCAGCAGACCATCTCGGTGGGGCTTCTGCTGCTGGTGCTGCTGCTGCGGCCCCAGGGGCTTTTTGGCGTGCGCGCGCTGCGCCCGGTCTGACGTGGCGCTCCTCACCAAGCGCACGCCCTGGATGCTGGCGGGAGCCCTGTTCTTGATCGGGCTGCCGCTGCTGGCGCAGGACGAGTACCAGTTGCATCTGGCCTGCCTCATCGGATGCTACTGGATCCTGATCGCAGGGTTGAACTTGGCCGTGGGCTACACCGGTCAATTGTCCATTGGGCACGTAGGTCTCCTGGCAATCGGCGCCTACGTGTTTGCCATCCTGGCGGGGCGCAATGGCGTGAATCCCTACCTGGCGCTGGGGGCCGCCGGCGGCATGGGAGGGCTGTGCGGACTGCTGCTGGGGCTGCCGTCGCTGCGCCTGCCCGGCTTTTATTTCGCCATGTCCACGCTTGCCTTCGCGCTCATCGTGTCGGAGCTGATCCTTGCTCAGGGCGGGCTTACTGGCGGAGGCGTCGGGCTTGCCGTGCCCGGTTTCCCAAAGCCCGTCGATACGCCTGCGGGGTTCTACTGTCTGGTGCTTGCGGTGTCCGCGGTGGTCTCCTTGTTGGCATGGAATGTTGCCCGCCACATGTGGGGACGCGCGCTCATCGCGGTCCGTGACAGCGCTGTGGCTGCGGCGGCGGTGGGCGTTCCCCTGTTCCGTCTGAAGCTCACGGTGTTCGTCTTCAGCGGAGTTACCGCTGGCCTAGCCGGAGCCTTGTTCGCCTCCCTGCAGAGCTACATCACGCCGGATACCTTCGTCTTCGACCTGGGGTTATTCTTCTTCGTGTGCATCATCATCGGCGGCAGAGGCAGCATCCTCGGCCCCTTCCTGGGTACCGTCGTGCTCACCGTCCTGCCGGAGGCCGTGGCGCCCCTGGCGCGCTTGGGGAATTTCTTCTATGGCCTGCTGCTGCTGATGGTCGTGCTGCTGCTGCCTGAGGGAATCGGTCGCCTAGTAAGTGTGCTGCGCGAGCGATTCTGGCCGGTCAGGCTCGAGAGCGTTGCCGTGGCCCCGGACCTGCCGCGCCTGGCGCGCGCCCTGGGGCACAAGCAGCCGTGAGTCTAGCGGCGCAGGCGGTGAGCCGTTCCTTCGGCGGCGTGGCGGCGCTCTCGAGAGTGGACTTGGAACTGGTCCCCGGGGAAATCCACGGCCTGATCGGTCCCAACGGCAGCGGTAAAACCACCTTGCTGAACCTGCTGTGCGGCTACTACCGGCCTGACGAGGGGCGCATCCTGGCCGATAGCGTGGACCTGACCGCGGCGCCGGTCGAGCGCCGAGCGCCCGCTGGTGTCGCGCGCTCGTTCCAGACCCCGCGACTGCTGCCCACGCTGAGCGTTCTGGACAATGCGATGCTAGGCGGCTGGCGCGAGCTCAGGTCTGGCTTCGTGGCGAGCGCGCTCGCCCTGCCCGGTGCGCGTGCCGAAGATGCTCGCCTGCGGGAGCGGGCGACCGAACTTTTGCACGGGGTTGGCCTAGGCCGTGTGCTCGGTCGCGCCGCCGGGCACCTCGAGCACGCGGAGCAGCGTTTCCTGGAGATTGCGCGTGCACTGGCGGCGGGGCCGCGCTATGTGCTGCTCGACGAGCCCGCCGGTGGACTCACCGGTGCCGAGATCGCCCATCTGGGTGGCATCCTCGGCGTGCTCCGCGGTGCCGGAATTGGCGTGTTGCTCGTGGAGCACCACACAGACTTCGTGTTCCGAGTCTGTGACCGGGTCACGACGCTGGACCTGGGGCGGGTGCTGGCTCGTGGCACGCCCGCAGAGGTCCGTTCCGACGCCGAGGTCATTCGCGTGTACCTCGGGGCATGAGGGACCAAGCGACAGTGCGCGATCCAGGGGACGCCCTGTTGCGCGTGGTGGGGCTCAGCGTCGCCTACGGCAAGGCGGTGGTAGTACATGACGTATCGATGGAGGTCCACCCTGGGGAATTCGTCGTGTTGCTCGGGCGTAACGGCGCCGGAAAGAGCACGATCCTGCATGCGCTCTCGGGCCTGATCCCGAAGCGTGGGAATGTCCACTTTGCTGGCTGCGACATCACCCACGCCGACCCAGGCACGATCGTGCGCGCGGGTTTGGTTCAAGTCCTCGAAGGGCACCGGGTATTCCCTGGACTGAGCGTCGAGGACAACCTGATCCTGGGAACCTACGCGCGGCGGGCGCCTGACCAGGCCGAGGCCCTGGAGCGCATGTACGGGTTGTTTCCGGAGTTGGGCGAGCGCCGCGGCCAGCTCGCGGCCCGGCTCTCGGGCGGGCAGCAACAGATCTTGGCGGTGGCCCAGGGGGTTATCGCGCAGCCGAAGCTGCTCGTCCTCGACGAGCCCTCCGGTGGGTTGGCCCCTCTGGTCGTGGACCGTATTCTTACGGTCGCCGCGGACCTTTGCCGAGGCGGGATGGCCATCCTGCTCGTGGAGCAACTGGTGGACAAGGCGCTCGCTCGGGCCCACTTCGCCTATTTGCTCGACGCCGGCCGGCTCGCTGGGGCCGGCACCGCGGGGCAGCTGCGGGGTACGGACCTCCTGCGGCGCATTTATCTCGGCGATTGAGGCAGCAGAACCGGTTTAAAACCTAAACGGGGAGGAAGCGGGACATGAACACGGGAAGGCGTTGGAAGAACCGGCCGGCGGGTTCCACCTGGGGCGATTTTGGCGATACCGACCAGCGGGGGCGGGTGAACCTGCTCACGCCCGAGCGCGTGCGCCTGGGCATCGCCGAGGCGCGCGAGGGCATCGCCTTTTGCCTCAGTCTGCCGCTGGACCTGCCCGGAGGCAACGTGCTGAACCCACGCCGCCATCCACCGGTGTTGCGGCCCACCTTGCGTAACGGCCGACCCAACATGAATTACCGGCTGGACCAGGACGATCCGGATCTGACGGACGTCATCAATGACGACGCGGTAATTCTGCACCTGCAATACTCCACCCAGTGGGACAGCTTGGCGCACGTCGGCCAACTCTTCGATGCCGACGCCGACGGCGTGCCCGAAGCGGTGTTCTACAACGGCTACCGCGCCGGCACGGACGTGGTGGGACCGCAGGATGCTGCCGACGCCGGCGCGGTGGGCAATGTTCCGGCGCGCTCCACCTCGCGCGCGCTGGCGCTGGGTGTCGAGAACATGGCGATCGCCTGCATGCAGGGCCGTGGCGTGATGATCGACTTGCACGCCCACCTGGGGCGCGAGCGCGTCGTGGTCGGATACGAGCGGCTCATGCGTGTTCTCGAGGCCGATCAGGTGGTGGTCGAGACGGGGGACATGGTCTGCCTGCACACGGGCTTTGCGCAGATGCTCGTGGAAATGGGCGGTAAACCCGACGGGGCCCTCCTCGATCGCTCCTGTGCCGTGCTCGACGGGCGTGACCAACGGCTCCTGCAGTGGATCACCGACAGTGGTCTGGTTTCGCTCATCGCAGATAATTATGCCGTGGAGGCGCATCCAGCAACCAGCCAGCCGGGTTGCTGCGCGGCCCTTCCGCTTCACGAGCACTGCCTGTTCAAGCTGGGGGTAAACCTGGGGGAGATCTGGTACCTCAGCGACCTCGCGGGCTGGCTGCGCGCCCATGGCCGCTCGCGCTTTCTGCTCACGGCCCCGCCGCTGCGGCTGCCTGGAGCCGTGGGCTCCCCCGCCACCCCGGTGGCGACGGTCTGACGCTGCCGGAATGAGCTTCATCCGCGGGGCGGCCGCCCTGGGCTACGGGAAGCATCCGGGCCGCGACACCCTGGACCTGATGTCCGATGCCGCGCAACGGGCGCTCGACGATGCGCAACTGCTGCGCGCCGATATCGACGGCCTGCTCTGCGGCTACTCCACGACCCTGCCGCACCTCATGCTCTCGACGCTTTTCGCTGAGCACTTCGGGTTGCAGCCCTCCTATGCCCACGGGATGCAGTTGGGCGGGGCGACGGGTTTCGCTATGGTGATGCTCGCCCATCATCTGGTGGACAGCGGCGTCGTGCGCCGGATGCTGGTGGTGGCCGGGGAGAACCGCCTCACGGGGCAGAGCAGGGACGCCGCCGTACAAACGCTGGCTCAAGTGGGGCACGCCCGCTACGAAGTGCCTTTGGGCGCAACCATCCCTGCCTACTACGGCCTCGTCGCTTCGCGCTACCTGCAGGAGCACGGGGTGTCCGAGGCGGATTTGGCGCAATTGGCCGTGCTCATGCGCCGTCAGGCGCAGTTGCACCCAGGGGCCCAGTTCCGCGATCCCATCACCGTGAACGATGTGCTCGCCTCCAAGCCGGTGGCGAGCCCACTGAAACTGCTCGATTGCTGCCCGGTGTCCGATGGCGCGGCGGCCTTCGTGGTCTCGCGCGACGCTCTGCCCGGGCCCGCGGTCAGCATACGTGGCACCGGGCAGGCGCATACCCACCAGCACGTGAGCGCCGCGCCCAGCCTGACCCGCTTCGGCGCCCGTGAGTCCGTAGCGCGCGCCCTGTCCGGCGCTGGCATTGCGCTGAGCGATGTGCGCTACCTGGGGATCTACGATAGCTTCACGGTAACGCTCGCCATCCTGCTGGAGGAGATCGGCCTCTGTCCTCGGGGGCAAAGCGGGCCGTTCGCGCGTGACGGCTACTTCGACCGCAGTGGGGCCCTTCCGCTCAACACCCACGGCGGCTTGCTGTCCTACGGCCATTGCGGCGTCGCAGGCGCCATGGCCCACCTCGTGGAGGCCTGCCTCCAATTGACCGGCCGTGCCGGACTCCGACAGGCGGGAAGCCCGGCGCTTGCGCTGCTGCATGGGGATGGTGGCGTGCTGTCCTCGCACGTGAGCCTGGTACTGGAGGGGCGCGCATGAGCGATACGGTGGATTGGACCGAGGCAGCGCCGGGAGTCGTTTATCAGCGCTGCACGGCCTGCGATTCGCGCTGGTATTTCCGGCGATCCTTTTGTCCGCGCTGTGGCGATTCGGCTCCCGTTGTCTTGCAGGCAGAGGGCCTCGGCCACGTGCACGCGCTTAGTGTCGTGGCGCGCGCGCCCTGCGCTGCGCTGCGCCCCGAGGTGCCTTACGGCATCGCCCTGGTGGACGCGGACGAGGGTTTCCGCCTGATGACCCGTGCCGCCCCCGGGCTTCGTCTGGGCGATCGAGTGCGACTGCGCTTCATCCTATCTGCGGGAGCTTTGCTGCCCTACTGCGAGACAACGGACCATGTCTGACCTGCGCCGCGCGGCCCTGCGCGCACTGCTCAACCCCCGCTCGGTGGCCGTCATTGGCGCATCCGAGAACCCCGACAAAATAGGCGGGCGACCGCTGGCCTACCTGGCGCGCTTCGGGTATCGCGGACGTGTCTTGCCCGTCAATGCCAAGCGTCGCGAGGTGCAGGGCTTTGCTGCGTGGCCGGACTTGGGGGCGCTGCCGGAGGTACCGGAGGTGGCGATCGTGGCGCTGCCGGGTGACCTTGCCGTGGATGCGGTACTGGAATGCGCCGCAGCCGGGGTTCGCGGTTGCGTGGTCATGACCTCCGGCTTTGGTGAGACCGACCCCGGCGCGGGGAGGGAGAAGGAGCGGCGCATGAGGGACGCCGCCGCGGCTGCCGGCATGCGCATCGTCGGTCCGAACTCCCAGGGGCTGGCCAATTTTGGGACCGGGGCCATCTTGAGCTTCTCGAGCATGTATCACGAGATCCCGGCGGCCGACGGGCCGGTTGGCGTGGTCAGTCAGAGCGGTGCGATGAGTGTCGTGCCCTATGCCTTGCTGCGCGAGCAGGGGATCGGCGTACGCCACTCGCACGCGACAGGCAACGAGTGCGACGTTACGGTCGCAGAACTTGCCTGCGTCATGGCCGAGGATCCGGACTTGCACCTGTTGTTGCTCTACCTGGAGAGCATCACTGAGCCCACGTACTTGGCGGAATTGGCATCCATCGCGCGTGCGCGCGGGCTGCCCGTCGTCGCGCTCAAGGCCGGCCGTACCCCTGCGGGTCAGATCGCCGCGCGCTCGCACACGGGAGCGCTGGCCAACGAGGACCGCGTCGTGGATGCCTTCCTCGAGCGGCACGGCATCGCCCGGGTACGCGATGCCGGAGAAATGGTGCGCTCGGCCCGGCTGTACCTCAAGCGGTGGCAGCCTTCCGGTCGCCGCCTCGTGGCGATTAGCAATTCCGGTGCGGTGTGCGTCATGGCGGCCGACGCTGCAACCGATGCCGGTTTGCCGCTGGCCGACCTGAGCGCGCAGACCCGATCGCGCTTGGAGGCCATCCTTCCCGCCTTCGCCACCAGCACGAACCCGATCGACCTCACCGCCGCGCTGATGACCAACAGCCGCCTCTTCGGCGATATCCTGCCGGTGCTGGCTCAGGATCCCTCGGCGGACGCCTTCCTGGTGGGGATCCCCGTGGCGGGCCAGGCCTACGACGTGGCCGGGTTTGCCCGCGACACGGCGGAGTTTGCGCAGAGCACGGGCAAGCCCGTGGTGGTCTCTGCCTGTCAGGAGGCCGTACGCCGGGAGTTCCTGCAGTGCGGTCTGCCCGTTTTTACGACAGAAGCCGATGCCGTCGGTGCGCTTAGCCAGTACCTGGCGCATATGGAAAATCTGCGCCAACTGAGCACGAATCTCCCCGCCGTGCCCCGGGTACCCGCCCCGGGCGGCGCGGGTACCCCGCTCAACGAGGCCAGAAGCCTGGCGCTCCTGGGGGCAGCGGGCTTACCGGTCGTGGCCCACCGCTTGTGCCAGAGCGCGGCGGAAGCGGTCGCAGCCCTGCACCTCCTGGGCGCGCCCGTCGCGGTCAAGGCCTGCTCCGGTCCGGTGGTGCACAAATCAGACCTGGGGCTGGTGCGCCTGGGTTTGCGCGACGAGGCCCAGGTGCGTGAGGCGTTTGCCGCCATGCGCGCCGGGCTGGACCGGGCCGGGGCGCCCTTCGAAGGCGTCTTGGTGGCCGCCATGGTTCGCGCGCCCCGGGAACTCATGCTCGGTGCGCGCGTGGACCCTGTGTTCGGGCCCGTGGTGGTCGTGGGCGATGGCGGCCGTTACGTCGAGGCCATGCCCGATGTGGCGCTGCTGCTGCCGCCTTTCACGGTGGCCGAGGTGCTACGTGCGCTCCAAGGGCTACGAATTGCGCCGGTGCTTGCGGGGGTTCGTGGCGAGCGACCCTTGGATACCGTCGCCTTTGCGCAGGCCGCTGTCGCCCTGGGCCGTGCGTTCCTGGCTACCGATTCCGCTCCGATCAGCGTGGACGTGAACCCCGTGATGGTTGGCTATGCCGGTGAGGGCTGTTGCATCGTCGATGCGGTGGTGTTTGCCCGAGCGAGTTAGCGCCCGGGGCGCTCAACCAAACCCGGCGGGTAGCCGTTAATCCCCCTAGGTGGACCGAGGCCGCGCCAGCGCGGCTATAATCTCGCTTTGAGGGGTCACACCTTGGAACTTTTGGGCTGGGCTTAGGGCGCGCGTCGTGGGCATGCAGCTTTTTGCTTTCGGAATTAACCATCGGACCGCACCGCTTGCCGTGCGCGAAAGGGTGGCGTTCGGCCCCGAACTCCTTCCCTCTGCGCTGCGTGATGCGGTCGCGCAGGCCGGTGCCCGCGAGGCGGCCATCGTCTCCACCTGCAATCGGACGGAACTCTACTGCGCCACCGCCGAGCCGCGCCGCCTGGTGAGTTGGCTGGCCAGCTACCACCGGCTGAAGGAGCCTTGGCTGGAGCCTCACCTCTACGAATTGCCGCGAGAGGCGGCCGTGAAGCACGTATTTCGTGTCGCCAGCGGCTTGGATTCCATGGTCTTGGGTGAAGCGCAGATCCTTGGCCAGATCAAGCAGGCGGTGCGCTCGGCGGCCGCTGCCGGCACCATGGGACTGCTGTTGAACCGCCTGTTCCAACAGACTTTCTCGGTGGCGAAAGAAGTGCGTTCGCATACCGACATCGGCGCGGCTTCCGTGTCGCTGGCCGCCGCTGCCGTGCGGCTCGCCGAGCGCATCTATCCTAGTATCGCGGGGCAGAAGGCGCTCTTCGTCGGTGCCGGGGAGATGATCGAGCTCTGTGCCACGCACTTCGGGGCCCATTCCCCGCGGGCGATCACCTTCGCCAACCGCACGCCTGAGCGCGCGCGCGAGCTGGCCAGCCGTTTTGGCGGCAGCATTCAGGCGCTCTCCGACCTGCCGGAAATCATTGCCGGCTACGACATCGTGGTCAGTTCCACCGCGAGTCCCCTTCCCATCATCGGCAAAGGCCTCATCGAGCGCGCGCTGCGCGCGCGCCGGCACCGTCCCATGCTGATCATCGACCTTGCCGTCCCGCGTGACGTAGAGGCCGAGGTGGCTGACCTGGACGACGTTTTCCTGTATACCGTGGATGACTTGGGGCGGGTCGTTCAGGAAGGCAAGGGCCAGCGTCAGGCGGCCGTACGCGAAGCCGAGGCCATCATCGACGCGGGCGTCGACGATTTCATGCAGTGGATCGCGACACGCGAAGCCGTGCCGACGATACGCGAATTGCGCGATCAGGCCGAGCGCGTCCGCCGCAACGAGATTGACCGCGCGCTGCGCCGGTTACGCCGGGGCGAGGCGGCGGAGCCCGTACTCGAGGCGCTGAGCCAGGCGCTGACCAACAAGTTGATCCACCCACCCACCCATGCCCTCAACCACGCCACCGAGCAGGATCGCGAGCCGCTCGCGCGCATGATCGAACGCGTCTACCAGTTGCGCTCCCGCGAATGAAACCCAGCATTGCCACCAAGCTCGAGCAGCTTCGCCTGCGGCTCGAGGACCTGACGCGCCTGTTGAGCGCGCAGGAAGCGACCGCCGACATGGAGCAGTACCGCAAGCTCTCGCGCGAGCATTCCGAAATCACGCCCGTGGTGGGCCTCTACCAGGCCTACCGCAAGACGGAGGAGGACATCCGCCAGGCGGCGGAGATGGCTTCCGATCCGGACTTGAGGGACTTGGCCGAGGCCGACCTGCGCCAGGGCAAGGACGAACTCGCGCGCATCGAGCAGGAGTTGCAGCGCCGCCTCCTGCCCACGGACCCCAACGATGACCGGAACATCTATCTGGAGATCCGTGCTGGCATCGGCGGCGACGAGTCCGGGTTGTTCGCGGGCGAACTGTTCCGCATGTATTCGCGCTACGCCGAACGCAATCGATGGCAGGTGGAAGTGGTCTCACAGAGCTTCAGCGAGGCCGGCGGTTTCAAGGAGGTCATTGCGCGGATCATCGGTCACGGCGCCTACTCCAAGCTCAAATTCGAGTCGGGCGGCCACCGCGTGCAGCGGGTCCCTGCCACGGAGACACAGGGGCGCATCCATACCAGTGCCTGCACGATCGCCGTCATGCCGGAGGCCAGCGAGATCAGCGAAGTGGTGCTCAACCCCGCAGAACTCCGCATCGACACCTATCGCGCCTCTGGCGCCGGTGGCCAGCACATCAACAAGACCGACTCGGCCGTTCGCATAACCCACCTGCCCTCGGGCATCGTGGTGGAATGCCAGGACGACCGGTCGCAGCACAAGAACAAGGCACAGGCATTGTCCGTCCTGGCCGCCCGTATCAAGGACAGACAATTGCGCGAACGCGCCGCCAAGGAGGCAGCCACGCGCAAGTCGCTGATTGGCAGCGGAGATCGGTCCGAGCGGATCCGTACTTACAACTTCCCTCAGGGGCGGGTCACCGATCACCGAATCAACCTCACCCTGTATAAGGTCGAGGCGATCATGGACGGCGATCTCTTTGAACTCGTAGACACCCTGGCCGCGGAGCACCAAACCGAGTTGCTGGCCGCGCTCGCCGAAGAGGCCTAGGCCCAGTGGACGACTTCCCCGCTTGCGCGACGCTGCTCGCCCGGGACGCGCCGCAGCTTGCCGAGGCGCTCAACGTGGACGCGGGGCAGGGCCGGCGGGAGGCGCAATGGCTGCTGTGCGAGGCGCTCGAGTGCTCTCCCTCGAGCCTGCTCGCCCACCTGGATCGGGTTCCCGAGAGCGCGGCCAGGTCGCGCTACGAGGGCCTGCTCGCGCGCAGGCTGGCGGGCGAGCCACTGGCTTACCTACGCGGCCTGCGCGAGTTTTACAGCCTGGAATTCGAGGTGGGACCGGCCGTACTCATTCCTCGGCCGGAGACGGAATTGCTCGTCGACCTGGCCTTGGAGCGCATCCCCCAGGGTGCCGAGGGACTGGCCCTGGATTTGGGTACCGGCAGCGGGTGTGTCGCCATTACCCTCGCACGCGCCCGGCCCGAACTCTGTGTGGTCGGCCTTGAATGGTCGGCGCCAGCCCTGGAGGTCGCGGCCCGGAACCGGCAGCGCCACAGCGTGCCCAATTGCCTGCT
This sequence comes from Betaproteobacteria bacterium, assembly GCA_025356655.1. Classification (GTDB taxonomy): domain Bacteria; phylum Pseudomonadota; class Gammaproteobacteria; order Burkholderiales; family SHXO01; genus SHXO01. The sequence goes on along the minus strand of JANXRW010000128.1, from coordinate 1,584 downwards.
GGTGCGCGGGAGTTGGCTCGATGCCCTGGGCGGCGCCGCGGCGCGGCTGATCGCCGCTAATCCGCCTTACGTGGCCGAGGGCGATGCCCACCTGCGCCGCGGCGGCCTGCGCTTCGAGCCCCAAGTGGCGCTAGTGGGCGGCGACGACGGTCTGCATCCCCTGCGCCGGATCCTGGCGCGAGCGCCAGCCGCTTTAGCCATGGGTGGCGTCTTCCTGACCGAGCACGGCTCCGAGCAGGGCGCGGCCTGTCGGGCGCTGCTAAGCGCTGCCGGGCTCCATGCGGTGCGCACGCACCGCGACTTGGCCGGACGTGAGAGGGTCACGGAAGGTGTACGCGTCTAGCGCAGTGGACTCGACGAGGCGTGCGTCATGATCGAAGGGCTGAGCCTGTTCCTGCTGTTCCAACTAGCCGGTGAGGGCGTTTCGCGGGCGCTGGGGCTGCCCGTGCCGGGTCCCGTGGTGGGACTTCTGCTGCTCTGGCTGGGGTTGCGCCTCTCGCCCAGCCTGTCGCGGACCTGCCAGGGGGCGGCGCAGGCCTTGCACAGCCATTTTTCGCTGCTCTTCGTACCGGCGGGAACGGGCGTGATGCTCTATTTCCCCGTGCTGGTTCGCCACTGGCTTCCCATCCTGGTTTCCCTGGTGGTGAGCACGCTCGTGGGGCTCGCCGTGACCGCCTGGGTAACCGCAGCGCTGATGGCCAGGGTTCACAGCGAGGAGGAGCCATGAAGCAGGAACTGTTCAGCCTCTGGGTCTACCTTGCAGCTACGCCGCTGTTCGGGTTGACGGCCACCCTCGTGGCCTATTGCACGGGCTTGTGGTTTGCCCGTCGAGCGCGCCTGCATCCGCTGGTTAATCCGGTGGCCATTGCCGTGGTAATCACCGTGGCCCTGCTTGGGGCCACTGGGGTTGCTTATCCGCGTTACTTCGAGGGCGCCCAGTTCGTGCACTTTCTGCTCGGTCCGGCGACGGTCGCGCTCGCCGTACCGCTCAACGGGCAGGTGGCCACGCTGCTGAGGCTGCGCTGGCCGCTGCTGGCCGGGCTCGCCTGCGGCGGAATCGCAAGCGCGCTTACGGCGGTCGGTTTGGCCTGGTGGCTGGGAGCAGACCGCGAAACGGTGCTCTCGCTGATCCCGAAATCGGTCACCGCTCCGATCGCCATGGCCATCAGCGAAAAAATTGGCGGGACTCCGGCGCTCACGGCCATCTATTGCATCCTGACGGGCGTGTTGGGCGCCTCGCTCGGGCCCTGGGTCTTCAACCGGCTGGGGTTGCGCAGCCTGACGGTCCGCGGCTTTGCGTTGGGCACCGCGGCCCATGGCATCGGAACGGCCAGGGCCTTTCAGGTGAGCCCCGAGGCGGGTGCCTTCGCCGGCCTTGCGCTGGGCCTGCACGGTCTGCTGGCAGCGCTGCTCATTCCGCTGCTGGCGTCACTGCTGCGGAGCTCCTAGCCCGAGTTTGTCATCACGCTCCGTCAACCCTAATTAAAGCAACAACGTAGAGCGTTATTGCCGTGCGTATGGCACTACATTTTTGCAGCTGCCCATCCGCTTGTCGCGACGGCCCGCGCGGGCGCGGTCAGACCA
>JANXRW010000122.1 GCA_025356655.1 Betaproteobacteria bacterium | reverse complement strand
CATGTTCCGCTGGAACTCCAGGAAGGAGGCGCTCTGGGTCCAGAACACGGAGAACGCCGCCAGGGCCACCTCCTGCATGCGGTAAATCCCATTGCGCCCGCGGCGTGGATCGGGCAGCGCCTCGAGCGCCTGCTTGATCAGGTCGATCAAGGCGCCAAAGCTCAGTGCATCCCCCGAGGTGTCCGCCGCGCTCACCGGTGCAGTGCCTCCAGCCCACTTCCACGCGGCTGTTATAGCGCACGGCGGGAATTTATGTCCAGCCCCCCGGGGGGGCAAATCCTCATCTGAGCGCGGGACCATCCCTACGGCAAGCCACATTTAGAATTGCTGCTCGGCGGCGTATGGGCGCGACTCAAACTGCCGTTGCCGCCTCCGGATAAAGTTCCGGTAGCAGGAATTGCAGTGCATCAAGGGGAAATGCCAGTTGCACCGGCGCCGTATGGCCAGTACTGGTCACCAGCCTGGTCTCGATCAGTCGGGACAATAGAGAACGTGCCGTCCGCTCGCCCAGTCCCGTCATCTGCTGGAATTCGCCGCGTGGCGTTGGGCCGGCCAGAAAGATGTGATAGAGAGGGATGGTCGCCTCGTCGCGAATTCCCTTGTCGAACTGGGAGCGGAAGGCGATCAATGCCGCGATGCGCGCCTTCATTTCGTCGAGCTTGAGCATCTTGCTCGTGAAACTTACCTGGTCCTCGGCAACTGAAATGAACCAGTCGCACCAGTCCCCCAGCCGCTTTTCACTCAAGTTGCCACGGCCATCCAGATCGCCCTGCCGGTGGCTGTCGGCGGCATCGAGCAACTGGTAATACTTGTCGCGGTTGCGCGCCAGCCCGCGGTTCATTGACCATAGTCCCGCGCTTAAATGCCAGAGCGCGCAATGCGTTTGCAGTCGTACGGCGCGACCATTGCCATCGAGGAACGGATGCACCCAGGCCGTGCGGTGATGCGCGGCGGCGATGTGTAGTAGTGCGTCGTCCAGCGAGGTACCGGGACCATAAACTGCATCCAGCCGGGCGAGAAACGCGGGCAGGGAGGACCACAGCGGCGGCTCGTGGCGGCCAACCGCCACTTGTTCCTTCCGCCATGCACCTGGCTCTATGATTCGGCCTTCGTCTGTGGTGCGGTCGTCGATGGAAAGGCGGCCATAGAGAGCGGCGTGGGCTTGGCGCAGGAAGGCCGTTGTGGAAGCGGATTCGCCGGAGGCCACACCTTGCTCGAGTTCCCGCTCGGCTTCGATATGCGCCAAGGCCAGGCGCTGCAATTTGGCCACGTCGGGCTTGTCGGAAAAATCCTGACGCAACGCCCGCTCGATATTTAGCGGATGCGTACTCTGGCCTTCTATCCGGTTCGAGTAGTAGGAGTTCATTTCCCGCACCAGCTCTCGCAGGCTGGCGATCGTCGCCGGATGAGCGCTGCCGGATAGCCGGAGGGACCTCTCGACGACCGCCCGTGTGCGCTGGCGAAACTCATCCAGCCGCCGCTGAGGCAGCAGCGGCTCAAATTGGTGCGGTTGGGTATAGCTGTCTATCTTCATATATTGCCGGTTACTCTGCCTGTCTAGCGAGTAGTACAATGACTTGAACAGTAAAGGATATTGCGATCACATGCAATCATATTTATTTACATTTATGCCGGTAGTTATGCCGGCCGGCAGTCTGTGTACGTTGGCCGGGAAAACTAAAACTGAATTTCAGATTTGGCAAGACGATGGCCTTTGTGCGACCCACTTGGGCAACAGCTCAGCAATGCTTTGCCACTCAGCAACCGGGGTTGGTTCGAATCCCCGTGGGGACGCCAGAGTTACCCGGATTGTGTCAGCAGAAAACGCTGATTCCACCGAGACCGCGTAGTGAATTTTAACCTGCGTGGAACCTGGTTCAAGCTCTACTTTCGACACGATTTCCTGAAGCGCCATCCGCGCTTCTGAGACTCGCGTCGTTCTTCAAGATCTCGCCAGCGAACGTCCAACGGGCCGCGTACTTGCTCAATGCCAAACTGTTTGGTCGTTTCGCTTGGGCAAGGCTGGTTTTGACTTGCTCAAGTTCCGCCAGCAATCCCGCCCGTTCAGCTTCCATTTCAGCCACACCCCGCAAATAGGGTGCTGGATCATCAACGGAAGCTGTGAGATCGACAAGTCGCCCGATCTTTACGAAAAGTGCAGCGAGCCGCTTCTCGATGGTCGGGATGCGTTTCTTGTCGGGGACCCCGCCAGTCGCCTGCTGCAGGGACTGGGTGACACGCTGAATTGCGACATCGGCCGTTAGATCGGCCTGTACGCGATCAAGGACCGTCTTGTCCAAGCGCGAGGCCGATATTCGCCGGCGTTTGCCGACTCGATAGCAGTTGCCTTCGTCGCCATGCCATTGATCACCGTCTGGCGTCACCAGCAAGCCGGTCAATAGATATGGGTGCGGCTCTGTTTAATTGCCCTAAGATCTCGGCCTCGGATCATTTCACCTGCCGCAGGGCCGAGACTTCGCGCCCTCGAACCGGCACGACCATACCGTCGGCATAGCGTGCGACGTGGTTGCGTTGGTATTCCTGTTTGATGTGGTACTCCCAGTAGACGTCGAAGTCCCCGCTCGAGCGGGGCGCCCGCAGGCGCAGTACCGCGTCCGCACCCTTCAGGCTCCAGCGGGCGGCTCGGTCCATGCGATCGCACACCAAATGTCGGCAGGCCCCTTCGATCACCCCGATGCCGATGGGCATGCCCGCGGCTAGGTACGGGTGTTAGGGCTCACTTTATTCCGCAGCGCGTGTCTCATGCCGAATCGCAGGAAGATATCCACAGTGTTGCGCAATGCGCCCCCGGCTAGGGTCGCCTACACCAGCGCTGGGGGTCGCCGGACCGCCTTCACCCAAAGCGAGGGCGCATGCTCTGCCTCTTTTGAATTCTGGGTGGGCTACGCCGCATGCGGGTTGATGCGGGAGAAGTCGAGCTTACCGGAGATCAGGAAGATCATGGTGCGCATGGTCTCGAAGCGCGTGTATCCGCGTGCCCTGCGCTT
>JANXRW010000119.1 GCA_025356655.1 Betaproteobacteria bacterium | reverse complement strand
GCACGAAAAGCAAGGCTTTGGATCAATATACGTAAAATATTATGGCACTACATTTTGCCTCAGAAATGAAGTCCAATGCTGACAAGGGTTTACGGCGCGCCAGCGTCAGAAAGGACGGAAAAGTGACAAAGATGGGCTAGGATGCGACTACTGGCGCCTGACCTAGCTTTCTGAGATTTTGCACGGAATGCCCTTGGAGCGCTGGTGCGATCACGATGCTTCACCCTTCGCTTCACGGGGCAGTTGAAGCCGGGGACGACTCCCAACTGCAACGGAGTCAAAGCTCCAGTCCAGCCCCACGGGGTGCCCTTGTCTACCTTCTGCAGATGGCGGTGGGCCGCCATGCAATGATGCAACACGCGCACAACCGCAATGCCATCAGTTGCCAGGCAAAAATAGACCGTAGGGCATTCCACGCCCCGCCGCCAATATCCTGCGCGGATGGGGTCGCGGGATGCGACAGTTTTCGTGGCTTGCCCCAATGCTTCAAAAGCGGTGGTTAGCGGGCTTATCTGTGTTGTGGCTTGCCTGCTCGATCCGCCATTGCTTTACCCGCATAAACCAAAATATCCTCTAAGTGACGCTCGGCTTCCGGAGTAGGACGGTACCCAGCCCTACGTCGATTGCATCCGTTGCTTGAAAGCGTGAGTGCGTCGAAAGAGCGCGGCTCGCCGTTTTTTTCGCCCCCGATCAACGCAGTCCTTCGTATTTCGGCGGATGCGATCGGGCGTAGGCCCGATGGCGCTGCGCCGAACGCATGCCCGAGTACTGCGCGCGGTGCCGATGCCCTTGAAACAACCCCATTGTCCACCGAGTGGATTCCTGGTCGCCGCGTCCATCAGCAGAGACGGCGCAACGGTCAACCGGATGCGCCAGTCCCGGCCCGCCACGCGCCGGACGGCCGCGTCGGCCACGGCCCCCTGTGCGCAACCGGCTTTGCCGGACCATCCTCCGCGACCGCGACCGGCACCGGCTGCGTTCCTCTGTGAGTAAGTGCAGACACCGACGACGCAGACTGCCATAATTTCGCGCGGCACGGTGGCAATCGCCAACCAAGGCGCGCCTGCGGCCCCCCTTCAAGGAGAAACGGATGCCCGACCTGAACATCGCTTGCCATTGCGGCAACGTCAAGATCAAGCTCACCGGCGACCCCGTCGTCGACCTGTATTGCCACTGCAAAGACTGCCAGCGCATCGCGGGCGCCGGCTGCGTGCCTTACTCCGTGTACCCGGAGGCCGCCGTGGAAGTGACCGAGGGTAAGACCATGCGCTGGGCGCTGAAGAACAACCCCCGCACGCGCTGCGCCAACTGCGGCACCTACCTGTTCGGACACCCGGAAGGTATGGGCGTGCATGGAATCAGCGCCTACTTGCTGCCGGCCGGCACGTTCAAGCCGCAGTTGCACATCATGTGCGACGATGCACTCCTGCCGATCAAGGACGACCTGCCGCACTTCAAGGGATTCCCACCCAGCCTCGGGGGCAGTGACGAGAAGGTCGACTGGTAGCGCCGGGGGATTCGCTGAATTCCTCCCAAGCATGGCGAGCAGGGCAGCGAATCCCCGCTCTTGGCGTGGCGAGCGCCTGCCTCGCCCTTCCCTGTCGGGGTCCTGCTCCCAATGCGCGGCAAGCGGTGATGCACTCTCGTCCCGCTTAGCCCACGACTTCCACCGTTGCACCCAGGTCTTCGCTGCCACGGGAAGGCACTGCCTCACGGCACTAGGGCATTGACGCCTTCCGCGGGTCGATCTCGAGGGCACCCAAGGAAGCCAGCTTGCGACCTGCTGACGCTCAACGTCGACATGGTCTTCCGCGCCCCCCCCTCGCTGCACCTTGAGGTCCACGAGAAAAGCCGGAGGTCCGGGTCGGCTGGAATACGCTGCGGGCGCAGCGCGCGTGCCGCAGATCCCCGTCAGGATGGCAGTGACCCGGAACGGCCCCCGGGTGCGGCACTGCGAACGCAGCCGCCCCGAACTGGCCCACGGGCGCGCCCAGCGCGTCGGAGGCTGGCACCCGGAAGTAGCAAAGTCCATCGCCAGGAGCCGGCGTTCGACAGGGCGCAGCGACTCTGCCAAATTCTCCATTGCCTCGGCTGCGACTATCCCCAGGCAATTCCTGCGAGCCGCGTGGGCATCGCCCGATGGCGAGGTATGATTCCGGAGATTCGCGTCCATGAAACGGCGCTCGCTCGTGACGCCATACCCACGGCTGAGAAACAGGGACCACACGATCGAACATGAAGCTCACATTCGTTGCATTCAGCCTCCTACTTGCGACAAACGCCCTCGCCCATTGCCCGAACCCGGTGGCCTGCGAGATGAGAGGGGTCGATTCCTCGATCTCGTCAGTGTCGGAGAAGGTTGACGCGGACACGCTGAACAAGGTGAAGGCCATGCGCGCGCAGGCGCAGCAACTGTTCGACGAGGGTCGCGATCAGGAGGCGCTGAAAATGCTTAAAGAGGCTCGCAAGATTCTGAGGGAGTCGAGCGGCTCCTGACTCGCCCTCCCGACGCCCGCGTTGCCAGAGAAGACAATTCGATTGTTCTAGGTAACGCTCAGGTTCCGGGCTGGATCGTTGCCAGGCGCCCTAACTCGGCATGGCTGGGCGCCGCCCGAATCTTGCGCATCCATTGGTCCTCCATCCAGACCTTGTGTCAATCTCAGGCGAGACCGCTCCGCTCACCTAGCATGATCAATGGTAGTCCTCCTCACGCTGATGGCGAACCGCAAACACGAGGACGCTCGAAGCACTGATGATCTCGTAGGGCGCTACGTAGCCCGTGGCGCCGAATGCGATGATCAATTCACGACGAGTCGGGCTGCGACCAGCCGTCCGGAAACTAGTGGGCGTTACCGCCATCCGATGTAGCCTGGCAGCACGCGCGGCGTCGATCGCCTCTTACGCCAAGGCGAGGTCCTCGACAGTGTGAGCCCGGGTCACAGAAACCCGAAGACGCGGGCGACGTCTTCTTCGGCCGGGGCGCTGAATCGGACCTCAAACCTCACTTCCGAAGCAGCTTGGGTTTGGCGTTTAGCTTCGCCTGAAGCGTGTCAACAACGTCGTCAGCGGCCGACGACAGGCCCGTGCTGGCGGTCGTGCTAGGCCCTCTCGCCGCGCTCGTAAAATTGGTTTTTCGCGCGCCGAAATTCGATGGAACTGCGCACCCAGCACCCCTGTTTTACCCGCTGGAGGCAGCGAAACACACTAAATGGGTGTAAGTGGGTTTATTATTGGTTCCATGTTCCGCACCGACACCCTCGTTTCGACAAACTCCGACAGTGTCTCGCCTTGTTTCAACAGGGACTCAAGTTCGGCGCGAAGTTCCGGTTCAACACGGACCTGCGGAATGCCGGCAGACTTCATCAAGGGGGCCTATCGCGTTTGCGCTACGCGCGTTATTTCCGGTCGAAGTCGCCAACGGATAGCTTCCGGTCCGTCCGTAGACGTGCCCGTGCGGCGGCGGTCATCCCTGTGGCCACACCCGCGTGTGATCCAGGATGGCCAGATCAATCGACGCTGAAAGTGGCGGGGCTCAGGCTGCCCAGCCAGTGCCCGTAGACGTGCTCAGCGAGATGGTGAAGGACAGTTAGCCGCTGCGGCGCCTGCTCCAGGATCTCCCGGGCCTGCTGCACCGCAGGGCTCGAGGATCGCTCGATTTCGCGCGCGCCCGTCTCACACCAACTCGCTACGAGTTCTTGCGTCATCTCGATATGGCACTGCAAGCCCAGATGGGGCCCGAGGGCGAAAGCTTGATTGGCGCAGTGCTCGCTTGCCAGGAGGCGGGTCGCCCCCGGCGGAATGGAAAACGTTTCGCCATGCCAATGGAACACGCCGAGCACCGGCTCCTGCCCGAACCAGTCCTGCGCCTGCGCCACGGGGGTGGGGCGAACCTCGCCCCAGCCAATCTCCTTGATCGGCGCCCGGGACACGACGCCGCCCAGGGCCTTGGACAGCAGTTGTCCACCTAGGCAGTGACCGATCACGGGCACGCCTTGTGCTACTGCCTGTTTGATGAGTTCGAGAACGGGCGGAATCCAGGGTAGATCGTCGTTCACGCTCATGGGGCCACCCATAAAGGCTAAGCCTCTGAAGCCCCGCGGATCGGCGGGTACGGCGGCGCCTTCGTCCAGGGCAATGAGTTCCCAGGGGATGCCGCGGCGATCGAGCGTGGTGGCGAAATACCCTGGGCCTTCTGTCAGCCAGTGGCGGAAAATGGCAACCGGTTTCATCACGCGCAGCACTCGGGAGGATGTCGGGATGAAGTTTACGGTAATCGTTGCCGGGTGCCTACTGGGCATTTGGTGCGCCGCCGCACAAGCGGACGCCGACCTCGTGGGGCTGGCCCAGGGGCGTGCGGTATTCCAGTTCGGTGCGGGCGGCAAGACGCGGGTCCTGCGAGACGGTGAGAGCGCCGAGGGGGTCAAGCTGATCCGGGCCACGGCTGAGAGCGCCGTCGTAGAGGTCGACGGCCAGCGTAAAACCATCGCCTTGGGCTCCGATCGCTTGAGCGGGGGCGGCAGCGGAAAGGCTGCCCGCGTGACCTTGGCGGCAGACGGCCAGGGTCACTTCTTCTCCACCGGTTACATCAATGGCGCCAGCGTCCGATTTCTAGTCGATACGGGCGCGTCCCTGGTATCCATGAGCGTGGCTGATGCGAAAAAACTGGGCATCAACTACCTGGCCGGAGAGAAGGGCATGTCCATGACGGCCAACGGCGTGGCCAGGGCCTACCGGGTGAAACTCGAGAGCGTGACGGTGGGCGATGTGCGGTTGAACAACGTGGACGCCTCCGTGGGCGAGGCCAACATGCCCTTCGTCCTCCTGGGAATGAGCTTCTTGAGCCGCATGGAAATCCACCAGGAAGGCACCGACCTCACCCTCACCAAGCGGTTTTGATCGGCGCGCCGCACGCCCTCGGCGACACGGTGCGCAACCCATGTGCGTGCCACGCCGCGGTAGCTGCGTCACAATAGCCGAACTGCGCCGGTGCACGGCCGACGGCGCAGTCATACGCTTCTTGGCCGGTTGGAAAATTTGACATGAAACGATTCATTGCCACCGCCGGGCTGCTGGCGCTGTGCGTTGCCCCCGCGCTCGCCGTGGAACCCACCAGCGAGGAGGAGCGAGCTTTCTACTCCCTGGGCGTGGTGATCTCGCAGCAGTTGGGCGTCTTCGACCTGAATTCACGGGAGGGTCAACTGGTGCAGCGTGGCTTGGCTGACGGCCTCACCGGCACTCCCCTGGTCGAAGTGGAACGCTATCGTGGCGCGCTTCAGGAACTGGTCAACGCCCGCCGGGCCCGCGTCGGCGAGCGCCTCGAGGCGCCGGGTCGCGAGTTCCTGGAAAAGGCCGCCAAGGAGCCCGGCGCGGTCACGACGCCAAGCGGCATGGTATTCCGGAGCCTGAAAGACGGCACAGGCGCCTCGCCCGCCCCCGTAGACACGGTCAAGACGCACTACCGCGGTACGCTTATCGATGGTAAGGAATTCGACAGCAGCTACGCGCGTAACCAGCCCATCGAGTTCTCTCTCGGGCAGGTCATCAAATGCTGGGTTGAAGGCCTGGGTATGATGAAACCGGGCGGCAAGGCCCGCTTGGTATGCCCCTCGGCGCTGGCCTATGGCGAGCGTGGCAGCCCGCCGGCCATTCCGCCACGCGCGACGCTAGTCTTCGAGGTGGAGCTACTCGAGGTGCACGCGAGCCAAGCCCCGGCTGCGGCCCCCGAGAAGTAGCGCCGGAGCGGCGCCTCGGCGCCGAGGGCTCTAGCGCCGAGGCGTCAAGCGTTCTCGCGCCGAGGCCCTTTGTCCGCATCCACCCGGGCGTAGGCCGAGTGGTTGTGGATAGACTCGAAGTTCTCCGACTCCAGCACGTAGGCCTCGATGCGGTCGTCACGGTTAAGCACACCGGCGATATCCCGCACCGCGTCCTCGACGAACTTCGGGTTGTCGTAGGCGCGCTCGGTCACGTATTTCTCGTCGGGGCGCTTGAGCAAGCCAAAGACCTCGCAGGAAGCCTGCTCTTCACAGATGCGCACGAGTTCCTCGATGGACAGGTCATCCCCACGCAGGCGCGCCGCCACCGTGATGTGCGCCCGCTGGTTGTGCGCCCCATAGTCGGAAATTCCCTTGGAGCAGGGGCAAAGGCTGGTGACTGGCACCTGCACCTTGAGCGTGAAGCGGTAGCCTTGCTCATCGACCGTTGCGATGAAGCTCACCTCGTAATCGAGCAGGCTACGCACGCCCGACACGGGAGCCGCCTTGTCGATGAAATAGGCGAAGCGCATCTCGATGTAGCCTTCCGATGCCTCCAGGCGCGAGAGCATCCCACGCAGCAGGGCTTGAAACCCTGGGATGGACACCTCGCCCGAGTGGGCATTCAGGATCTCCACGAACCGCGACATATGCGTGCCCTTCACGTTGTCCGGGAGGCGCACGTACATGTCGAAGGTGGCGACGGTGGGCTGGGCGTGACCACCCGCACCGACCACACGCACCGGGTGGCGCATCGACTTGATACCTACGCGGTCGATGGCGATTTTGCGGGTGTCGGGTAATCCTTGTACGTCCGGGATAGGAAAACCGCGTAGATCATTCATTCGAGTTCCTCAGAAAACGCCGCTGGACTTCAGTTCGGCGGCCGCGGCGCCGGCGGCAGGTGCAGGCGACTCGCCGAGGCGCTGACGTACGGCGGCTAGCACGCCGGCCCCGTCCAAGCCACATTCCTGCAGCAGTAGCGCGGGGTCCCCGTGGTCCACGAAGCGGTCCGGCAGGCCGAGTTGCAGCAGGGGTGTAGCCAATTGATGCGCCTGGAGGCACTCCAGCACGGCCGTCCCGGCGCCGCCAGCAATTACATTTTCTTCCAGGGTGACCAGCAGCTCATGGCTGCGGGCGAGCGCGGTCACGAGCCCGACGTCCAGCGGCTTCACGAAGCGCATGTTGACCACGGTGGCATCGAGCGCGTCACCTGCCTCGAGAGCCGCCCCCAGCATGCTGCCGAAGGCCAACAGAGCGACGCGCGACCCCGGGCGGCGCACTTCAGCTTCCCCGACGGGCAATTCAACCAAGTCCTGGCCGGGCACCACGCCGGGGCCACTGCCGCGCGGATAACGCACCGCTGCCGGGGTTCCCAGGCGATAAGCGGTGGTCAGCATGAGGCGCAGTTCGCGCTCATCGCTTGGCACGAAAACCGTCAGGTTGGGAATGCAGCGGAGGAAGGACAGATCGAAGGCGCCGTGGTGGGTGGGGCCGTCGGCCCCCACCACCCCCCCCCGGTCCACGGCGAAAACCACCGGGAGGTTCTGCAGGGCGAGGTCGTGGATCAACTGATCGTAGGCCCGCTGCAGGAAGGTCGAGTAGATGGCCACGACGGGCCGCATCCCCTCGCAGGCTAGGCCCGCAGCAAAAGTGAGCGCATGTTGTTCGGCAATGCCCACATCGAAATAGCGCCTGGGAAACTCCTGGGAAAAACGCACCAGCCCCGAACCCTCGCGCATGGCCGGCGTGATCCCCACCAAGCGCTCATCGGCGGCCGCCATGTCGCACAGCCAGTCACCGAAGATTTGGCTGTAGGCGGGGCGTGACGGCCTGATCGGGGCGACGATTCCCACGGCGGGGTCGAAGCGACTCACGCCGTGGTACAGGATGGGATCGCGCTCAGCGGGCTCGTACCCCTTGCCCTTGCGGGTGACCACGTGCAGCAACTGGGGACCGGAGAGTGCGCCCAGATTGCCCAGGGTGCTCACCAGTACATCCAGGTCATGGCCGTCGATAGGACCGATGTAGTTGAAGCCGAATTCCTCGAAAAGGGTGCCCGGCGTCACCATGCCTTTGACGTGCTCCTCGGCCCGGCGCGCGAAGTCGCGCATGGGCGGGATGACGCCCAGCACGTTGCCGGCGGCGCGGCGTGCCGCCGAGTAGACGCGGCCCGAGAGCACCCGGGCGAGGTAGTTGTTGATGGCCCCGACGCTCTCCGAGATGGACATGTCGTTATCGTTGAGGATCACCAGCAGATTGGCGTCCATGGCGCCAGCGTTGTTCAGGGCCTCGAAGGCCATGCCCGCGGTCATGGCGCCGTCACCGATGATCGCCGCCACGCGGCGCTCCTCGCCGCGCAGCCGGGCCGCCACCGCCATGCCCAGCGCCGCGCTGATGGAGGTGCTGGAGTGGGCGGTACCGAAGCTGTCGTAGGTGCTTTCCTCGCGCCGCGGGAATCCCGCCATGCCGCCGCGCCGGCGCAGATGGGCCATACCCGCACGCCGGCCGGTGAGTATCTTGTGCGCATAGGTCTGATGCCCCACGTCCCAGACCAGGCGATCCTCCGGCGTATTGAGCACGTAGTGCAGTGCCACGGACAGCTCCACCGTCCCCAGGTTCGAGGATAGGTGTCCCCCCGTTTGAGAAACCGACTCCAGCAGGAAGGCCCGCAGTTCCGCGGCCACGCGCACCAGTTGGCGCCGGTCCAGCAGGCGCAAGTCGGCGGGGGAATCGATGGTATCCAGAAGCTCGTACATCATCGCGACCTAGTAGCTGCGCTCGACAATCAGGTCGAGCAACTGGTGCAGGCGCCGCGCCTTCACGCCCAGGGGATCCAGCGCGGTCACGGCGCGCAGGCGCAACTCGGCGGCGAACTCACGGGCCCGCGCGAGTCCCATCATGCTCACATAGGTGAGCTTGCCCTGAGAAGCGTCCTTGCCCGCCGTCTTACCCAAGGTGGCGGTGTCCCCCCCCGCATCGAGCACGTCGTCAATCACTTGGAACGCGAGCCCCGCCGTCTTGGCGAATCGGTCCAGCGCCCCCAGGGTGGAGGGCTCAGGCTGCGCTGCGCAGCGCGCCCCCAGCCCCACGGCGGCGCGAATCAGCGCGCCGGTCTTGTGGATATGCATCATCTCGAGTTCCGGGAGGCTCAGGTCCCTCCCCGTCGCCGCTAAATCCATGGCCTGGCCCCCGGCCATGCCCCGGGAGCCCGCTGCCAGGGCCAACTGGTGGAGCATTTCCAAGCGCACGCCCGGCCCAGCTACGCCGGGTTGGGACAATACCTGGAAGGCCAGACTCTGCAGGCTGTCGCCGACCAGCAACGCCGTTGCCTCATCGAAAGCCACGTGGCAGGTGGGACGTCCGCGGCGCAGGATGTCGTCGTCCATGCAGGGCAGGTCATCGTGGACCAGGGAGTAGGCGTGCATCAGTTCCACCGCGGCGGCAGCGGGAACCACGTCCTGCACCTCGGCGCCGGTGACTTCGCCAGCCGCGAAGGCCAGCAGCGCGCGGATGCGCTTACCGCCGCCCAACACGGCGTAGCGCATGGCCTCATGCAGCCGCGCCGGCTCCACCGCCCGGGGCAGCAACTGGTCCAGTGCCCCTTCGATGTGGTCGCGGCGTTCGGCCACCCAGCCAGAAAAGTCAGCCGACGGTGTCGCCACCGGCATAATCCTGCAGGGTGTCGCCCTCCAGAACCTTGACCTGTTGGGCTGCCTCGGACAAGCGGGCGCGGCAGAATTTCAGCAATTGGGCGCCACGCCGATAGGACTGCAGGCTGCTTTCCAGGGATAGATCTCCGGATTCCATAGATGCCACGACGGTCTCGAGTTCGGACAATGCCGTTTCGAAATCCGCGGGCAGTGCAGAGACTAGGGGTGCTTCGGCGGGTGCGGGTAGGTCGTCAGCCCGCTCGTCGGGCGGCGTCAGCATGAGGAATGTGAACTCCGAGGCTGCCGAGTGTAAACGACTAAAATAGCCTATTGGGAGGCGCCTGGTCAATGCCCAAGGCGCTACGCCCGCGATTCTCATGGTGCCAACAAGCTCCGTCGAACCGGCAGGCCCGGCGCAATTTGACCGACTGATTCGAGGGCGAGGGCCGGGCAAACGCCGCGCGATGCGCCAAGAAGCGCCTTTTACGCATCGCGTGAAGGCGACTCCATGGCAACTCTGCGCGCTGCAACGCCCGCGCCCACTCAGCTTGTCGGCCCGTATCGACCTGAGTGCTAGGCACTCAAGGCCCGTGCAGCCAGGGCGCGCGAGGCCAGACATCGCACCGACACCATCAAGTTGCTGGCCTTCGGCGCCGAGACCACCTGGTGCGCTGTCTGGCCCTCACCCGGGTTCACACCGAGGACGATCCCATCCTCGCCGTCGCAAGCCTGATCCCGCGTGTCCTCTTCCCGCTCCTTATCACGGCACCACGGTGCCTGGCTCTGAGCTGCGAAACCGGCTTCACGGGTGGCGGCCCATGACCGGCCGTCCAAATCCAGGTCTTCGAAGACGCCGATGTGCTTGTGTGTGATGTCGGACCAACCGATCTCGGGATAGGGATGCGTTCCCGCGGCGCTAGTCGTTTGCGCCGCTTCGGCGCCGGCAGTTCAGAGCGGCCGACCGTCAGGCGGGTTTGGCCGGAAGGCTCGATGCGGGACACCTCGACGCCAGTAATCACGGCATCCAAGCCTCGGAACGCCTAAGCACTCCTCCGGGCCGCGGAGCGATGCCGTCCCTTCATTCCACGCATGCGGCGTCTGCTCGGCAAGTGGACGCCAACGCGGCTCGTTCCTGGTTGTTTCAATCACATCTTTCCAGCTCCTTCGAGAACCCACCGCGTAGCCGGCGAGTGAGTGGGGGTATGCGCAGCGAGGGTAGGCTCTGCCCCCAGCAGCCGGCTGGTGCAAAAAGCGGCGTTCTCCGACCCGACTCCGCGACCCCACCCTGACTCATCAGCTGTTTTCCGCTGCCTCGCGCATCTCCGACACTTCGGTTCGTTCGGGGCGTTCGTTTGGATGCCAGCCAGACCCTGAACATCGACATCGACTTCAAGCCCGCAGCGGTTCGCGCACGTTGCGACGGCCGGCTTGCACCCGGTGCACGACAGGTTGATCGGGCTGTCACAGCAGCAGATCTGTCGTAACTGCGCAAGGTGGCCATTGATGAGACCTCCTGCCGGCGCGGACAAGACGACGTCACGGTGGTGGCCGACCCCCGTCGCCGGGCGGTGATGTTCGTCACCGAGCGCAAGGATTCGCAGGCTGTGGCCGAGTTCGCCGTGCATCTGGAAGGAGGGAGAACCTGCCCAAGGCAAGGATCACGTTCGACAAGTGCCCGTGCCAAACGCTCACGCCTCCGACGCAGTCAATGAGACACGCCGGAGCGAGCAGAAGGTGGACTCGGAGCTCAAGGGCCTGCGCTGGACGCTGCTCAAGGACCGTTCCCGTCTCACGCCGGCGCGGCGCACGGCCAGGGCCTGGCAGTACCGAGAACCGCTGCGCGAGATTCTCGATGCGGCGGCAGATCAATGGGGTGACCGGCATGCTGTGGCCATGGTGCACGAACGTGATGCGCCCGACGATCGAACCGATGAGGGACGTGGTGCGGATGATCCGGCAGGACTTCGAGGAAATCGTCGGCTGGGACCAGACGCGACAGACCAACGGATTCTTCGATGCACCGGGTGGGCTGTTCCAGGCCGCCAAGCGCAAGGCCAGTGGATACGTGCGCTTCGACACCCTGCGCGTGGTGTTCTTCCTGATCCTGGGCAAACCGGACTTCACCAGCCTCAACCCTCACGCCACCCGCCAACCCACCAACCCACCAACCCACCAACCCACCAACCCACCAACCCCCCAACCCACCAACCCACCAACCCCCCAACCCCCCAACCCCCCTTCAACTTTGAAAGAGGCCCCGTGTACTGCACCTGCAGTCAACCCTTGCTCTGCGTGGGCTTGAACCCGCCTTCGATCTGTCTGGCCACCGAGCCGACCTGCTCGACCGCATGCAGGTACCCGGAAAAACTCCTGAACGCCTTCACTTCCTTCGCCACGCGCATCGAAAGCGTCAACGCCTCGATGCGGCCGCGCAGTTCTGCCATTCCACCCTGCGCGTTGTTCGCCTTGAGCACCTGCTGCAGCAAACCCCGGCTCCCCTCACGCAACTCCGTGCCCAGGCTGTACTTGTGGTAGCGCGAGAACCGCGCCACGACCTTCTCCAGGTGCACCGTCAGATCCAGCGCCGCCTTGTAGATCGGCAGATGCTCGTAACGCGCCATGGATAGGCCTCAGAACCCCAAATGCAAAAGCTCGGCGGCTTACGCCCCCGAACCCCCAAAAGGGTCAAATCATCCGAAGGTCCTAAGACCCAACTGGCCTCTTGCGGCGCATCACCACCAATGCCCCAAGACCCACCATCA
>JANXRW010000118.1 GCA_025356655.1 Betaproteobacteria bacterium | reverse complement strand
GGTCTGACCGCGCCCGCGCGGGCCGTCGCGACAAGCGGATGGGCAGCTGCAAAAATGTAGTGCCATACGCACGGCAATAACGCTCTACGTTGTTGCTTTAATTAGGGTTGACGGAGCGTGATGACAAACTCGGGTTAGGGCCCACCAGGATGACGTCCTGGCTAGTGAGACTAGCGCCTGCTTTGGTGAGCGTGACGAGCAGGGTCGCAGCGTTGTTGATGCCGAGCGAGATCTCGGGGAGGACGAATTTCAGGCTCTCGCCGCTCGCCTCGGTGGCGAGTGCCGTGTAATTCTTCGAGGCGGCGGGGTTGGGTACCCAGCGGCCGGAGGACTGCGTGGCATAGGAGAGTGTGACGGCGGAGATCCCGGCGAGTTCGGCACCCTTCACCAGCAAGGTGTCGCCCGAGCGCACCAAGAAACTGGGGCTATTGGGGGCGTTCACGGGGCGCACGGAGGTGATGGAGAAGGTGGCCGCACCCGACGAAGTATTGCCACGCTTGGCCGGCAGGGTGGCCAGGTTCGACTCCAGGCGGGCCATGGGCGCTGTCGTGGGCGCGCTCACATTGCCGGGCGTTAGCGGCACGGGCAGAGTGACCGGCGCGGGTCGGGGCGCGAAGGCCACTACGCCACTGGCGGCGCGGCGCCCGTCGGCCGCGAGCGCAACGACCTGGTAGGCCCCTGCAGCACTGAAGCCACAGTCTAGGTATTCCTTGCTGCCGGCACCCAGGGTGGCTAGGGGCGGCTCGGCAGGGGGAGCCCCTGTGCCGCGTAGCACGAGATAGCGCGTCGCGCCCTCCACCGGCTGCCAACTCAGAAGGGCCCCATCGGCACGCGCCGCAACGCTGAGTCCATGGGGCGCCTGCAGGGGGGGGAGGGGGGCGGCGGCTTTCACTTCCGCCCGCGCGGGCTTCACTACGGCGGTCGGCTCCGCCGCCTGGAGCGGCCCTAAGGCCAGGACGGTGACGCTCAGCAGGAGGGCGCGCGAGAGGCGGCGGTGCATTCAGGACTCCTCGAAATCACGGGGAAAAGCAAGAGGACACCGGTTCTCGAGCGACAGGAACGGCACCATGGGCCGCGCTTGACTTATCATAGTGAGGAGGCAGCAGGGCTTCAACCCCTCCCGACCACCCTAACACCCTCCGGATGGCCTCAGGCTGCCCCTCGGCGGGCTAATCCAAGTACTGCAGGCGGCCCTGTTCGCGGAGGAGCGTCTCGTTCCAGAAGGCCAACTTTTCCCCACGCTGGACCTTAGCTTCGGCATCGGCTTCCCGGGCGCGCACTAGGCTAAGCCGGGCCACGACCTCCGCGGCTTGCAGGGATGGCACCACGACGATACCGTCCTGGTCGCCCACCAGGATGTCGCCCGGGGATACGGAGACCCCGCCGCAGACCACGGTGCAGTTCACTGTCCCCGGTCCGTGCTTGAAACAGGAGTTGGGCGCTATGCCGCGGCAAAACACGGGCAGGCCCACACCCAGGATGCCAGGGACGTCACGCACCAGTCCGTCGGTGATGACGGCCACCGCGCCCACCCGCTTCGCCCAGTGCAGCCAAAGATCGCCCACCACGGCAGCGCTCAGGTTGCTGCCCGTGGCCAGGACCAGGACATCGCCAGGTGAGACGAAGTCCAGGCTGGCCATGGCGGCCAAGTTGTCCATGGGGCCACAAAATGCGGTGACGGCGGTGCCGAAGAAGCGCATGCCGGGGGCAAGTGGCTTCACGCGGCAGTCCATGCTGTTCAATCCATTGCAGGCGTCGGCTACGAAGCCCGTGGGGCTATCGCGAAAGGCTTGCACGAGTTCCGCGGCCGGGCGTTGGATGGTGCGACGAACCGACAGCGCGATGGGATCTCCGATCATGGGACTCTCCGGGTTAGACGAGGCAGGACGCGCGGGCGAGCAGGACCCCAGGTCGCCGGCTTGCTACTTAGGAGTCGGGCGGGTTGCCCTGGGGCACGACGTCGACGAGTTCCACGTCGAAGAGCAGCGAGGACCCCGGCGGCACTTCCCGGGGCGTGGGGTACTTCAGGTCGTCGTAGCCCAGTTGTGCAGGCACGTAGATTAATCGGCGGCCGCCCGCGCGCATCCCCTCCATGCCTCTTTCCAGGCCGCGCAACGCCCGCCCGTAGCCGTAGACGAAGGTCAGCGAGTGGCCGAGGCGGTAGGAACTGTCGAATTCCCGGCCCTTCCCTTCGGGTTGGGCTGGATCGTAGAGCCAAGCGTGGTATTGCACGATGGTGAAGGCGTCGGCGCGCACGGCGGGGCCGGTGCCGACCAGGAGGTCCTGGGTGTTCACCCGGGCGGGGTTTGCGTCGCCGATGCCGGTCGCCTGGGCGCACAGACTAGCCAGCAGGAGGGCGTAGCAGAAAAAGTGGCGGATCATGGGGCTCAAGGTGATGTCCTTGGATGAGTGTCGCTCCGAGCGAAGTATACGACAGCGCGGCCCGGCGTCTGCACCGGGCGCCTAAAGCGCCGGGCAGTGGACCTCGATCCGGTGGCGCAGCACGATTGCTTCAGGGTCTAAATCGGCGCGGTAGGCGAGCACCTCCACGCCCAGGGCCATAGCGGCGCGCAGGCCCCGTCCGTAGGTCGGGTCGATGCCATCGGCCGGGCGCACTTCGCACACGTCCGTGCGCTGCACGCAGTAGAGCAGAACAGCGCGCGCGCCCTCGCGGGCCATGTCGATCAACTCCTCGAGGTGTTTTGCGGCGCGCGTGCTGACCGCGTCGGGGAACACCGCAACGCCATCCTGTGCGGCGGCGGTGACGTTCTTAACCTCCAGGAAGCAGGGCGGCCGGCCGGGCGCTTCCAGGCGGAAGTCGACGCGGCTGCCGCGGCTGCCGTAGCGCACCTCCGAAAGAATCTCGGCATAGCCGCACAGTTCGGGAATGCTTTGCGCGTCCAGGGCGTCGCGGACCAACCGGTTGGGCAGGTGCGTGTTGATGCCTGCTAATGCACCGCCCGCGACCTCCACCAGTTGCCAGGTGTAATGGAGCTTTCGAGTGGGACCGGGGGTATGGTTCACCCACACCCGGCTGCCCGCGTCCATGCAACCGAGCATAGAGCCCGTGTTGGGGCACAGGGCGGTGATGGCTTCGCCGCTGTCAAGCACCACGTCCGCAAAAAATCGCTTGTAGCGCCGGACTAGGCGCCCCGGGACCAGGGCGGGCATGAAGCGCATTTTGGATTGGCCTCAGACTTCCAGCGCGTCAGCCCGAAAGGGCGTGTGCTCGTCGAGTTCGTCCACGTAGCGGCCGATCCCCTGTGCCTCGCGCACCAGATACCGGCGCACCGCATCCTGGAACTGCGGATGGGCGAGCCAGTGGGCGGAGACCAAGCGCTGCGGCAGGAAGCCACGAGCGAGCTTGTGCTCGCCCTGGGCACCCCCCTCGAAGCGATGCAACGCGCGCTCGATGCAGAACTCCATGGCCTGGTAGTAGCAGGTCTCGAAATGCAGGCCGGAGTGGAACTGCGTGGTGCCCCAGTAGCGCCCGTAGAGGCAGCCTTGTGCGTGGACGTTGAGTGCCGCGCAAACCGGTTGCCCGTCGCGGCTACCTAAGACGAGCAGCAGGTTTTCGGGTAGGCGCTTGGCCAGTTCCAGGAAGAACTCGAGGTTGAGGTAAGGACTGGAATGGTGGTTGCGGTAGGTCAGGTTGTAGCAGCGTGTGAAGAAACGCCAGTCCTCCTCGGTGGCACTGGCCCCGTCCAGGTGACGGAAGCTCAGTCCGGCATCGCGCACTTTGCGCCGTTCTTGGCGGATCTTTTTGCGCTTGTCATGGCTTAATTGCGCGAGGAAGGCCTCGAAATCCGGGTAGCCTGGGTTGCTCCAGTGGAACTGCACACTGGCGCGCTCGAGCATGCCCGCGTGGGTGAACTCCGGCGCCTGCTCCGGGGGGGGCAGCAGCACGTGGAGGGAAGAGCACTGTGTGCGGCGGGCAAGGCCCAGGGCTTCCGCCAGCAGTTGCTGGCGCAGCGCGGGCGTGTCCGCCAGCAGCCGGGGTCCGGTGACGGGCGTGAAGGGCACCGCGCAGAGCAGTTTGGGATAGTAGGCGGCACCCACCCGGTGGTGGGCCTCGGCCCAACTCCAGTCGAAGATGTACTCGCCGTAGGAGTTGTCCTTCAAATACAAGGGCATCGCAGCGCAGACTCGACCCTCCTGCTCGAGCGTGATGTGCTGCGCGATCCAGCCGGCGCGCTCGCCCACGCAACCGGTGTCCTCCAGGCTGCACAGGAAGGCATGGGAGACGAAGGGGTTTCCCCCGGCGAGCGCATCCCAACTCGCCGCCGACACCTCTCGCAGGCTCCCCAGGATGCGCGTCGTCGGCTTCACGTGCTGCCCCCACGGCCGGCGCACCCGGCGCGTGCATTTATTCCTGGGCGAAGAGCGACTATACTCTGCCCCGACGGGGCCCCCCGGGCCCGCCCCAGACCCTGCGCTGCCGAACTTCCCGCCGAGGAATGCCCATGAAAAAAATCGAAGCTGTCGTCAAACCCTTCAAGCTGGACGAGGTGCGCGAGGCACTGTCTGAAATCGGCGTCACTGGTCTGACGGTGACGGAAGTGAAGGGGTTCGGCCGGCAGAAGGGGCATACGGAGCTCTATCGGGGCGCTGAATATGTGGTGGATTTCTTGCCCAAGGTGAAGGTGGAAGTTGTCGTTGCGGACAAACTGGTGGACGTCGCCATCGAGGCAATAATCAAGGCGGCTCGCACGGGAAAAATCGGCGACGGCAAGATCTTCGTCACCAGCGTGGAGCAGGTCATCCGCATCCGCACCGGCGAAACCGATGAAGCCGCCGTCTGAGCGTCCGGAGGCGCGCGAGCCTCTCACGCGGGCGCCCTCCTCACCAGTCCTCCGCCTCGTTCGGAGCGGGGGCCGTGGACTTCGAACGCAACAGAACCACGGTTGCCCCTGAGCCGCCGTCGGCCGCCCGCGGCTCGCAGAAGGCGAGCACTTCGCCACGCTGCGCCAGCCAGCGCGCCACCCGCCCCTTGAGTACCGGCAACTGATTGGGGGAGCTCAAACCCTTGCCGTGCACCACCAGGATGCAGCGCAGCCCGCGCTTGACTCCCTGAGCCAGGAATTGCGCCAAGGCCGGTCGAGCTTCCTCCGAGCGCAAGCCGTGTAAGTCCAGGGTTTTTTGTATTGCCCAATGGCCGCGGCGCAGTTTGCGCAACACGTCGCGGGCGACACCGGATCGCAGATAGGCGAGCCGGTCCCCTTCCTCGAGTTCCAGATCCGGGTCCGCCGCGTCGCTCAGGCTGTCGGCCAGCACCTGCTGGTCGTCGAGCAGGCGCTGCACGGGTACCGGCGGGGGTGGGTCCGCCCGTAACAGCACGCGCCCGTGGTCCGGGAGCGGATCCACTTCCTTCAGCAGTTCGTGGAACAGATCCTGGCCGTCTAGCAAAGGGTCGTCAGCCGCGCCGAAGCGTCGTGGCCCGTGGGGTGGCATGGTGCGCGCGCATTCAGACGGCCACCAGGCCGATGGATTCCAAGTACTCGTCGGCGTCGAGCGCCGCCATGCAACCCGTGCCCGCGCTGGTGACCGCCTGCCGGTAGACATGATCCTGCACGTCGCCCGCTGCGAACACCCCGGGGATGCTGGTAGCCGTGGCATTGCCCCGGCGTCCGCCCTGGGTGACGATGTAGCCGTCTTCCATCTCGAGTTGCCCCGTAAAGAGCGAGGTGTTGGGCGTGTGGCCGATAGCGATGAAGACCCCGTGCACGCTGAGCGTCTTCTCCGCGCCGTCCTGAGTGGATTTGATGCGCAAGGCATTGAGGCCCTGGGCGTCGCCCAGCACCTCGGCCACCGCTTGGTTCCACAGCACCTCGACTTTGCCCGTGCGTGCTTTTTCCAGGAGGCGATCGGAGAGGATTTTTTCCGACCGGAAGCGCTCGCGCCGATGGATGACGGTGACCTTGCTGGCGATGTTGGACAGGTACAGGGCTTCTTCCACCGCCGTATTGCCCCCGCCAACCACGGCAACTTCCTTGCCCCGGTAAAAGAATCCGTCGCATGTGGCGCAGGCGGACACGCCCTTTCCCATGAACTTTCCCTCCGAGGGCAGCCCGAGATATCGTGCGGAGGCCCCAGTGGCAATGATGAGCGCATCACAGGTATAGGTGCCTTGGTCGCCCTCGAGGACGAAGGGCTTATCGCCCAAGCGCGCGGTGTGAATATGGTCGAAAACGAGTTCGGTTTCGAAGCGCTCCGCGTGTTTTTGGAAGCGTTCCATGAGTTCGGGGCCCTGCACGCCAGCGAAGTCCGCGGGCCAGTTATCCACCTCCGTGGTGGTCATCAGCTGGCCACCCTGGGCCAGTCCGGTGATGAGCACGGGCTTCAGATTGGCGCGCGCGGCGTAGACGGCCGCAGAGTAGCCGGCGGGGCCAGAGCCCAGGATGAGCAAGCGGGAATGTCGGGTTTGCATGGGGGAATAGGTGCCGCAATCAGAAGAGAAATGGAAGCCGCGAAGCCGCGGGACACAGGGCGAATCTAGCATATGTTCGGCGCGGCGGGCGCCGCACGGGGCGGCTCGTCGCCTGCGCCGCTATAATGCGGTTAGCGGTTTTTCCCACGGGTTGCTGGCGGAGGCGCGCAAGGCTGATGTGGTTCAACCAGAAGGCGGCGACGGGCAAGCCCCCACAGGCCTTGCCATCTCCCCGTCGCAGCCTACTGCACGAGGCGCGCTGGCTGTTGCTGGTGCTTTGCGCCGCCTATCTCCTGCTCGTCCTGCTCACCTACAGCAAGTCCGATCCCGGCTGGTCCCACAGCGTCCCCAGCGGCGTGGTCACGAATTCGGGCGGGCGGATAGGGGCCTTCACCGCCGATCTGCTGCTCAATTTTTTTGGGCTCTCCGCCTACTGGTGGGTATTTTTTTTGGGTTTTGCCGTGCGCGCCCATTACCGGCGCCTGGAGGGTGAGCTGCCGCTCGACCGGCGCTCGCAAGCCATCGTAACCTCCGGCTTCGGCCTGCTACTGCTCTCCAGCGCGAGCCTGGAGGCGCTGCGGATGCACAGCCTTTCCGCGCAGTTGCCCCTGGCTCCCGGGGGCATCCTGGGCGACAGCTTAGCGCGCGGGCTGCTCAGCTGGTTCGGTTTCACCGGGGCCACGCTGTTGTTGCTCTTCGGCTGTGCCATCGGTTCGAGTCTGATGACGGGGCTCTCTTGGCTCGCGGTGATGGAGCGCCTGGGCGCGGGCCTGGAGCGGGCCTGGCAGACCGCTGTGGACCGCTGGTATCTCTATCGGGAGCGGCGCCAAGGCCAGCAGGCCGTGGCCGAGCGCGAAGAGGCGGTGCAAGAGGACCGCAAGCGCCTGGAACTGAACGAGCAGCCCCTGCACATCGAGCCACCGGCACCAAAAATCGAACGCTCTGAGCGGGTGGAGCGCGAGCGCCAGAAGCCGCTCTTCGAGAACCTGCCGGATTCACCCCTGCCGCCGGTGCGCCTGCTCGACGAGCCCTCGGGCGAGATGCATACCCTCTCTGAGGAGACGCTGGCCTACACCTCCCGTCTAATCGAGAAAAAGCTGCTCGATTTTGGTGTGGAGGTGAAGGTGGTGGCCGCTTATCCCGGCCCGGTGATCACCCGCTACGAGATCGACCCGGCCACCGGCGTGAAGGGCGCGCAGATCATGAACCTGGTGAAGGACTTGGCGCGCTCGCTCTCGGTCACCAGCATCCGGGTGGTGGAGACTATCCCCAACAAGGCCTACATGGGCCTGGAACTGCCCAACCCCACGCGGCAGACCGTGCGCCTGTCGGAAATCCTGGGCTCCCAGGTCTACGCGGACCTGCATTCCCCACTCACGCTTGCCCTGGGCAAGGACATCTCGGGCAAACCGATCGTCGCCGACCTCGCCAAAATGCCCCACCTATTGGTGGCCGGCACCACGGGTTCGGGCAAGTCCGTGGGGATCAATGCGATGATCCTCAGCCTGCTCTACAAGGCCACCCCCAACGAGGTGCGCCTCATCATGGTGGACCCCAAGATGCTGGAACTCTCCGTCTACGAGGGCATCCCGCATCTGCTGGCTCCCGTGGTTGTGGACATGAAGCAGGCGGCCCGCGCGCTCTCCTGGTGCGTGCGCGAAATGGACCGGCGCTACAAACTGATGTCGCTGCTGGGCGTGCGCAACCTGGGTGGCTTCAACCAGAAGATTCGCGAGGCCGTCAAAGCGGGCAGCCCGCTTCCGGATCCGCTGGCGCTGCCCGGCGGCGAGGGCCCGCCGCCCTTGGAGGAACTGCCCTTCGTGGTGGTGGTCATCGACGAACTGGCCGATCTCATGATGGTGGTGGGCAAGAAAGTGGAGGAACTCATCGCCCGCCTGGCGCAGAAAGCGCGGGCCGCGGGCATTCACTTGATCCTTGCAACCCAGCGTCCCTCGGTGGATGTGATCACCGGATTGATCAAAGCCAACATCCCCACGCGCATCGCCTTCCAGGTCTCCAGCCGCATTGATTCGCGCACGATCCTCGACCAGCAGGGGGCGGAATCCCTGCTCGGCCAAGGCGACATGCTGTTCCTTCCCCCCGGAACGGGGCATCCCCAGCGTGTGCACGGCGCCTTCGTGGCGGACGAGGAAGTACACAAGGTGGTGCAGTACCTGCGCGGGCGGGCCCAGCCGCAGTACATCGACGGCATCCTGGACGGCGACGAGGCGCCCGAGGGGGAGGGCGGCGGCGAGAAGGAGGCCGACGCGGAGAGTGATCCGCTCTACGACCAGGCCGTGGAAGTGGTACTTCGAACGCGGCGCGCCTCCATATCCTTGGTACAACGGCACCTGCGCATCGGTTACAACCGGGCGGCTCGGCTGATCGAGCAAATGGAGCGCGCCGGTATGGTGTCACCCATGCAGACCAACGGCAACCGGGAGGTGCTCGCTCCCTCCAGGGCCGAGGGTTGAACGCGTGACTGGCAGCGTGCGCGCGCGCGTCCCGCCCCCTCTTCACCCTACGACCTATGGAGCATCCATGAGAGCTGGCGCACGGGTCCTGGCCCTTTGTCTATTCACCGCCATACCGGCCCTGACACCCGCGCTAGCCCTGGCGGCGGGAGCGCTGGAGAAGCTGCGCAGCTTCACCGAACAGACGCATTCGGCCAAGGCGGATTTCACGCAGACCGTGGTCGATCGCAAGGGAGCGAAGGTGCAGAGCGCCACCGGCCGCTTGGCCTTCCAGCGCCCAGGGCGGTTTCGTTGGGAATACGACAAACCTTACCAGCAGAGCATCGTGGGCGATGGCGAGAAGCTCTGGGTCTATGACCGGGACTTGGCCCAGGTGACGGTCAAGAAGCTCACGGGCGCGCTAGGGAGTTCACCGGCTGCGCTCCTGGCCGGCAGCAATGACCTCGAGGAGCACTTTCAACTCGCCGTGGGTGCGGGTGGGGGAGGTCTGGATTGGGTGGAGGCGACCCCGCGCACTGATGACACGCTGTTCAAGCGGGTGCGACTGGGTTTCCGCGGCAAGGAGCTGGAGACCATGGAGTTGGCCGATCACCTGGGGCAGCAGACGGTCATTCGCTTTAGCCACCTAGTGCGCAACCCGTCACTGGGTGCCGAGGTGTTCCACTTCACCCCGCCCGCGGGCGTGGACGTGGTCACCGAGTAGGCGCGGGGTCGCGGGGGTTATGGCCGACCTATTCCGGGCTGCGCCGCGCCCCCCACTCGCGGAGTTGTTGCGGCCCAAGACCTTAGCCGACGTGGTCGGGCAGGCTCACCTGCTCGGCCGGGACAAGCCCTTGCGCCTAGCCTTCGACGGCGGCAGACTCCACTCGATGATTCTCTGGGGGCCGCCCGGCGTCGGCAAGACCACCTTGGCGCGGCTCACGGCGAGCGCCTTCGACTGCGAATTCATCGCGCTCTCGGCCGTGCTCTCCGGGGTGAAGGACATCCGCGAAGCCATGGAAAGCGCCCAACGCACGCTGGACCGTTCCGGGCGGCACACGATTCTTTTTGTCGACGAGATACACCGCTTCAACAAGAGCCAGCAGGATGCGCTCCTGCCCTTCGTGGAGTCGGGGCTGGTGACCTTCGTGGGTGCCACCACGGAAAACCCCAGCTTCGAGGTCAACGCGGCGTTGCTCTCGCGTGCCCAGGTCTACGTGTTGAAGCCGCTCGCGGAGGAGGATCTGCGCGGTCTCTTTGAGCGGGCCATAGAGCGGCCAGCGGGGTCCTCGACGCAGCCAGCGGAGCCCTCGGCGCAGCCAGCCGAGTCCTTGGCGCGCCTGCGCTTCGAGCCGGGGGCGGTGGACACCCTTCTGGGCTATGCCGACGGGGATGCCAGGCGCCTGCTCAATCTCCTGGAACAGCTAGACGGCGCGGCCCAAGCGGCCGAGCGCCTCGACATCGATGCCGCCTTTCTGCAAAACGCCTTGAGCCTCAACGCTCGGCGCTTCGACAAGGGAGGGGACAACTTCTATGACCAGATCTCGGCCCTGCACAAGTCCGTCCGCGGCTCCAACCCGGATGGAGCCCTCTACTGGCTGTGCCGGATGCTCGACGGTGGGGCCGATGCGCGCTACCTCTCCCGGCGCATTTTGCGCATGGCCTGGGAGGACATCGGCCTAGCCGACCCGAAGGCGCTGCAGATCGCCACTGACGCGGCGAGCACCTACGAGCGTCTAGGCTCCCCGGAAGGGGAACTGGCGCTGGCCCAGGCGGTGATCTACTTGGCCTGTGCGCCCAAGAGCAACGCCGGCTACCTCGCCTACAACGAGGCCCTGGCGCTGGTGCGCAACGATCGGTCGCGCGAGGTGCCCGTGCACCTGCGTAACGCGCCCACACGGCTCATGAAGGAGCTGGGCCATGGCCAGCGATACCGCTACGCCCACGACGAGCCCGAGGGATACGCGGCCGGGGAGACCTATCTGCCCGACGGCCTCGCCGCGCAGAACTTCTACAGGCCCGTGTCCCGGGGGCTGGAGGGAAAGATCGGGGAGAAGCTCGCCTGGTTGCGCGAACTCGACAGCCAGACCAAGGCGAAGGGCTGAGCCGTACCAACTCCGTATAATCCGCAGCATCGGCGCTCTCGTGGGGCCGGAATGCCACCGCGTCACCTACTTCCAAGTCAGGACTCCACCCATGCTCGATATCCAGTTGCTCCGCTCGGACCTGCCCCTCGTTGCCGAACGCTTGGTCACGCGTGGCGTGACACTTCCCGTGGAGCGCATCCAAGCGCTCGAGTCCGAGCGCAAGGCGACCCAGACGCGCACCCAGGACCTGCAGTCCCAGCGCAATAGCCATTCGCGCGCCATTGGCGAGGCCAAGAAAGAAGGTGAGAACGCCCAGCCGTTAATGGAGCAGGCCAAT
Organism: Betaproteobacteria bacterium; assembly: GCA_025356655.1. GTDB lineage: Bacteria > Pseudomonadota > Gammaproteobacteria > Burkholderiales > SHXO01 > SHXO01. The sequence goes on along the minus strand of JANXRW010000118.1, from coordinate 5,048 downwards.
GCCATCAATGCCGAGTTGGAGGCCTGCGCCGCGCGCCTGGAGCGCTGCCAGGCGGATCTGAACGAGATTTTATTGGGCATTCCCAACTTGCCCCAGGCCGGCGTGCCCGTGGGAGGTTCGGCCGAGGACAACGTGGAGGTGCGCCGGGTGGGTGAACCGCGTGCTTTCTCCTTCAAGGCCCGCGATCACGTGGACATCGGAGAGGGGCTGGGCCTGCTCGATTTCGCGGCGGCGGTGAAGATCACCGGCTCGCGCTTTACCCTGATGACGGGGCCGCTCGCGCGTATGCATCGGGCGCTCGCCCAGTTCATGCTCGACCTTCATACCAGCGAGCACGGCTACACGGAAATCTACGTGCCCTACTTGGCCAATGCGGCCAGCATGCGTGGCACCGGCCAGTTGCCCAAGTTCGAGGAGGACCTCTTCGGTGTTCCCCGCGGCGACGAAGAAAAGCTCTACCTGATCCCGACGGCAGAGGTGCCGGTGACAAACCTGGTGCGTGACGAGATCGTCGCGCCCGAGCGCCTGCCGCTGCGTTTCGTTTGCCACTCGCCGTGCTTCCGCAGCGAGGCGGGCTCCTACGGAAAAGATACGCGCGGCATGATCCGGCAGCACCAGTTCGACAAGGTGGAACTGGTGCAGATGGTCCCGCCTGAGCAGTCCGAGGCCGCCCTGGAACAGTTGACCGGTCATGCCGAGGAAGTGCTCAAGCGTCTCGAACTGCCCTACCGGGTGATGGCGCTATGCACGGGCGACCTCGGCTTTTCCGCTGCCAGGACCTATGACTTAGAGGTTTGGTTGCCCGGGCAGGAGGCCTATCGCGAGATTTCTTCCTGCAGCAATTTCGAGGCCTTCCAAGCGCGGCGCATGCAGGCACGTTTCCGCAACGCCAAGGGCAAGCCGGAACTATTGCACACCTTGAACGGCTCGGGCCTAGCCGTGGGCCGTACGCTGGTGGCTGTACTAGAAAACTACCAGGAGGCCGATGGCGGCGTGCGCGTCCCGGCTGCGTTGCAGCCCTTCATGGGCGCAATGACGCGGATTCCGCCCGCCCGCTGAATTTAGGCGTGGCCGCAGGCGCGCGCGGTTCGCGCTCGCCCAAGGGGGTGTCGGGATCCCAGCGCGCCTGGAAGCGGTTCAGGATGTCGTAATAGCCACGGATGCGCTCGGTCATTACCAGCGCGCCGCCTCCACGGGCATAACCATGCTTGAGTGTGATGGCCGTCTCGAAGCGCGCCAGCAGCGGCAGGGCTTTTTTAACGTCCACCCAGAGCGTCGGGTTGCCCTTCATGCGTAAGGTGAGCGCCCGCGCGTCGTCCAGGTGGGCGAGGCCGATGTTGTAGGCGGCCAGCGCGAACCAAGTCCGGTCAGGTTCCACCAGTTCATCGGGTAGCGAATCCCGCACCTCCGCTAAGTAACGCGCACCGGCCAGGATGCTCTGTCGGGGATCCAGGCGGTCAGTGAGCCCCATGCGATCGGCCGTTTCCGAGGTGAGCATCATCATGCCGCGCACGCCCGTCTCGGAGGTGGCCAGTGGTTCCCATTCGGACTCTAGGTAGGCGAGTGCGGCCAACAGCCGCCAGTCCACTCCGCTCACCGCTTGCGCCTCGCGGAACAAGCGCCGGAACCGTGGCAGGTCGTTGTTCATTCGATCGATGAAATCCGCGACGCTGCTGCGGTCGAGTCGCTGGGTGTGTCCGTAATAGCGGTCGATCAGTCTGCGCAGGGTCCCATCGGCGCTGATGCGCTGGAAGTACGCCTGGGCCTTGGTCTGCAAGTCGCGTTGCTCGCCCCGCGGGAAGGCCCAGGCCAGCGGCTCTGGATCTCCCAGGCTAAAGCCCTTGGCAAGCGAGGGGTAGAAGTTGCGCGCGAGGTTGAGCAGGTGAGATTGCGTGACCACGTAATCCACCTTGCCCTGAGCTAGCCGCTGGAGCAGGCCCTCACCATCACTGTCGGTGACTTCGTGCCAGGACAGCCGCGGGTATTTGAGCTTGAGTTGAGCCAGTCGCTCAGCGCCGGTTGAGCCCTTCACGACCTCCACCCGGTAGCCCACCAGGTCTGCGGCGCGGTGAGCAGGACGTGACTCCGTGCTGTAGGCCACCACCGGCTGAACGTACTGGTAGGGGAAACTGAAATCGAACTGCGCTGTGCGTGCCTGCGTGATGCCGATTCCGGCCGCCGCCAGATGCGCTGCATGCTGGGCCAGGAGCGGCAGGATCTCGTGGTAGGGCTGGCGGTCCTGGTAGCGCACGTGCAGGTGCTGCTCGGCGGCGAAACGCTCGACAAGTTCAGTCTCTAGGCCGGTGTAGCGGCCCGAGGCGTCCAGGAAGCGGGTGGTAGCCGAGTTGGTGGTGAGCACCACCAGTTCGGAGTCCACCCCCAGCGGCGGTGGCCGACGCGGGGGGGCGGCACCCGAATCCAGGAGCACGGGCACGAGCATCAGCAGGGATAGGGCCAGCCTGGGCATCATGCATCCTGGTAAGCGAGACCCGTACCATGCCCCAACCAGCAGGGCCAAGGAGCCAAAAACAAGCGAGGGGCCCGCAGGCAGCGGTGTCGCTGCTAGAATAGCGCAATTGCGCAAGGCTCGAAGTCATGCCCGAACGGGGCATGAGAGCCCAGGAATACCTCCCGGGCGAGAGCCTTAAGTGGTGGAATAACAAAGGTAATTTGTGGTATGGTACTAACTTCAGCGCCTCGGATCGCAGCGTCGTGATCCATCAGGGCAGCGATTTTCCCCAAAGACCAGCGAAACACCGGAGAGGTGGCAGAGTGGTCGAATGTACCTGACTCGAAATCAGGCGATAGGGTAACCTATCCGTGGGTTCGAATCCCACCCTCTCCGCCAATAACAACATCAAAGCCCATGATTCTATGGGCTTTGATGTTTTTTCGGCATTACCGACTATCAAAACAACTATCGATTAGTGGTTCGGTTGGAGTGCTGTACGTCGTCCCGCCAGCGCCGCCTTTCTGCATTTTGCGAAACAGATTTAGTGGTCGTCGAGCAGATCATCGAGACCCACTCCCAGCTTCCCGAACTTGCGCATCATTCCTGCCAGCGACGCATTGACGAAGTCGTTGTGCTCGGCGTGTAGCCGATTGAATGTGCGCCAGTGCATTCCTTTGGGTTTGTCACCTTCGCCGTTCAGGATGCCCGCCTCCCAGCCGAGGCGATCCCTGATTCTGTCTGCTCGTCGCGCTGCACGATCGTCCGTGGTTTCCCTCTGACTGGCAAAGGCCAACTTGTAGCAGTACCGACACGCGAAGATGCCGGAGCCACGGATATACAGCAGCGCCGCGCGCTGCCCACAGCCCCGTGCCGGGCAGAGCAACCAAGCACGTCGCCCGCCCAGCGTGCAATCGGTCCAATCCAACCGCACCGGATAGTCCATCGGTTGCCAGTTGCTGCCGCCGCTTTTGTGTCGGTAGTTCAGAATGATCCTGTCGGTCTCCGCCCGTATCTGGATCGACGCCACCGTTTCGCCGTCCCGTGTCCAGTTCCAGCCGAATGACCGCCCCGAAGTCAGCAGGCCATCGCGTTGCAGCCGTCGCACATCGAGTGCGCGGTAATCACTGGTGGTGTCTTTACCGCTCTGATCACGTCCGCTTCCCCATCCGCCCATTTCTTTTCTCCTCGGGATTTGCCGAAATCATCAGGCAAGTTTGTCATGGTGGTTTCAGCCAAACTGACAGAAAGCTACAGCCTGTCTGGCTTTGCGCGAGGTTTAGCGATATCGCATTTCACCCGCCGCGTAGCGATTTCAGCTTCAAAAGCATTGCCAACGTGCGTTCAAACTTGCGATCCAGATGCGTTTCGTAGCGGTTCAATTTCTCCAACACGTGCGCTCGTAGCCCTTCTCCCAAGGTTTGCGCCTTGATTGCCGGGGTAAATCGCGCCTCTTGAACCATGCGATAGAAGATCGGTTCCAGCGAATCGCGGATGAACTCGGCCAGTCCTTCGGCGGTGGCCGGGTGTTCCTCGTCGGCGACTTGATCGTCCCACCAGTCACGGGATTCTGGAATCAGCGCACGCCGGGCTTTCTCGTAGGCATTCGCGCCGCCCTTGCGCAGGATCGCTGCCGCCTTCTGTACAGCAGCAAGATCAAGTTCGGCACTCTTCAAGCTCTCGGCATTGTCGGCCGGCGTTGAATCGAACAGATCGCGCAGATCAGTGTTCTCGCCCGACAACCCCCGCTGGAACGGTGCCGCCGCCGGCATCACGGACTTGGGACTGCTCAACGTGCTTTTCAGTCCCTCGTTGATCTTCGCGCCCTCGGCCAGCAAGACCCGCCGCTTGCGCCAGATGATAGTCGCCAGTTCTTCGATCAGGTGCCGCTCGGTCATGCCGGCAGGTTGATGTTCGTCCAGCAGCGCGGCCAGCAAGTCGCTGAACTCTGCTTGATCTTCATGGGCCAATACTGCCAGCCGGGAAAGAATGCCGTGCTTCATGGCGTTGAAGCGCACGGCCTGGTAACTGGCATTCGGTGTCTCACTGTCGGCGGCCACGCAGGCCACCGCTGTGGAATCGTGTTCAAGCATTTGCATGTTCATCTCCTGTATGTTTCTCAATCAGTTCCAGCAGCGCAAAGGCGTTGTAGTACGCCTGCGGAATATTCATCTCGAAGGTGGCGACGTTGCGGATGCCGCTGGAGACGATCACCGGGTCGGTGTTCGCATCGAGCACATCGATGGCGTAGCGGATACCGGGGTTGGCGCGCAACATCGCCAGCACCTTGGCGCGCCGACGTTCAAGCTGCAACTCGGCAATGATCGCGGCCTTGCTTTGCTTGATCGCCGGCAGCCAGCGGTCAATGGCCGACGGGTCGCCCTTTGCGGAAATACTGCCCGAGGGCGAAAGCGCAAGCAGCACACCTTCCTCGGTAGCCCGTTCGATGATCTCGGCGGGTAAAGTGGACCCGGCTGTCAAGACACTATTTCATTAGGTTTAAGTTGCACATGTGACTTCAGTCGCAGCTGGACGGCGCTGCCCCGGTGTTGCAGTTGACGTGGCCGTTGATGTGGCCGTGGCCGTTGATGTGGCCGTG
>JANXRW010000093.1 GCA_025356655.1 Betaproteobacteria bacterium | reverse complement strand
CACGAAAAGCAAGGCTTTGGATCAATATACGTAAAATATTATGGCACTACATTTTGCCTCAGAAATGAAGTCCAATGCTGACAAGGGTTTACGGCGCGCCAGCGTCAGAAAGGACGGAAAAGTGACAAAGATGGGCTAAGCACGCGCCTTACGAGTATCCGTGAGATGGATCGTGATGAAATAAAGCAGGCGTACCGCGAAACGCTGCGCGGGGACACCCCGGAGGCTAGCAAGGGTGCGGCCCTTGGCCTGCTTATGATGGCCCGCGACGCCAGTGCCCCAATCGATTTCGAGTTCAGCCAGCCCGACGGCGAATACGCGACCTTCTACATGCGCGTAGTCGTCTAACGGAGGAGATTTCCATGCAAGACATCTTCCTGCGCGCCACGCCAGTAACCCCAGAGGTGGACTTCCGCTGCGACGGCAGGATCTTCGCGCTACGCGGGGAGTCCTACCCGGAGAACGCCGCCGCCTTCTACGCTCCCTTGATCGAGCAGGCCAGCACCTGCCTTGAACGCCTGCATGCGGGGGAGGTTCGAGTCGAGGTGGCGCTCACCTATTTCAACAGCGCCAGTACCAAAATGCTTTTTCGTCTGTTCCAGGTGTTCGACCGGGCGGCCGAAGCCGGCAACGCCGTCACCGTGGCTTGGCGCTTCGACGAGGACGATGATACGATCCGGGAATTCGGCGAAGACCTGCAGGAGGAATATTCGCGCCTAGGCTTCAAGCCCATGCCCCAGACGGGCTGAGCGGCTCTGCGCAGGCCAGCGCGCTCCCACCCGCGCAGCCTTGGATTCACCAGCGCTCGTCGCGCACTTCCACCTGGCCTTCGCGCACGCGCACGCTCATGCAGGCCGTGGGCTCGAAGGCAGGCGCGCTCAAGGCCGCTCCGGTGCGCAGGCAAAAGCGCGCGCCATGCCTCGGGCACGCCACCACCACACCCTGCAACGAGCCGTCGGCCAGTGTGCCACCGTCATGGGTGCAAAGGTCTTCAATGGCCAAAAACTCGCCCTCGATGTTGAACACCGCGACGCGCACGCCATCGACCTCGCCTAGGCGGTGTTCTCCGGGGCCGAAGCCCTGCGCCGGGGCGACCGCAACCCACTGTCCCATGCTTAGACCGCCATCACGTCCATTTCCGGGTGCAGTCGCTGCACCAGCCCCTCGATGCCGGCCAGCGTCCCAGAGAGCGAACTCGGACAACTGCCGCAGGCCCCCTGGTAGTGGACCTTGAGCGTATTGCCGTCGATGCCTAGCACGTAGAGGTCGCCGCCATCGCCTTGCAGGTAGGGACGCACCTCCCGGTCGAGCAGTTCCCGAATCGCGGGCAGGCGCCCATCCTCGTCTTCCCCGCTCGCCGGCGCCGGAGAGGTCCCGGAGAGGTCCGTCTCTCCCGCCCCGCCCAGCAACTCCGCGGAGCGCTCCTGGGCTGAAGGCGCGCCGCGGATGGGCACCGCCAGTTCACGGAGAAGCTCAGGCCAATGTGCCTTGCCATCCTGGGTCACGGTGAGCCAGCGGTCCACGTAGAAGACATTGGTCACGTGGGCCATGGCGAACAGCTCGCGGGCAAGCGCATCGCCTGCCGCCTGCTCGGCGCTCTCGAAGGAACGCGACAAGCCGAAGGTGAGCGGCTCGCGGAGCACGAACTTCCGCGCATTGGGGTTGGGGGTGAACTCGATTTCTTCTATCTTCGGCATGAAAGACCTCAGAACTGGGGATCCTGCACACCCTCGGTGGTGGCAAGGGCCTCGCCGCTTACCGCCGCCTGCAGCGTGTGCCAAGGTAGTACGGCGCACTTGACCCGGGAGGGCAGGTCGCGCACCCCGGAGAACACGGTGAGACGCCCGAGCTCATGGGGGCCGCTCGCGGGATGCAGCCCGCCGACGGCCATGTCACGGAACGCCTGCACGAGGGCACGCGCGTCCTCGAGCCTCTTGCCACGCACTTGACCGGTCATCATAGACGCCGAGGCCTTGCAGATCGCGCAACTCTCACCCTCGAAGGCGATCTCCCGGATAACCCCCTCGTGCACATCCAGGGTCAGCTCGATGTGATCACCGCACAGAGGATTGACGCCCTCGGCATGGTGGCTTGGTTGGGGCAGGCGGCCAAAGTTGCGCGGCCGCTTGTTGTGATCAAGGATCATTTCCTGATAGAGCTGCCTGCTATCCATGGTCTGGGCGCGCCTCAGGCGAAGAGCCGCGCGACGCGCTGCAGGCCGCCCACGAGTTGGTCGACCTCATCCAAGCGGTTGTACAGGGCAAAAGACGCGCGCACCGTCGCGGGGAGACCGAAGCGCTGCATTACCGGCTGGGCGCAGTGGTGCCCGGTGCGTACCGCCACGCCCGCCTCATTGAGCACGGTACCCACGTCGTGGGGATGCACGCCGGCCAGCACGAAGGACAGAACCGACGCCTTGTGCTGCGCCGTGCCCACCAAGCGCACGCCGGGCAGTTGGGAGAGCTGCTCAGTAGCGTAGTCGAGCAGCGTCGCTTCCCAGTCAGCGGCTCGCTCGATGCCCACGCCAGTCACGAAATCGATAGCGGCCCCAAGGCCGATGGCGGCGGCGATGGGCGGGGTGCCCGCCTCGAACTTATGCGGGATGACGTTGTAAATGGTTTTCTCGAAGCTCACCGAGAGGATCATGTCGCCCCCGCCCTGGTAGGGTTGCATCTTCTCCAACAGCGCTGCCTTGCCGTAGAGAACGCCGATGCCGGTGGGCCCGTAGAGCTTGTGGCCAGAAAAGCAGTAGAAGTCACAATCGAGCGCCTGCACGTCCACCGGGATGTGGGCAACCGCCTGTGCCCCGTCCACCAGCACCGGCACGCCGCGGGCGTGGGCGAGGTCGATCACCTCGCGAAGCGGCGAGATACTGCCCAGTGCATTGGACACGTGCGTAATCGCCACCAGGCGCGTGCGCGGACCCAGCAGCTCGGCGTACGCCTCGAGCAGCAGTTCCCCACGGTCGTTGCAGGGGATTACCCGTAGGTGGCAACCGCGCTCCTGGCAGAGCATCTGCCAGGGCACGATATTGGAATGATGCTCCAGGGTGGAGACGATGATCTCGTCGCCCTCGCCAATGTAGGCCCGCCCGAACCCATGCATCACCAGGTTGAGCGCATCGGTGGTGCCCCGCGTAAAGATGATCTCGCATTCCTCCGCGGCATTGAGGAAACGCTGCACCTTACGCCGGGCCCCTTCGAAGGCGGCAGTCGCCGTCTCGCTCAGGTAGTGCACGCCACGGTGGATGTTCGCGTGCTCGGCGCGTTGGTAATGCACGAGCCGGTCGATCACCGGCTGCGGCATCTGGCTGCTCGCCCCATTGTCCAGGTAAGCAAGCGGGGCATCTCCGATACGCAGGCCCAGGATGGGGAACTGTGCGCGCAAGCCCTCCAGGTCGTAGGGCGCCGCCCGCGTGGCGGGGGTCGATGCAATGGAGGCCAACTGGGTCATGTAGGGTGGTCCTTATCCGGGGGTGTGGGCCAGGAGTTCGCGCTCGAGTCGACGGCGCAGCGACGCGACCGGGACGCGGCGGAGCACCTCCGCGGCAAACGCGTAGGTCAACAGCTCACGCGCGAGCGGCGCCGCAAGGCCACGGGCCCGCAGGTAGAAAAGCTGCTCATCATCGAGCTGCCCAACCGTTGCGCCATGAGCGCACTTGACGTCGTCGGCGAAGATCTCCAGTTGCGGCTTCGCGTCCACCCGAGCGCGCGGCGAGAGTAGGAGACTACGGCTTTGCTGCGCGGCGTCGGTCTGCTGCGCACCGTGTTCAACGCGGATAGCCCCGTTGAACACCACGCGCCCAGCGCCTGCGGCCACGCACTTATGCAATTGCCTGCTCCGGCAATTGGGCGCGCCGTGAATCAGCCGGCTGTGCGTGTCGGCCACTTGGTTGCCGTCCACCTTCGCCAGGCCATCGAGCCCGACCCGGGCGCCCGGGCCTGCAAAGCGCACCCCTAAGTCGAGCCGGGTGAGCCGACCGTCGGCGCTGACGGTGCAGACATCGAGTTGTGCCTCACGGCCCAGCACCGCCTCGCAGTAACCCAGGCTGAACCCGCCTGCGCCCTGGCGCAGCACCCGAGTGTAGGTGAGCTGGGCCCCGTTGCCGAGTTCGAGCTCGGTCACGGGCACGCACAGGTGCGCCTGTCCGGTGCGGGCGTGGTGCTCCTCCACGATGCTACAGCTCGCTCCGGGCTCTAGCCGCACCATGACGCGCGGAAAGGTTGCGTGCGCGGCGGTGGAATAAAGAAAGACCAAATGCACCGGCGCCGGCGCCGCGCACCCCCGGCGTACGTGCACCAAGGCGGCTGTCGCGAGGCGGGCCAGATTCAGCGCCGCGAAGAGATCGCGGGATGCAGGTACCAGGGTGCCAGGGATGGGGTCGCCCGGATGAGCGTCGGCACCCGACACCGGGCGGACCTCCAGGCCCCCCCCCTCGGCCGGCCGGGACAGGCCGGGTATCAGATGGCCGTCGACGAAGACCAGACGATGGCCAGCCTCCGGTAGCTCAGGGACCTCGAGCACCGCCGCAGGCGGCACCAGGATGGCGTCGAATTCACCGCGGTAGAGCGCGCCTAAGTCGGTAAAGCGCCAGGACTCCTCGCGCGGGCCCGGCTCGCGGGCGGCAAACGCCTGTTTGCGGGCGGTCTCCCGCACGCCCGCCCAAGCGTCATCGATGACGGGCAGGCCGCGAAAGAGTGGCTGCGCGAAACCAGGCAGGTGGGTATCCATGTTAGGCCGCCGCCGCCCCAGTGAGCCAGTCATAGCCGCGGCTCTCCAGTTCCAGGGCAAGCTCGCGCGGACCGGTGCGGATGATGCGCCCCTCGCTCATGACGTGCACAAAATCTGGCACCACATGATCGAGCAAGCGCTGGTAGTGAGTGACCAGCAAAACGGCGTTGTGCTGGGCGCGTAGGGCGCTTATTCCTTTGGATACGATGCGCAAGGCATCGATGTCCAGCCCGGAATCGGCCTCGTCCAGAATCGCCACCAGGGGATCGAGCAGCGCCATCTGCAGAATCTCGTTACGCTTCTTTTCGCCGCCGGAGAAGCCTTCGTTCACATCGCGATCGAGAAACCCTGGATCCATCTCCAACAATTGCATGCGGCCGCGCACGAAGTCGTCGAATTCCAGCGGGTCCAGTTCCTCGCCGCCACGGCCCGCCTGCACCGTGTTGTAGGCCAGGCGCAGGAATGAAGCGTTGCTCACGCCGGGGATCTCCACCGGGTATTGGAACCCCAGGAAGAGCCCCTGACGCGCCCGCTCTTCAGGCTCCAGGGCCAGTAGGTCGATGCCACGGAAGGCCACCTCGCCCGCGCTCACCGTGTAGGAGGGGTGGCCCGCGAGCACCTTGGAGAGCGTGCTCTTGCCCGAACCGTTGGGCCCCATGATGGCGTGCACCTCGCCCGCGCAAAGGCGCAGGTCCAGCCCCTTGAGAATTTCCACCCCGGCGACAGAGGCGTGCAGACCGCGTACCTCAAGCAGCACTTCACCTGCGCTCATCCCACGCTCCCTTCGAGTTTGAGGCCCAGCAGCTTGGTGGCCTCTACGGCAAACTCCATGGGCAACTGGGTAAATACGTCGCGACAAAATCCATTGATGATCATGGATATGGCTTCTTCCGCCCCGACCCCCCGGCTGGCGAAGTAGAACAACTGCTCCTCGCCGATACGCGAGGTACTCGCCTCGTGTTCGACCCGGGCACTCGCGTTCTGAACGTCGATATAGGGGAAGGTGCTGGCGGAGCAGTCCGCACCGATCAGCATGGAATCGCATTGAGAATAGTTACGGGCACCTTGGGCGCGCGGGCCCACCTTGACCTGCCCCCGGTAGGTGTTGCTCGACACCCCGGCGCTGATGCCCTTGGAGATGATGGTGCTGCGCGTGTCACGGCCCAAGTGAATCATCTTGGTGCCCGTGTCGGCCTGCTGATGGTGATTGGTCAGGGCAACGGAGTAGAACTCCCCCACGGACCGTTCGCCCAGGAGCACGCAACTGGGGTACTTCCAGGTGATGGCGGAGCCCGTCTCCACCTGGGTCCAGGAGATTTTGGAATCAGTACCCCAGCACAGACCACGCTTGGTGACGAAATTGAAGATCCCGCCGATGCCGTTCTCATCGCCGGCATACCAATTCTGGACCGTCGAGTACTTGATTTCCGCTCGGTCCAGCGCCACCAGTTCCACCACTGCCGCATGCAGTTGGTTGGTATCGAACCGCGGGGCCGTGCAGCCCTCCAGGTAGGAGACGTAGGCGTCACTCTCGGCCACGATGAGCGTGCGCTCGAATTGCCCCGACTCCTGGGTGTTGATACGGAAGTAGGTGGACAGTTCCATGGGGCAGCGCACTCCCCGGGGAATGAAGCAGAAGGACCCGTCGGTGAACACCGCCGAGTTGAGCGCAGCGTAGAAGTTGTCCGCAGGTGGCACGACGGTACCCAAGTACTGGCGCACCAGTTCCGGGTGCTCGCGCACGGCCTCGGAGAACGAACAGAAGATCACCCCCGCTTCCGCCAGGCGGGCCTTGTAGGTGGTCGTGACCGACACGCTGTCGAAGATCACGTCCACGGCCACGCCGGCGAGTGCCGCCTGCTCATGCATCGGGACGCCGAGGCGCTCGAAGGTGCGCCGCAATTCAGGGTCCACCTCATCCATGCTGGCGAGTTTTGGACGGGCCTTCGGCGCCGAGTAGTAGCTGATGTCCTGGAAGTCGATGGGCGCGTGCCGCACGTTTGCCCACTGCGGGGGGGCCAGGGTAAGCCAGTGCCGATAGGCGTCCAGCCGAAACTGCAGCAGCCAGTCGGGCTCCTGCTTCTTGTGCGAGATCATGCGGATCATGTCCTCGCTAAGCCCACGCGGCGCCACGTCGCTCTCGATAGCGGTCACGAAGCCGTGCTTGTAGGGCTGGTTGACGAGGGACTGCAGAGCGGCCGTACTCATGGGAAGGGGCTCCTAACGCGACGAGCGGACCGGCTCAGACGCTAAAACTCTCGCCGCAGCCACACTGGGCCTTGGCATTGGGATTGTCGAAGCGGAAGCTCTCCTTGAGTCCCTCGCGGCCGAAGTCCAACGTGGACCCGTCCAAATAACGGAGCGCCTCCTCGTCGACCACCACGCGCGCCTCATGGGCCTCGAAGAGGTGGTCCGTGCCGCCGACCTCGTCGGCATAGTCGAAGGTGTAGGCCAAGCCGGAACAACCCACGCGCTTGACGCCTAGGCGCAACCCGACACCGTGACCGCGCCGGGCCAGGGATTTAAGGATGTGCTGTGCTGCTTTTTGAGTCAGGGTGATTGCCATGTGAGTTCCCGTCGCTGATGTCAGCCGTCTATGCCCGCGAAGCCTGCCGCCTCAACCCTGGGCGGGTAGTGGATCGGCGGGCGCCCCGCGCCGCCCCGGGCGGTAGTCGCGCAGTTCCACCACGGGGGCCTGCCCCGTGCGATGGGCCGCGACCAACTCGGCCAGCGTGACCGAACGTAGGTAGTCAAAGATGCGATCGCTCAGGCCGGCCCAAAGATCATGGGTGAGGCACTTTCCGTCGTCGCGGCAGTTCTCCTTGCCGCCACACTGGGTCGCGTCGATGGGCTCGTCCACGGCGCTGATGATATCGGCCACGGACAATTGCTCCGGCGCCAGCGCCAACCGATAGCCACCGCCCGGCCCGCGCATGCTGATCACCAGGTCGTGCCGGCGCAATTTGCCGAAGAGTTGCTCGAGGTAGGACAGTGAGATCTTTTGGCGCCCAGCAATCTCGGCCAGCGTCACCGGGCCCGCGGCGCTGCGCAGCGCTAGGTCCAGCATCGCGGTCACGGCAAACCGACCCTTGGTGGTGAGGCGCATGGGATTGCTTTCCAGCCGATGGTAGAGGTCAGAAAAATAATGCTCGACGAATTTAGTCAAGAATACAATAGCCGATGGATTTAGTCAACAATCCGGTTCAGTTGGTTCGGGTCGAAGGGCAGGTCCGGGCTCGACGGCGCGGGCACCGCGATGCCCGCCTGCGCCAGGCGCTCCTGCAGGGCATCGACCCGCCGATCCACCGTGGCCATGTGCTCGAGCAGGGCGTGCACGGCCTTGACCACTGGGTCGTTCATGTCGGCACTGATTCCGTAGGCAGCGAAGGCTGCGGCGTCGCTCTGCGGGGCTCCCGCCTCGGCAGCGTCGCGCGCGTGCACCAGACGCGCCGGAATACCCACGGCCGTGGCGCCCGGAGGCACGTCCTTCACCACGACGGCGTTGGACCCGACCTTGGCCCCGGCACCGAGGATGATTGCGCCCAGCACCTTCGCCCCTGCCCCCACGATCACGCCGTCGTTCAAGGTCGGATGACGCTTGCCCCCGTTGAGCGACGTCCCGCCCAGCGTAACCCCCTGGTAAAGGGTGACGTCGTCGCCAATCTCCGCCGTCTCGCCAATCACCACGCCCATGCCGTGGTCGATAAAAAAACGACGTCCGATTTGCGCCCCGGGATGAATCTCGATGCCCGTTAGGGCACGGCCCAGATGCGACAGAAAGCGCGCCAGCCACTGAAATCCCAAGCCCCAGAGCCAGTGCGACACACGATGCACTAGGCGTGCCTGGAAGCCCGGATAGCAGGTGAGCACCTCAAAGGTCGAGCGCGCGGCCGGATCATGATCCAGGATGCACCGAATGTCCTCGCGTATGGACTTGAACACCATGTCGTAAGTTCCTCAGGCCGAAGGCTCGGGGGTGGAACGGATCGTGCGGACGGTTGGGATTACTGATCAGGCGGTTGCCAGGGCCCGTTCTGGGCATGGGCCAGAATCCCCTGCAGGATATTCACTTCATTTTGCTCCAGGCCCGCGCGGCCGAAGAGCCTACGCAAGCGATCCATGAGCCGTCGCGGCTTGGTCGGGTCGAGAAAGCCGATAATGACCAGGGTCTGCTCCAGCCGCTGATAGAGCATATCCATATCCTCCCTCGTGGCCGGAGGATCCGGAGGAACCGGCACCGCCCAGCCATCGAGGGAGGCGAGCCGGATCTCGTAGGCAAGGATCTGGAGCGCCGAGGCCAAGTTGAGCGAGGGATATTCTGGATTGGCCGGGATCGTGGCGAGTGCGTGGCACTGCAGCGCCTCCTCGGTGCTGAGCCCCATGCGCTCGGTACCCATGAGGAGCGCCACTTCACCGCGCTGAGCCTGCCCCACGAGGCGCTCGCCCGCCTGCCGCGGGCTTAGCCACACCGGTGCCAAGTCGCGCCGTCGCGCACTACTGCCCAGCACGTAAGTCGTTCCCGCCAGCGCCTCCTCCAGGCTCGCACACACCCGCGCCCGCTCGAGCAGGTCAGCCGCGCCCGAGGCCATGGCGACTGCCTGGGGATCGGGGAAGAACTTGGGGTTGACCAGATAGAGCCGCTCCAGCCCCATGGTCTTCATGGCCCGGGCGCAGGCCCCGATGTTGCCGGGGTGGGTCGTATGCGACAGCACGACGCGCACGCGATCCCGCAAGGAAGGTTCCGTCAGCCCCTCCGACACACTAGAATGGGGGGTTCTACTCCCCACGCGATGGAAACCCGATGTCCAGCCCGCACCTCCCAATCCAGAATCCCATGCTCACCATCGCGGTCAAGGCCGCGCGCCAAGCCGGCCGTGTCATCACCCAGGCAGCGGACAAGCTAGACACACTCACCATCGAGCACAAGAGCCTGAACGACCTCGTCTCGGAGGTGGACCGTTCTGCCGAGCAGGTGATCATCTCCACGCTGCGCGGAGCCTATCCGGAACATTCGATTTTAGCAGAAGAAAGCGGCGCCTCTGGCCAGTCGGAGTACCAGTGGATCATCGACCCGCTCGACGGCACTACCAACTACCTCCATGGCTTCCAGCAGTACAGTGTCTCGATCGGACTTGCCCATCGCGGCATCCTCACCCACGCCGTGATCTACGACCCCTGCCGTAATGACCTCTTCACCGCCTCGCGCGGCCGCGGCGCCTATCTGAACAACCGGCGACTGCGCGTCTCGCGCCAGGAGCGCTTGATCCACTGCCTGGTGGGCACGGGATTCCCCTTCCGCATGTTCGACCACCTCGACGCCTATATGGGCATGCTGCGCGAACTGATGCCCAAGACCGCGGGCATCCGGCGCGCCGGCTCTGCCGCCCTGGACCTGGCCAACGTTGCCGCGGGACGACTCGACGGCTTCTGGGAAATCGGGCTCGCGCCCTGGGACATGGCCGCTGGGGCGCTGCTCATCCTGGAAGCAGGGGGACTGGTGGGCGACCTGCAAGGCAACGACGGCTACCTGCACAACGGGTGCCTGGTGGCGGGCAATCCGAGGATCTTCGTGCAGTTGCTACAGACTCTCTCCCCGCATGTGAGCCCGGCGCTCCGAACCCTATGCACCGCGCCAGCCTGACACCGACGCGGGGGCTCTGCCCCGGGCCCAGCAGGGTCAGCCGCGCGAGAAGCTGAGCCAGCTGCGCAGGGACTTCAGGCGCTCCAGGAGCCCTTGCGCCACCGGCGAGTCCGTCTGCGGGGTGTCATCCACGGTGGCCCGCCGGGCTAGGCCCGGCTGGCTTCGGAACTGACCGTAGCGAGCCACGGCGGCGTCCAGATGCTGGCCCAGCACGCCCAGGTTGACCGGCTTGTTGGCGAACCGGAACACCTGCGCTTGGTTGATCAGTTGGATCATGAGTTCGGAGTCGGAGGCTCCCGTGAGCACGATCACGAGGATCTCCGGGTAGCGGCGCTTGAGTAGATTCATGAACAGCAGACAATTCTGCGCGTCCCCGTCGATGTCGACCACCAGCGCCGCCACCTCGCGCACGGAGAGCACCTCGAGGGCACGGGAGATCGATTCCGCGTGGATGATTTCGCAGCCTACCCCCATGCCTCGCGAGAGCGCCTGATACACGTAGCGTCCGGCGTCGAGAACGAGGATGGAAGCAGGCGGTCGCACCGGTGCCGAGTGCACAAGCTCCGGGGCGAGCGCGGCCGCGGCTAGCGACTGCTCGCCAAGGGTCACGGCCTCACCAATGATCCGCTGCAGTTCCTGGTTGTCCCAGGGCTTGCTGATGAAGCGGTGCACCTCGCCGTCGTTGATGGAGCCCGCGATGGAAGCCAGGTCGGAATAGCCCGTGAGCAGTATGCGCACGCTGTCCGGAGAAAGCTCCCGGGTCTGACGCAGCAACTCGACGCCTAGCATGCCGGGCATGCGCTGGTCGCTGCAAATCACCGGGATGCGGAAGCGGCGCACGAAATCGAGCGCCTCACGCCCGTTTAGCGCGGTGAGTACGTGGTACTTACCGCGGAAGACGGTCTTCAGCGCGTTGAGGATGCGCTCCTCGTCATCGACGAAAAGAATACGAGCGCGCCCGGAGGTGGAGTGCGTGGACGGCGTGAGCGATTGCGGCGCCGTAAAATCCAACGTAGGCATGGGCGCGTTGGCGTTGCTGCGGGCGAGCGACTCGCGCAGCCGCCGTGCCGCCGTGAGCATGGCGTCGCCCTGCATCTCGCCCGCGGCCGGTGCCGGCGAGACGGCCGGCGCGGCCTGCTCTCCGAGTACACCCGCCAAGGCCTCGAGGAAGGCGGCCGCCGTGGGGAAGCGGTCCTCGGGCTCCTTGGCCAGTGCGCGGTTCACCACCCAGTCCAAGCCCGGCGGCAGTTGGGCATTGGTACGCGAGGGCGGCGGCGGATTGTCGTAGAGGATTTTGTTCATCACCTGCGCATTGCTCTCCCCACCGAACGCCCGCGTCCCCGTGAGCAGTTCGTGCAAGATCACACCCGTGGAAAAGAGGTCTGCCCGCCCGTCGGCCCGCTCGCCCAGGTACTGCTCCGGGGCCATGTAGCTGGGCGTGCCCAGCAGGTCACCGTGCTGGGTGAGTTCCGAGGACTCGATGCGGGCAATGCCGAAGTCCGTCACCTTCACCACGGTGCCCCGCGGCACGATGAGCAGGTTGCCGGGCTTGATATCCCGGTGGATGACGCCGCGCTCGTGGGAATAGGCCAGTGCCTCGAGCAGCTGCGTGACGATGAACGCCGCCTGCTCGACGCCCATGGGCACGCCTTCGCGCAGGTGGTGCGTGAGCGGGCGACCGAGGACCTGTTCCATGGCGATGTAGGCTAGGTCCTCGTCTTCCCCGTATTCGTAGACCGCGACGATGTTTGGATGGGTGAGCCGGGCAGCGGCCTGGGCTTCCCGACGAAAGCGGCTCAGTGCCATTTCCGCGCTGGATGTGTCCAACTGGGACTTCTGCACCACCTTCAGCGCGACCATCCGGGCAAGCACGGGATCCCAGGCTTGCAGCACGCGCGCCATCCCGCCCTGCCCAAGCAGGCCACGCACCTCGTAGCGGCCGATGCTCTGCGGATCGCTCATGGCCGGCCTCTCAGGTTGCCTTCTGCGGACGCTGCGGCGTCTTCGAGGGGAGAAACACGGAAAACATCGTTCCCGTCCCCGGCCGGCTCTTCACCTCGATGCGCCCGCCATGCTCGCGAATGATCTTGTAGGCGATGGAAAGTCCGAGACCCGTACCCTCGCCCACATCCTTGGTGGTGAAGAACGGATCGAAGATCTTGGATAGCACCGCCTCAGGGATGCCATGGCCGTTGTCGATGACGTCCACGCGCACCTCCGCCCCCGAAGGCACCTCGTGGCTGGCCAGGGTAATAATTCCGGTGCCCTCCTCGGTCGCCTGGGTGGCATTGGTGATCAGGTTGAGGAAGACCTGGTTGATTTGGGACGGCGAGCACTCCACCGGAGGGATGTTGCCCAAGCGCTTTTTGACTTGCCGGTGCTTCACTAAGTTGCGCGCAATGACGAGCGTGCTCTCGATGCCCTCGTTCAGGTTGAACATGGCCACCTTGTTGCGGTCCAGGCGGCTAAAATTCTTCAGGTTCGAGATGATCTCCGAGATCTGCTCCACCCCGTGCAGCCCGTCGGCGGTAAGGGCCGGGGCGTCGGCCAAGTGTCCCTCCCCGTCGAGCCCGGACAGCCGCGTGGCCACGCGGGCAAACTGGCCCGCCATGTCCTCATCGGAGGCTTGGCCACCTTGCAGCATGGCGAGCAGTTGGGAGCAATCTTCCAGGGCAGCGCGCACCTCGGGCCAGCAGCCACCCAGGGATTCCAAGCTGCTCTTGACGTAGGCCAGAGGCGTGTTGATCTCGTGCGCGATGCCCGCGACCATCTGCCCTAGTGAGGAGAGCTTCTCCGTCTGCACCAGCAGCGACTCCGACTCCTTCAGGTGCTTGAGCGCCTCAGAGAGCTCGCTGGTGCGCTCAAAAACACGGTGCTCCAGAGACTCGTTCATGGCCAGTAACGCCGCATTGGCCTCCTGTATGCGCTGGTTGCTTCGATTGAGCTCCCACAGCACGTAGCCGACGAGGACGAGCAGCGCCGCCGAGTAGAACGCCAGGTAGATTCGGAAGCGTTCTTTCTCCGCGGCCACGGACTCGAAGACATGGTCGTAGGCTTCGTTCAGGGATTGGATCCGCGGCAGGGTGGGCAGGCGCGAGATCTCCTCGAGCCGCGGCTCCAGCCCGCGCTGCCCCGGGATGATCGCCTGCACGCGCTCGGCTAAGGGCGCGATGAGACCGACCGCATCGGCCGACTGTAGGGGTGCGGAACTGCGCAAGGCCGCCAGGGCGCGTTCGGCCACGCCCATCGTCTCGGCATCCGGGTGCGCGTAGAGACGCCCCAAGGCCACTTCGAGCTCTGCCGCATGGCTCTCGAGCGAGCCCTCGCCCGCTGGCATCCCTGGGCGGGCGGCCGCGCCGGCACGGCGCAACTGGACGATTTCGATGCGAGCGGCTGCCAAGTGGGCACGCAGCAGCCCGACCTGCTTCTCCAGGTCATTCACGAGGCGCTGCTTGTCGAGGAAGGCCCCGCGCAGCAGCAACAGGCCGTTGTCGAGCCCAGGATTGTGCAGGGCCGCGGTTTCGTCGGCCAGAGACTGGAACAGGGGCGTGAGCCGATAGAGGGGACCGCCGGATAGCTCGTCCTCACTGTGTACACCAGCGATTTCCCGGTTCCAAGCGGCATCGACCTCACGCAGTTGCCGCAGGTAAACCAGGATCTGGTTCTGGTGCTTCATCTCCCCCGGCTCGCTCGCCTGATAAAGAACGGCCAGCACCGCCACCAGGGCGACGGCCGCAAGCACCTGCCAGGCCCGGCGAAACAATTTCACGGGCAACCCCCTTCCCTCGGTAATCTGGCCGGGCGCTGCGCCCGCCCGCGGCGACGCATACCCAGCGGGTCCCGCGAGGACCCCGCCCCCTAGCGCATCATACCGCGTGCATGCCCTTTACGCGCGGCCGCGCGTGCTCAGGCGACTAAGCGTTGGTCGATTACGAACACGCCGATCACGTCCACTAAGCCATCGGCTTGGTCCTGCAGGGATGCCGCCGCGGCCGCACTTTGTTCCACCAAGGCGGCGTTTTGCTGCGTCACCGAATCCATTTGCATGACGGCGCCGTGGGCTTGGTCGATGCCCTTGCTCTGTTCTTCGGTCGCGGCGCTGATCTCGCCCATGATGTCGGTTACACGCTTGACCGAGGCCATGATCTCGCTCATGGTGTCGCCGGCGCGGCGAACGAGGGTGGCACCGCTTTCCACGCGACCCACGGAGTCCAGGATCAGTGCCTTGATCTCGCGCGCAGCGCCGGCGGAGCGTTGCGCCAAGTTGCGCACCTCGGTCGCCACGACGGCGAAACCGCGGCCCTGCTCACCTGCCCGGGCCGCCTCCACCGCGGCGTTAAGGGCCAAGATATTGGTCTGGAAGGCGATGCCATCGATGACCGCGATGATGTCCACGATCTTGCGCGAGGCTTGGTCGATGGAGCTCATGGTCCCCACCACCTCGGTGACGATCCGCCCACCACGATCAGCCACATCCGAGGCGCCGACCGCCAGCTGGTTGGCCTGTCGGGCGTTGTCGGCGCTCTGCCGCACCGCGGCGTTGAGTTCCTCCATGCTGGCCGCCACCTGTTCGAGGTTCGAGGCCTGCTGCTCCGTGCGGTGGGAGAGGTCCATGTTGCCCGCGGCGATCTCGCGCGCCGCCACGCTGATAGTCCCAGCGGTGCTCTTTATCTGCCCCACCAGGGTCGTCAATTGGCCGGCCGTGCCGTTGGCACGGTCCACCAGCTGTTTGAAAGTGCCCTGGTGGCGCGTTTTGATGCGCTCGGTTAGATCTCCACGCGCCATGGCACCGAGTAGCCAATTGAGTTCGGCTAGGCCGGCATCCGTGGTCTGCATCAAGTCGTTGAGCCCGCCGCCGACCTCCAGGGAGAAGCCCTGCATTCCCTGGATATCCACCCGCTGGGCGAAGTTACCCTGGTTGGCCTGGCCCACCAGGGACCGCAACTGGCCTACCAACCGGGCGAGCACGTCCACGGTATGGTTGGCGTAGCGCTTCAACTCATCGAAGGAGCCTTCGCAGTCACGATCGACCCGCTGCTCCAGGTCGCCTCGGGAGATAGCCCCAAGCACCCGCACGGTATCGGCGAGCCCCGTCTGCGTGGAGAACATGAGGGCGTTGAGCCCCTGAGCAATATCCTTCTGAAAGCCTTGCATGCCCGTGGGGTCCACGCTCACCAGGAAGTTGCCCCGGTTGGCCTGCTCCACCAAGTGGCGTAGCTGCCCCACCAAGGTACCCAAAACCGACACCGTGTTGTTGGCATACCGCTTGAGTTCCTCGAAAGCCCCCTGGTAATCGGCGGTGACCGTCTCATCCAGGCGCCCGCTCGATAGCGCACCCAGGACCCGCACCGCGTCGGAGAGACCCTGATCGGTCGTGCGCATCAGTGCATTGAGACCGCCGGCAATCTCAGACTGGAAGCCCTGCAGGCCCTCGGTCTCCACCTGGAGCTTGAAATTGCCGCGATTGGCCTGTGCCACCAACGCGCGCATCTGCTCCACGAGCTTGGCGAGGACCGCGACGGTGCGGTTGGCGTAGTTTTTTAGTTCCAGGAAAGCACCCTCGTAGGGTGCGTCGATGCCCTGGTCCAACTGCCCCTGGGAGATCGCTCCCAGCACCCGGAGCGCATCCGACGGTCCGCGGTCCGTGGTCACCATCAGGGCGTTGAGGCCGACGACGATATCCCGCTGGAAGCCTTTCATCCCGGCGGTGTCCACTTCGAGCTTGAAGTTGCCTCGGTTGGCCTCCGCCACCAGACGGCGGACTTGGCCCACCAGGTTTGCCAGCACCCCAACGGTGTTGTTGGTATAAATTTTTAGGTCGTTGAAAGCTCCCTGGTGGTCGCCCTCGATGCGGATGTCGAGATTGCCCTCGGAGACGGCCCCAAGGACGTGCCTGACTTCGCTGAGCCCGCGGTCGGTGGTGGCCATGAGCGCGTTGAGGCCGTCGGCGATCTCCAACTGGAAGCCCTGCAGCCCAGCGGTGTCCATGCGCCGCTGGAAGTTGCCCCGGTTGGCCTCCGCCACGGCCCCGCGCAGTTCCTCCACCAGATGGCCCAAGGCCAGTTGGAGGGTACGCACCGAGGCGGCGAGTTGTCCCGCCTCGTCGCGCGATTCCAGCACCATGGTCTGTGACAGATCGCCTTGCGCCAGCGCACCCGCCACCCGCACGGCCTGTGCCGTAGGTAGGGTGACCGAACGCACAATGAGGCGGGCGAACCAGACGGCGAGCAGGAGCAACGCGCCCACCACGCTGGCAAGCGCGACGCCCGTCTGCCTCGCATCGGCCACGCGATCATCGAGCAACTGGCCCAAGCGGACCACTACCGCCTTGCGCACCTCGCGCTGGCCGGCGACCGTGTCCTCGAGGCGCTTGGCGTAGGCCTGCGCCTGCTCCGGCAGGTGAGCGTCGGCCAGTGCGACCCGCCCGGCCAGTGCCAGCGCTTGCGCCACGTCCTGGCCCGACTGTCCCATGGCGGCGGCCAGCGGACCCTCCTTGAGAGCCGGGTTGGCGGCCACGGCCTTGCCCCAGGCAAGGCGGGCGGCGGCGGCGTGATCCTTGGCGCGCGCGGCCTCGGCTGCGAATTCGAGCCGTGCTGGGCCATCGAGTACTGGGGCCTGCAGAGCCAACGTGCCGCGCAGGTGCAACTGCTGAAGCGCTTCCAGCGCCAGGGGCATCTCCATCATCGCGGTGACGATGAGGTAGTAACTATCGGCTTGCGGATCCAGGGACAAGCCGGAGCCGTCGACGATTTTCCCTTCGAACTCCAGAATTTGCTGGGCGAGCGCGTCATGCCGTGCATTACTCTGGGCGGAAGTGAGGGACTTGGAGGCAACCGCGGTGCGCAGTTCAGTCCAGCTATCCTGGACCTTCTTCCATCCCGCCGCCAAGGCCGGATCGCCACTGTAGCGGGTGACTGCTGCGCCAGCGGTAGCCAGTTCCTTGTCTTGGTCAGCCGCCAGTGCTTGGCGCCCGGCCTCCCGGTCGGGCCAGGGCCCCAGCGCCATGGCGGCCGCCCAGCGGTGCGCGCCCACCCCGTGCAATGCGCCCAGCACCTCGCCCACGGCGGGCACCCCGCGCGCTTCGGCCTCGGCCGTGGCAAGATTGTCCAGGGAGGTCTTGAAGTAGAGGTAGGCTGGCACCAGGAACAGCACTAGGCCGAGCAGGCCGAGGACGAAAAATTTCTGCCAAAGCCGCAAATTTCCTACCAACTTTTCGATCATTTACATTCACCTCCGGATTTTTTGCCCCCGCCAGCTACTGCTTTTCTCCCTACCTGCGGACGGCCTGTTCCGCGCTCGGCCAAAGATCACCCGCCCCCACTTACAGGCGTCGCCACGAGTTACGGCGCATCGCACCAAACCTTGAGCCCGTCCCGTGCTTCGCCTACTCGGGAGGCGCATTTCGTCCAAGGGGCTGGACCTTTCCGCCAAACTGCCGATGATTGAGGCCGTACGGGGTGAGCCCCTGCGTTCCCTCCGGCAATCCACGGCTGGGTGCATAATTTGGGCGGCATCCCCGGGCACGGACGAAGCTCTCTTGGCGGGGTTGCATCAACCGAACACCGAGTAGCAGGAGGCGGCCATCGGGCTTGACTTGGACGAACAACTGACCATCATCGAGGACCGCCCGGGGCATTCCCCATCGGTGGGGCGCGTCGGTCCGACCTGGAAGGTCCTCATCGCCGACGATGAGGAGGAGGTGCATCACGCCACCATCTTCGCCTTCAGGAACCTCGAGATTCAAGGTCGACCGATCGAATTTCTGCACGCCTACAGCGCCATGCAGGCCCGTGCCCTGCTGGCCGGTTGTCCGGACGTCGCCGTGATCCTCCTCGATGTGGTCATGGAGAGCGAGGACGCCGGCCTGCAACTGGTGGCCCACATCCGGGAGGACCTGGGCATGGCGGCGGCGCGCATCGTCCTGCGCACGGGACAACCCGGCTACGCGCCGGAACTCGACGTCATCCAGCGCTACGACATCAACGACTACAAAACCAAATCCGAGCTCACCCGGACCCGACTTGCCACCACCTTGACCACGGCGATCCGCTCCTACGAGCAACTTCAGGAAATCGAGGCGGGACGCGCGGGTCTGGACCGTATTGTGCAGGCGAGTGCGCAGATGCTCGCCCTCCGGGGCCTGCGCGAGTTTTCGGAGTCCCTTCTCGCGCAGGTCACAGACTCCCTAGGCCTAGGCACACAGGGAATGGTCTGCTCGGGACGGCCCGCCGGTGCCGGGCGACGCGAGTCGCTGCGGGTACTGGCTGCCACCAGCGCCTTCCTGCCGCGGGTCGGCACCGGCATCGACGCCCAGATTGGCGATGCACCGGCTGCCCTGGTCGCCAAGGCGCTGGGCAATCGCGACCACCTGCTTACGGAAGCAGCGCTTTGCCTTTATTTCCACGACAACGACGGCAAGGCGCTCGCGGTCTATCTGGAAACTCCCCGGGCGCTCACGGAACTAGAGACGAACCTCCTGCGCGTTTTTGCGAACCACGTGGCCGTGGGCTTTCAGAACGTGAGCCTGATCGGCCGACTGAACAACTTCGCGTTCGTCGACCCCCTGTGCGGCCTGCCCAACCGGTTGAAGCTGGTGGAGATCATGGATGAGCAGATCGCCCGTGGTGCCAAGGACTACGTCTTATGCCTAGCCGACCTGATGCAGTTCTCCGAGATCAATGACGCGCTGGGCCACCACCAGGGCGACATGCTCCTGGTGAGCGTTGCGACACGGCTACGCATCGGCCTTCCCGCCGAGGTCGCCGTGGCGCGCGTGGGCATCGACGTCTTCGGCCTCTTCGGACCCGCATCGAGGCTTGACCCCGACGCCATCACCGAGGTGTTCGCCCCTGCGTTCGACGCTGCCGGCTACAGCCTTCAGCTAAGCCCAGCCCTGGGAATCGTGCGGCTGGAGGAGACCCAGGGAAGCGGCATCGACGCCTTGAAGAATGCGAGCATCGCCCTCAACCGCGGCAAAACACAGCGCCGGCAGATCTGCCACTACACCGCGCGTATGGAAGCCGATACCCGGGAGCGCGTGCGCCTCGCGCAGGAACTGCGCCGAGCGCTGGAACAGGACCGGCTGGTATTGCACTACCAGCCCCAGGTCGACCTCAAAACCGGGCGGGTGGTGGGTGCCGAAGCACTGCTCCGCTGGACCACACCCGACGGGGTGTCCGTGCCGCCCGACGTGTTCATCCCGGTGGCGGAAAAGTCCGGCATGATTTCCCTGATCGGCCGCAGGGTGTTGAACATGGCGGGCGCCCAAGCCCGGACTTGGCGCGCCAACGGGCTCGCACACTTCCGCATGGCGGTGAACGTCTCCCCCACCGAGTTCCGAAGCCCGCGCTTCCTCGAACAAGTGAGCGCTGCGGTGAAGGAGTTCGGCTTCGCGCCCGGCGAGCTTGAACTGGAGATCACCGAGTCCATCGCCATGGAGGACGTGAAAGGCGTCATCGCGATCCTGAACGAACTCAAGGGCCTCGGCGTCGCGGTGGCGATCGACGACTTCGGCACCGGGTTTTCTTCGCTGGGCTACCTACAACAACTGCCTGTCGATCGCCTGAAGATCGACCGTCAGTTCGTCAGCGAACTCTTTATCGACGGTGGGCGTGCCGGCATCCCGGAGATGATCATCCGCCTCGGGAAGGATCTGGGGCTTGAGGTCATCGCGGAAGGCGTGGAGACCTCGGCCCAGGCCGCCCGACTGGCGGCGCTCGGCTGCGATGAAGGCCAGGGCTACTTCTATGCCAAGCCACTGTCACCGG
The DNA here is from genome assembly GCA_025356655.1 of Betaproteobacteria bacterium. GTDB lineage: Bacteria > Pseudomonadota > Gammaproteobacteria > Burkholderiales > SHXO01 > SHXO01. Next base: position 10,522 of record JANXRW010000093.1, on the reverse strand, counting down.
CTGCCTTCACGGCTTGGTTGGCCGCCCACTCTCCCGCCGTCTGAGCCCGCTCGCACTCGCGCCGGAACGTCAGCCTAACACCGGCCGCTGGCCATTGGCGAGCAGATGGGTGAGCGACCACAGGCCCATACCCAGCAGCATGGGGTGCCCCAAGCACCGACGCAAGTGGCCACGAAGCTAGGCGGCAGCGAGCAGCGATACCGCAAGCACCATCGGCGCCGGCGCCGCCTGTCGGGCGCCCGTTACGGGCGCGAACACCTGCACACCCCGAGGCGGAGCCGCATATCTGGCGACGAGCGCGGCCAAGCCAAGGGCGCTGACCAAGGAGAAGAACAACCCCTTTCACCGAAGCGTCGCACCAGGGCCTCGCGCAAGCCCGGAGCAGCCGGCACCCGAGGCACGCCAAGGAACAAGACGAGGCCAAGCACCAGCATCTGCATTTGTCAGCCCCTGGGATTTCCCGGGTGGCGAGGGTCCCCGACCGCGCACGGCAGGGAGGCTGCGCACAGCGCGAACTCTACCCAGCCACCCCTGGGCCATCAAGAAAGCCACGGGCGATTGACAAAGGTGCCCGCCCAGGTGCCCTAGCCTGCCAGCCCGCGCCCTCTGCCGCCGCCAACGCTGCCCTGCGCCGCGGGCGCAACTGCGCGATGATGTTGCCTCTTCGACTGCCGCGGAGGGCCCCATGTCCCACTCAGCGACCCGCGGCCCCCGCGGGGTGGCCACCGCGCTCGCCCCTGGGCTGCGGCAGGACAGCCGCCACCCGGCCGGCGCCGCAGAGGTGTTGGATTTCACGCTAGCTCTGCCCGCGGGCTATCGCAGCGCGCCCATACTCAACTTCCACGCGCGGGACGACCAGGCACTTGCCGAACGGGTAGGTCCGGACTCCCTGACCAAGGCGTTGATGGTCAACGGTGTGCCCGTTGCACTGGCGATCGAGATCGAACCGGACCAAGCGCGTTGCCGGGTCGTGGCCGATTCGCGCCTGCGTCCGAGCGACGCCGAGGAGTGCACCGCGATCGCCCGGCGCCTTCTCGGCTTGGCCATCGACCCGACGCCCTTCGAAGCCATGGCTTCCGGCGATGCGCTGCTAGGGCCATTGGTTGCCCGTCAGGCGGGGCTGCGCATTGCCCAGGCATCAGGCCTCTTCGAGGCCCTCAGTTGGGCTATCATCGGACAGCAGATCAACCTGCGCTTCGCGATCACGCTTCGTCGCGCGGTAATCGGGCTTTGCGCCGTGCCGCATAGCAGCGGTCTATTTTGCTACCCCGACGCGGCACGGGTGGCTGGGCTGGACCTCGACGCACTGGGCGCGGCGCGTTTCTCCCGGGCGAAGGCACAGGCCCTGCTCAGCGTGGCACGCCTGGCCCGCAGTGGCGAGTTGCCGCTCGCACGCTGGCAGGATGCCCCCGGCGAGGACATGATCCCCGCTCTACTGTCGGTCAAGGGCATTGGCCCCTGGACAGTGAACTATAGCCTGCTGCGCGGCGCGGGCTTCGCCGATTGCTCGCTGCACGGCGACGTGGCTATTCGGCGGGCGCTACAGCTTTGCCTGGCCCTGGCACAGCGCCCGACCGAGCAGGACGCACAAAGGCTGCTCGCTGCCTACCAGCCCCACCGCTCTCTGACCGCAGCGCACCTGTGGGAGAGCTTGCGACTGCCCGCCTAAGCATCCCTCAAGGCGCGAGCTGCGCCTCGGGTTGGAGGTGGGCAGCCACCCGTTGCAGGTAGACCAGGGCTTCTTCCGGCGAGAACCGGTAGGGGGTAAACGCCTCCTCCGACTGGCCTTGGGAGGCATGCGGGCCGTAGCCCATGTGCCAGTCGGCAAAGTGCCGTTGGGGAACTTCCCGGTATTCCAGGAGGCTGACATCCTCATGTCGGGGGTCGGCCATGATCCGGCGGAAGAGCCGGTTCACCACCACCGGCGCGCCCTCGAGGATCTGCAAGTAGCACCCGTTGCCGAAGCAAAGTATCCCGCTCAGGCCCATGCGGCGGTTGTGCTCGCGCGCGCCGTCGAGCAGCGTGACGATGGCGTCCATGGACGGGATTGCAACCGCGCGGCTGACGTAGATCAGGTGAACCAGTGCCATATACGCTCCTGGGGTGAGTGGCCCGGCACTCTCGAGTGGCCGGGCAGCCTGCCTGGGCCGCGTGCTCAGCGGACGATAGCCCGCGCGATATCCGACAGCGGCAAAATGGAGTCCGCGGCGCCTAGTTTGATGGCCTCCTTGGGCATCCCGAAAACCACGCAGCTTTGCTCGTCCTGGGCCACCGTCCAGGCGCCCGCATCGTGCATTTCCTTCAGCCCGCGTGCCCCGTCGTCGCCCATTCCGGTCATGATGATGCCCGTAGCATTGCGCCCCGCATGCTGGGCGACCGAACGGAATAACACATCCACGGAGGGCCGGTGGCGGTTCACCAGGGGGCCGTCGAGGACCCGGACAACGTACAGGGCGCCACTACGCAGCAACATCATGTGCTTGCCTCCGGGGGCGATGAGCGCCCGTCCGGGCACCACCCGATCGCCGTCGACGGCCTCGCGCACCTCGATGGCACTCACGGAGTCGAGCCGTGCGGCGAAGCTCGCCGTGAACTTCTCTGGCATGTGCTGCACGATCACCATGCCGGGGCACACGCGCGGCAGGGCAGTGAGTACCGTCTCGAGCGCCTGCGTCCCACCCGTGGAGGTGCCGATGGCCACCACGCGCTCGGTGGTCTGTGCCATCGCGCGCAGCGGGGCTCCCGCGAAGTTCGCCTCGCCCTGAGCCGCCGGTTCCACCTGCACGCGTTCGGCTGTCGGACGCGGTTTGAGCAGGCGCGGATTGGACGCCGCCGCGGCCTTCACCGCACTGATCAGTTCGTGTCCGGAGTCCTGCAGGAAGTCCTTCAGCCCTACCTTGGGCTTGGTCACGAAACTCACCGCGCCGGAGGCCAGCGCCTGCAGGGTGGTCTCGGCGCCTTTTTCAGTGAGCGTCGAGCAGATGACCACGGGCGTGGGCCGCTCGGCCATGATCTTGCGCAGAAAGGTAATGCCATCCATGCGCGGCATCTCCACGTCGAGCACGATGACGTCGGGCCATTCCTGCTTCATCCGCGCGATGGCTAGCAGTGGATCGGCGACCGCGGCCATCACCGCAAGCTGCGGGTCGCGGGCGAGCTCATCGCTGAGTACTTTGCGCACCACCGCCGAATCATCGACCACCAACACGCGCGTAATGCTCACATCCCTCTCCCGCTGTACCTCAAACTCTTCCCCCGGCGACTGGTGCCAATGGCGCTCACGCCTGCATCCGGTCGCGCGCGCCGGCCGCGACACGGTAGAGGGTGGGTCTTTCTGCCTCCAGCGCCTGGGTGATGCCGTTCAAGGACTCCGAATGCCCGATGACCAACCGCCCTTCCAAGCGCAGTTGTCTGGCGAGGCGCTCCACCACCGCCCGCTTGGTGGGAGAGTCAAAATAGATCAGTACGTTGCGCAGGAATATCAGGTCAAACTCGCCCACCTCGGGCAGCGGGCGGGTCAGGTTAATCTGATCGAATTTCACGCGCGCGCGAATAGCCCGGGAGAGCAAAAAGCTTCCCTCGTAGGGCCCGGAACCCTTCAGGCAGTGACGCTGTAGCAGGGCGCGCGGAATGGTCTCGGCACGTTCCAGAGCGTAAAGCGCCGAGCGGGCACGCTCGAGCACACGGGTACTGATGTCGGAGGCGAACACCTCCCAGGGGCCCTCGCCCAGGGTCTCCGCGAGTTGCATGGCGATGGAGTAGGCTTCCTCGCCGCTGGAACTGGCCGCGCTCCACACCCGGAAGGGGCGCCCGCGCCGGTGCGCGGCCGCCGTGGTACGGAGAAACTCGAAATGCTTGGGCTCGCGAAAGAAGCTCGTCTCGTTGGTGGTCAGCAGGTCGATGGCGATCTGCAACTCACCGGGTACGCGGGAATCCTGCAGCAAGCGCAGATAGGCCGTGAAGCTGTTCAGGCCGTGTGTGGTGAGCCGACTGCCCAGACGGCCACAGACGAGCGCGCGCTTGTGTTCGCTCAGGCTGATGCCCACTTCACGGTAGAGCAGGTCGCGAACCGCCTTGAACTCCGCGTCGCTGATCGGCACCGCTCCGGTCGAGGCCGGTGCCGCTGCCGCCTTCGGACAAGAGCCGAGCACGCTCAAGCTCTGGCCGTCCGCAGCGTACCGGGGGCGCGCACCACCTCCTGGGACGGCGCCCGCTTCGCGTCCGCGTTCATAGCCAATGTGATGAGCGCCGCCACGTCGAGTATCAGCGCAACCTCACCGTTACCCAAGATGGTCGAGCCGCCAATGCCATGCAAATTTCGGAAGATCTGCCCCAGGGGCTTGATGACCGTCTGGAATTCGCCCATCAGGGCGTCGACGACCAACCCGGCGCGTGCGGCACCGCTGCGCACCACCACGACATTCTCGTGCAGCGGCGGCGGCGCGTCGATGTCGAAGAGTTGGCGCAGACGGATAAAGGGCAGCACCTCGCCGCGCAAGTCGAGGAAGTTGCAGGCCGGGGCGATGTCGCCCGGGAGTTGGAGACACTCCACCACCATGTCCAGCGGCACGACATAGGAGGAGTTGCCCACGCCGATGAGGAAGCCGTCGATGATGGCCAGAGTCAGTGGGAGTCGTATGACGATGGTCGTCCCCTGGCCCTCGGTGCTGGCGATGGCGACGGTGCCGCGCAGCGCCTCAATGTTCTTGCGCACCACATCCATTCCCACGCCGCGCCCGGAGAGATTGGTCACCTTCTGGGCGGTGGAGAACCCCGGCTGGAAGATCAGATTAAGCACGTCCTCGTCCGGGAGTTCAACGCCGGGGGCGATTAGACCCCGCTCCCGAGCCTTCTCGAGGATCCGAGCCCGGTCGAGCCCGCGCCCGTCATCGCTCACCTCGATGATGATGCTGCCGGAATCATGAAAGGCACGAAGGAGCAGCAAGGCCTGCTCGGGCTTCTCCGCTGCACGTCGCTCCTCCGGCCCCTCGATGCCATGGTCCAGGGCGTTGCGCACGAGGTGCATCAAAGGGTCCGCGATGCGCTCCACCACCGACTTGTCCAGTTCGGTGTCCGCCCCCTCGATTTCTAGGTGGACCTGCCGGCCGAGGTCACGGCTGACGTCATGCACCACTCGGCGAAAGCGAGAAAAGGTCTCGCCGATCTGCACCATGCGCAGTTGCAGGGCGCCGTTGCGGATTTCCTCCACCAGGTCGGTGACCGACCGGGTGGCCTCGAGCATGCGCGGCTCCTTCAGGCGACTCGCTAGCAGGTTCGCACCGGCACCGGCAATGACCAGTTCACCCACCAGATTGATCAGGGCATCGAGCTTGTCGGCAGCCACGCGGATGAACCGACTCTCCTCGCCACGCTGCTCGCGCTGGCGCGTCAAAGCCGCCTGGACGATCTCCGGGTTGGCGGCCTTCTGCGCCACGAGTACCTCGCCTAGCGGCGGCGCCTCGCGACCCATACCCGACTGCGCAGCGACAGCCGCGGCCAGTTCGTGACGTGTCACCGCACCACAGCCCACGAGCATGTCGCCGATGCGCTGCGCTTCGCCCTTCATGCGCCCGAGAATCTCCACCCATTCGCCCACGGCGGCATCAGGCGCCGTGATGTGCATTTCGCAGTCGTCGCGGATGAATTCGAAGACGCCCGCGAGCGCTTCCTTCGTGCCCGCGTACTGCAGGCTCACCTCCCAACGCAGGTAGCAGGTCTCCGGATCGAAGTCCTCCGCTTCAGGCATTTCGGGGGCATCACAGGCCACGTGGCAAACGTCCCCCAGGGCGCTCAGGTAACCGATGAAGGCGAGCGGATCCATGCCGTTGCGGAAGGTATCCGCACCAAAAGCCACCGTCAGATGCCACAGGCGCGCTTGGATCAGCTCGTGACCGCTGGAGGACCCCGGCTGCGGCTCGGCCACCTTGGCTGACGCAGGTAGCCAGGACTCCAAGCGGCCAAGGAGCGCGCCGCCCGCAGCCTCCGTGCCCGGGTCCACGATCTGCGCAGCAGTTTCCTCAACCAGTTGCCCCATGTGATCGGCGCAGGACAACAACGCCGCAGCCAGATCCGCTTCGAAACCGATTGCGCCCGTGCGCAAGTGCTCGAGGAGCGTCTCCACGTGGTGCGTGAAAGCCACGATCCGATCGAAGCCGAACAGGCCTGCCGACCCCTTGATGGTGTGCGCTGCCCGGAACAACGAATTGAGCGTCTCGACGTCCTGCGCGTCATTCTCCAGGCGCAGCAGCGACTCCTCGATCTGGCGCAGCATGTCGCGCGCTTCTTCGAAAAACGCCTGTTCCGCCTGCTGCATCTCGTTCATGAAGCCTCCTGACCGAAGGACTGGCGCGCCGCGACCGAGCCATGCCCAGGGGTGCTCACTGCAGGACCAACTTGGATACGGCGTCGAGCAGTTGGGTGGGGCTAAAAGGCTTGGTTACCCAGGCCTTCGCACCAGCGGCCTTACCTTCCTGTTTTTTTGACTCTTGCCCGTCGGTGGTGAGCATGATCACCGGGGTGAACTTATAGTTCGGGGTCTGCTTGAGCGCCTTCACGAAGGCAATTCCATCCATGTTCGGCATGTTGACATCGCTGATGATCAAATGGACCTTGCGCCCATCGAGAAGCGAGAGTGCATGCTTTCCGTCGCTTCCCTCCACCACGTCGTAGCCCGCGCCCTTGAGGGTCAGCCCGAGCATGGTGCGTGCGCTGGCCGAGTCGTCCACGATCATCACGGTCTTACCCATTTCCTCGTTTCTCCATGAGTCCAAAACAGGACTTCAACATGTCGCCCGCTGACTGCACCGCGCGTACTAGCGGCCCAGCGGGCTCCACTCAGCGCTCCAGCCGCGCAGTGCTCCCGGGACCCGGGGCGAGGACCGGCCCGCTAGGTGGACACGGTTGCAACCCGCCCGTTTGGCTTCGCGCAGGGCACCGCCTGCGGCCGCCAGTAACCCCTCGGCGCTTGGCGCGAGTGCATCGGCCTGCACCGCAGCCGCCCCCACGCTCAGCGTGCAACTGATGCGATCGACCCCGACCGCCATGGCGTCCTCGGTCACCCGGCGCCGCAGGCGCTCGCCCACGACTGCCGCCCCTGCCTCGTCGGAGTCGGGTAGAACGACCAGGAACTCGTCCTCGGCATAGCGGCCCACCGCGTCGTAGGGCCGCAGGGTGCCGCGCAGGGACTGCGCCACGGACTTCAACACGGTGGAGGACACGGCCCGCCCATAGCGCGCATCGAGGCTCTGCAATTGGTCCACGTCGACGCGCAACACCGACAAGGCGCCCCGGGATCTGGCCACCCTGCGCGTTTCGCGCTCGAGCAGGCCAGTGATCGCCTCGCGGTCCCAGACCTTGAGTTCTGCATCGAGCCCTTGACCCTCCGACGCAACGCCGAGCATCTGCGCCAAGGCCCGCCGGTCGCAGCCCAATTGCCACCGGGCCAAGGCGGCTTCCGCCCAATCGGCCAAATCGTCCAGTTCCTCGCGCGCATCGTCATTGAAACTGCGCGGAGCAGGGTCCATCACGCACAGAGTGCCGAGCGCGAATCCCTGGGCATCGCGTAAGGCCCGACCAGCGTAGAACCGGTGGCATGCATCACGGGTATTGGGAAGCATGCTGGCGAAACGGGCGTCCGCCGCGGCATCTGTCACCACTAACGGCAGCAGCTGGCGCAGGGCGCTGCCGCAGAAGGAGCGCTCTGCGGGCGGAGCGCCGACGCTGACCCCGCTCGGCGTGACGTAGCGCCAGTTGTCGGCCTCGCGCAGAGAGACCAGCGCGATGGCGGTGTCGAAACGGCGGCGGGCCGCGCGCACGACCCGCTCGAAGGTGCCTGAATCGGCCGCCGAGGCCGCGACGCCGGCCTCACCCGCGCTCTGGTGGCGCACACTGCTCTTCTGGGCTTTCAGGGCGTGAGCCATATTTCCTCCTCAAGGCACAAACTGCGGCGGCCTTCATGGCCTCGCCAGGATGCCCCGGCATCCGACGGGGCGATTACCTGCACAGACCACCTTCCGAAACGCAGGGGCCGTACTCTGCATCTCCATTGTCCCTATCGACCGCGGGCCGTCCGGCTTTAGCCTAACCCCACCGAGCGGCCGCGGGCAGAGCACTCCCGGCAAATTCGAGTATCGGCGTGCGAAAGCCCCGATCCATGACTTTAGTCAAGCAATGTCCCTCCCGCGCGGCGCAGGCGACCCGACGCCCGCAGTGTGGTTGAATAGGTGCTTGGAAGCCGTTCCGGCGCGCCGCGCCCGTTACCAACCGCTAGAAATCTTCGGAGCAGGCCGCGTCACGCACCATGGATCCCACAACCATCGAACACCTCAAAACCTGGGTCGGTCACGCGCAGGAAGCCGAGGACGTGGTCACCGCCTCCCGGGTGGCTGCGCTGGCGGCTACCCTGGATCGCGAGGACGCCTGGCCCGTCGGCGGCTCAGAACTCCCACCCCTGTGGCACTGGACGCTGTGCACAGCGGCGGCACGCCACTCAGAAATTGGCCCTGACGGACATCCCGCGCGCGGGGGATTCCTGCCGCCGGTTCCCTTGCCTCGGCGCATGTGGGCTGGTGGCCGGCTCAAATTCCTGCAGCCGCTGCGCGTAGGAGAAGCCGTGCACCGACACTCGCGCGTGCTCGGCGTGGAGCACAAGAGCGGCCGCAGCGGCGACCTCGTCTTCGTGCGCGTCGGCCACGAGTATTCCGGACCGCAGGGGCTAGCGATCAGCGAAGAGCATGACATCGTCTACCGGCCCATGCCGAGCGCCGGCACGGCCACGCTTGCGCCAGCGCAGGCGCCCGCCCAAGCGGCCTTCGAGCGTGAGGTGCGGGCTGACGACGTGCTGCTCTTCCGCTACTCATCACTCACTTTCAATGCCCACCGCATCCATTACGACCGAACCTACGCGACCGGGCAGGAGGGCTACCCCGGCCTCATCGTTCATGGACCGCTGATCGCCACGCTGCTGCTGGATCTGCTGCGGCGAGCGCTACCGGATGCCCGGGTGGCGGGCTTTCATTTCCGCGCGGTGAGCCCCACCTTCGATACGGCGCCTTTCCTGGTCTGTGGACGCCAGGGCGACGCCGGACGCGTGAGCCTATGGGCGCGCAGCCAAGGCGGCGCGCTCGCCATGGAAGCGGAAGCCACCTTGGTCTGAAGAACAACCAGAAGAGACCATCGGACAACAAACACCCATGAAGCATGCACCAGACCAGTTCCAGGAAATCCGCGAGGCCGTTCGTGCGCTGTGCGCCGGCTTCCCTGACGAGTACTTCCGCCGCATCGACGAGCAGCGCGGTTATCCCGAGGCCTTTGTCGATGCCCTGATGCAGGCGGGCTGGCTTGCCGCGATGATCCCCGAGGAATACGGGGGATCGGGGCTAGGCCTGGCGGCCGCCACGGTCATCATGGAGGAGATCAACCGCAGCGGGGGAAACGCTGGTGCGGTGCATGGGCAGATGTACAACATGGGCACGCTGCTGCGCAGCGGCTCTCCCGAGCAAAAGGAGCGCTACCTGCCGCGCATTGCGGCGGGCGAACTGCGCATCCAGTCCATGGCGGTGACGGAACCCACCACGGGCACTGACACTACCCGGCTGAAGACCACGGCGGTGCGCCGGGGGGACCGCTATGTCGTCAATGGACAGAAGGTCTGGATTTCGCGCGTGCAGCACTCGGACCTGATGGTGTTGCTCGCCCGCACCACGCCGCTGGCCGAGGTGAAGAGAAAATCCGAGGGCATGTCGGTATTCATCGTGGACCTACGGGACGCAATCGGACGGGGCCTCACCGTGCGCCCGATCCCCAACATGGTGAACCACGAGACCAACGAGTTGTTTTTTGACGACTTGGAGATCCCTGTGGAGAACCTGGTGGGCGAGGAAGGGTGTGGCTTTCGCTACATCCTCGATGGGCTTAACGCCGAGCGCACGCTCATCGCGGCCGAATGCATCGGGGATGGCTACTGGTTCGTCGACCGTGCAGTGCGCTACGCGAATCAGCGGGTAGTCTTCGACCGGCCCATCGGGCAGAACCAGGGCGTTCAATTCCCAATCGCCGACGCCTACATCGAGGTGGAGGCGGCAAATCTCATGCGCTTTCGGGCAGCCGAGCTCTTCGACCAGGGACTGCCCTGTGGCGCCGAGGCGAACATGGCCAAACACTTGGCCGCCAAGGCCTCCTGGGAGGCCGCCAACGTGTGCCTGCAGACCCACGGCGGCTTCGGCTTTGCCTGCGAGTACGACGTGGAACGCAAATTCCGCGAGACACGCCTCTACCAGGTGGCCCCGATCTCCACCAACCTCATCTTCTCCTACGTGGCCGAACACGTTCTCGGACTACCACGCTCTTTCTAGGCGGGGTGTTGGATCGCAAGTTATTTCGCTGGGCCACCGGCTTTTTGTCTCGGTTTCATTCCCCGGAAAATCTGACCGCCTAGTGAAATATTGTGGGCCCTCAGGGTCGGTCTGGTTCAGCAGGGTGTCGGTGAAGTGCCCCCTTTCGCTCCGACCTTGCCACCAAAGCC